>JAFTOK010000115.1 GCA_017463815.1 Clostridia bacterium | reverse complement strand
TCCCAAAAGAACTTTTTTCTTTTCCATAAAATCTTACCTATAATAATTTAATGGTGGCAATGCTCCCCGCAGGAGGCGCAATCGCCGCAGAACCCGGGAATTTCTTTTTCCATGCCGTTTTTCTTATAGTAATCCAAAACGGCGCTTTTCACCGCCTCCTCTGCAAGCACGGAGCAATGGATTTTCGCGGGCGGAAGCCCGTCCAGCGCCTCTACAACCGCTTTATTCGTAAGCGTGAGCGCTTCGTCCACCGTTTTGCCTTTTATCATTTCCGTCGCCATCGAAGACGTTGCCACAGCGGCACCGCAACCAAAGGTTTTGAATTTCACGTCTACAATAACCCCATCTTCTATTTTAAGGAACATTTTCATAATATCGCCGCATTTTGCGTTGCCTACCTCGCCAACGCCGCTTGCGTTTTCGATTTCGCCGACGTTGCGGGGGTTAGAGAAATGCTCCATAACTTTTTCGCTATACATATTTCTTCCTCCTTAATAATATTTATTATTCTTTCCAAAGCGGGCTCATTTTTCTGAGTCTTTCAACAGTTTCGGTAAGCTTTTCTATAATATAGTCCACGTCTTCCTCCGTGTTCTCGTGTGCGAGCGTTATGCGCACAGAGCCGTGCGCCACCTCGTGCGGCAAGCCGATTGCAAGAAGCACGTGAGAAGGGTCGAGAGAGTTAGAGGAGCAGGCCGAGCCTGTAGAGCAGCATATGCCCGCCATATCCATAAGCAAAAGTATGCTCTCGCCCTCTATGCACTCAAAGGAAATGTTCGCGTTGCCGGGAAGCCTGTGCGTAAGCGAGCCGTTCACACGTGTGCGCGGAAGTTTTGTGAGCTCTGCTATAAGTCTGTCGCGCATTTTCGCCACGCGCGCCATATCGGGCAGCTTTTCCACGGCGATTTCCAACGCTTTTGCAAACGCCGCTATATACGGCAGATTTTCCGTGCCGCCGCGTCTGCCCCTTTCCTGGCCGCCGCCTTCTATGAGATTTTTAATTCTCGTTCCTTTTTCTATATATAATAAACCGATGCCCTTGGGCGCGTGGATTTTGTGCCCCGAAGCCGTAAGCATATCCACGCCGAGCTCGCGCACGTTTATCGGCACGGCGCCTACCGCCTGCACAGCATCCGTCATGCAAAGCACGCCGTGCGCGTGGCACACTGCGGCTATTTCACGTACAGGCATTATCGTGCCTATTTCGTTGTTCGCATACATCACGGAAACCAAAACGGTATCCTCGCAAATAGCGCGTTCCACGTCCTCTGCGGAAACTCTGCCCTCACCGTCCACGTCGAGGTACGTCACGCGGAAGCCCTCTTTTTCCAGCGCCTTGCAGGTGTTGAGCACAGCAGGGTGCTCCACCTTGGTGGTTATAATATGCTTGCCCTTTGCCGCGTTTGCGTAAGCCGCGCCGCGTATGGCGTGGTTGTCCGCCTCCGTGCCGCAGGAGGTGAAAACAATCTCTCCCGCTTCACATCCGAGGAGCGAGGCCACCTTTTCACGGTATGCGGCAAGCGCTGCCTTTGCCTCCTCTCCCTTGCCGTGTATGCTGGAGGGGTTGCCCCATTTTTCGCGCAGGTACGGCATCATTTCGTCTATAACCTCAGGGTACGGCGCTGTCGTCGCCGCATTGTCTGCATATACAAATCTTTTTCCCAAAATTGCCACCTTCTTTTTAATTATTTTGTGAATTTTTCAGCCTCCGCCACGGCAATTTCGTCGCAACGCTCGTTGTATGCGTGCCCGTTATGCCCGCGTACCCAAACGAACTTCAGCGTGTGCTTGGCGGAAACCTCTATGTACTTCTGCCACAAATCCACGTTTAGTACAGGCTTTTTATCACTCTTTTTCCAGTTGTTTTTGACCCACGAGCGAAGCCAGCCTTCGTTGATTGCCGACACAATGTATTTGGAATCGGAGCAGATTTCCACTTCACACGGCTCTTTCAGCGCCGAAAGCCCCGCGATGACAGCAGAAAGCTCCATACGATTGTTCGTTGTTTCCGCCTCGCCGCCGGAAAGCACCTTTTCGCGCCCACCGTAGACGAGTATGCAGGCGTATCCGCCCGCGCCGGGGTTGCCTTTGCACGCCCCGTCAGTATACATATATATTTTCTTCATAAGGCTTTTAAAATTCTCCTTACCGCAAGTATATCATCTATTTCCTACCAAGTCAATAGGATTATTAAAATTTAATTATTTTTTCATATTTTCGGGCAAAACGCCTTTAATGCGCTCCCAATATGCTTTTGCCGCCTGCTCGTTCTTGTTTTCGCCGAAGCGGTAGTAGCAGGCGCCCGCAAGGTCGTTCGGCAGATACTGTTGCTTAACGTAGTGGTTCGGGTAATCGTGCGGGTATTTATAATTCTGCCCTTTTTCCTCGCTGTTTACACCGTCAAAATGCACATTTTGCAGGGCTCTGGGCGGTGTACTTCCCTTGCCCGCCGCCACGTCCGCTGCCGCCGCGTGGTACGCCATATAGGAAGCGTTCGATTTCGGCGCCGTGGCAAGCGCCACCGTTGCGTGTGCAAGCGGCACGGCGGCTTCGGGAAGGCCAAGCTCTTTTGCGCTTTCCACGCACGCGCGCGTAAGGATAGCGCCCTGAGGGTAGGCAAGGCCCACGTCCTCGCTCGCTATAACCTGCAAGCGTCTGCAAGCGGAAATAAGGTCGCCCCCCGCGAGCAATTTTGCAAGGTAGAAAACCGCCGCGTCCGGGTCAGAGCCGCGAATGGATTTCTGAAGGGCGGAAAGCAGGTCGTAATGTCCGTCGCCCGCTTTGTCAAAGCCCGTCATACCCATAACCTCGGGCAAAAACACCTTTATATCCTCAAGCGTGATTTTTTCGCCTGCAAGACTTGCCACGTTTTCAAAAAGGTTGATGGCACGGCGCGCATCCCCCGCGGCGGAAAGAGCAATGGAGCGCACCGCTTCGGGCTCTATTTCAATTTTTCTGCCCGTTTCCGCCTCCCAATATTCTTTTGCGTGTCGCACGGCTTTTTCAAGCTCTGAAACCGCTATGGGCTTAAATTCAAACACAGCGGAGCGCGAAATAATAGCGGGATAAACGTAGAAATACGGGTTTTCCGTGGTAGACGCGATAAGCGTTATGCGCCCGTCCTCTATAAATTCAAGCAGCGATTGCTGTTGTTTTTTGTTAAAATACTGTATTTCGTCGAGGTATAGCAAAATACCGTCGCTGCCGAGAAAAGAGTTTGTTTCCGCGATTATATCTTTTATATCGGAAATACCCGCGCTCGTGGCGTTGAGCTTATAGAGCGTCTTGCCGGAGGCTTTTGCGAGTATATTGGCGCTCGTGGTCTTGCCCGTGCCGGAAGGACCGTAGAAAATCATATTCGGGATATGCCCCGTTTTGAGCATACGGGCAAAAATCCCCTTTTCGCCAAAAAGTTTTTCGTCCCCGTATACGTGGGTAAAATCGGTGGGGCGCATTCTGTCCGCCAAAGGTCCTGTTATCATAAATTGTCCTTTCTCCAAAAACTTCCGCCGTGCCCCTTATCTTTCATATAAATATCTATGCAAAGGTTCATTTCGCGTTCGCAGAAGCCGTATTCTATTTCCGTTTTCACAAAATGCTCCCTCTGCTCGGGCAACACTTCGTCTATATCATCTACAATAAGATAATATTTAATTTCGGGGTGCGTGTCGAGGTAGCGCTTTATTTCGTCGCCACGTTTGCCACCCTCTGCGGAAAGGTCATCTGTTTTGCCCAGAATCTCTATACCCTCACGCAGGCCGCCGCATATAAGGCATTCCTTATAATTTCCGTATTTGCGCCACGTGCTTGTGACGACAATGTCGTAGTGGCAGCGCTCGCAAAACTCCGAAACCCATTGCACAGCCTGGAAGTGGTTCACTTTTCCGTCCTCGGGGTAGCCGAAGGCTCGTTTCGTGCCCTTTTCGTTCCACATAGAAATGTTCACCACGCCATCATAATCCAAAAACAAAACGCGTGATTTCATTTTACCTTACATTTAAACTCCTTAAACGGGCATTCTTCGCATTTCGGCGCGCGCGCAGGGCAAATGTCGCGCCCGAAAAGCACTATTCTGTGGCAGAAATCCGATTGTTCTTCGTCGGGAACAAGCTCCTTAAGTGCAAACTCCACCTTCTTCGGGTCGGTGCTGTCGCAAAGCCCCCAGCGGTTCGATATGCGTATGCAGTGTGTATCCGCCACAATCGCGGGTTTCTTATAAATATCACCCAGAATGAGGTTGGCGATTTTTCGCCCCACGCCGGGGAGAGTGAGCAGGTCATCCATATTGTCGGGCACTTTGCCGCCGAAATTTTCCACAATCATTCGGGAAAAATCGATAATATTCGCCGCTTTTACTTTGTAAACCCCGCAGGAAAAAACGAGCTTTTCCACGTCGGCATATTCCGCGCCCGCCATAGCGTAAACGTCGGGGTACGCCGCGAACAAATCTTTGCAAACAACGTTCACGCGCGCATCCGTGCATTGTGCGGAAAGCCGCCCCATAACGAGCAAGCGCCAAGGGTCGCCGCCGTATTCCAACGCGCAGAGCGCGTCGGGGTATCTTTCTTTCAGCGCCGCCACGGCAAAAGCCGCGCGTGCTTTTTTCTCTTTCTTTGTCATATCATCACTCCGAAATATCGCAGATTTCCGTACCAAAGCGCGTTTTCAGCATTCGCGTGAAAAGCGCCACGGGAAAACCGACTATGTTGTAAAAATCGCCCTCTATGCGCTCCGCAAAGGAAGCGCCGCGAAGCTGTATTGCGTACGAGCCCGCTTTTCCGCGCGGCTCGCCGCTTGCCACGTATTTCATTATCTCCTTTTCGGAAAGCTCGCGGAATTTCACATCCGTGCGCGCAAAATCGCTCACGAGCGTGCCGCCCACGCATAGCGCCAAGCCCGAATACACGCTGTGCCACGAATCCGAAAGCACGCCGAGCGTCAGCGCCGCGTGCATATCGTCGGGCGGCTTGCCTATTACCATTCCCTCGTAGCACACCACCGTATCGCACCCGATAATCAGCGTGCGCGATAGATTTTCGCCGCGTGCTTCGAGTTTTTCCGCCACGTTTCGGCATTTTTCGCGCGCAAGGTAAGATACGTATTCGCCTGCGGGCATTTCCGTTTCCACGTTTTCTTCCGCATCGGAAACAAGTACCTCGAACGGTATTCCCAGCATTTCAAGAATTTCTTTTCTGCGCGGTGAGGCAGATGCCAAAACAACTTTTTCTATCATAAAAACCTCTTAAATCCTCTTGAACTTCCCTTTGGGCGGGCTCTTTTTCTTCGCCGAATCTATTATCATATCCACTTCGTTTTTCTTCTCGTCCGTGAAAATAAAGTGCGCGAAAAGCCCGTTCGTTTCTTTATCCAGCATATATACGGGCACACTGTTGAATACGACGTTTCTGTGCCCCGCTTCGCGCGCTATGGGGAAAACGGTATCCGTTCTGTCGCGCAGATACGAGAATTTTTTCGCGTCGCAAATCTTGCATTTTTCGCGTGCAAGCGTACTGCCGTTCATATCGCGTATTATACATTTTTCCAGCGTCATTACGGGCATTTTGCCGTATACCACCGCTCCGCGCGCTATGCCCGCGCCGATATGAGCGGCTTTTTTCAGCGGCACTTCGGGCGAAATAATTATGCTCTCAAAACCGAGCTTTTCGTATACCGCGGCAGAGTACGGATTCCATATGTTAAGGCGCATATCGCCGCACAGAGCAAAGCCGCGCTCGCGTGCGATTTCCGCCTGCCACAGGTTTGTTACCAGCGCTTTTTTTGCGCCACAAGACGCGCATTTTTGCGCCTTTTCGCGCACGGCGGGTATTTCCGCATCGAACGCTACGGGCGGAAAAGCGATATGCACGTTTTCTCGCGTACAGAGCCCGCTTTTTATGTATTCGTCCATAGGCAGAAATATCTCGTCGAAATAGCCGAGCGCCTTTTCCGTGACACTTTCGGTATAAACGAAATACGCGCTCTTTTTGCCCGAGCGAACGCACGCAAAATTTTCTTTTTTATATTCGGGGTGCATTTCTTTTACATCATTTTCCGCAAGCACCGCCGAAAGTTTTTCGCAGAGCGCACGGCGCGCGGCATTTATTGCGGAAATAGGCACAATAACGTTTTTTTCCGCATAAACTTCTATATTGCCGGGTGCAAACATCGTGGCGCCGAGCTTTGCAAGGTTCTCGCGAACACGCTCTGCCGAAAGCGCGCTCGTTTCCGCCCTCTGCACATTCTCGCCCGTTACACTTACCTCGAAAATTTCGCCTCCGCGGTGTGCACGCCCGCAAAGCGAAATAAGCTCGCCTGCACGGAGCACGGCGCTTATATCAAGAGTAAGTTTTCTGGGAGAAAGCGCGAGCGCCTGCACTTTTTTCGTTTCGTTTTTGTTCGCCTCTGTGCGTACGCCGAGCATAGCGCGGGAAATATTTTTTTCAAAATATCCCGCCGTAAATCCCGAACGTGAAAAGAGCGAGGCGAGGTATTCCATCTCCTCTTTCGTCGCGTTTCTGCCATCGTCCAAAAGCCCACGGTAAACGGAAATGACGCCCGCCACGTATTCGGGGCTTTTGAGCCTTCCCTCCACCTTAAGCGAGGCAATGCCGAGGGGCAAAAGGTCGGTTATATGACCCGCGAGCGAAAGGTCGCGCAGTGAAAGCGGATATTCGCAGCCCTTGCATTTGTACGGCAAACGGCAGGGCTGGGCACATTCGCCGCGGTTGCCGCTGCGCCCGCCTATAACGGAGCTCATAAGGCACGAGCCCGAGTGGCTCACGCACAGCGCGCCGTGCACGAAAATTTCCGTTTCTATGGGCGAGCTTTCGCAGAGAATTTTCAGGCTTTCGAGCGAGATTTCCCTCGCCGCCACCATACGCGAAAAACCGAGGCTTTCGAGCGTTTTTGCGTTTTCTGTATTCTCGCCGCACACCTGCGTGCTTGCGTGCAGCTCCGCGTGCGGGAAATATTTTTTTATAAGCGAAGCAAGCCCCAGGTCCGCCGTTATAATGGCGTCTGCCCCCGCGTTTATAACACGCTCCGCATCGCGCAGAGCGTCCCACAGTTCCCCCTCGTAAAGTTGCGTGTTCATCGTTATGTTAGATTTAACACCGAGAGTTTTAAGCCTCTTTATCGCCTCTGTAATCTCATCATCGGAAAAGTTTTCCGCGCTCGCGCGGGCGTTGAAGTTCTTTGCTCCGAAATAAACCGCGTCTGCTCCCGCACACACGGCAGCCTCCAGCGCGCGCATAGAGCCCGCGGGCGCAAGCAGTTCGGGAAGTTTTATTTTAGTTTCCATTGTGTGCTTTCTTCATTTCTTCGAGTTCGAGTTTAAGTTTGAAATTTTCATCGAGTAAGGTGAGCGCGTAAACAAGCGCCGCATCCGTCTTCGTGATGCCGTTTCCCGAAAGTGTGAGCGAGTTTACCTTCTGCGAAACAACCGCCGCGAGCTTCTGCACATATTTTTCATTTTCGTCCGTAATAAGCGGTATTCTGCTGCCCGCGATGTCCAAATTTATTTTTTTCTTCGTGTTTTCCATAATATTGTTCCCTTTCCAAGATAACTTTTTTGCAAAAAGCATTGAATTTAATTTTCATAAAGGATATAATTAAATAAAATATAGGCGATTTTAATTTAAAGAACAATACTATTATACATCAAACAAAGAATAAAGCAAATAGTTTTTTGTCGAAAAAACAAAAATCGCCGCCCGAAAGGAAAAATTTATGAAAAAAATCATTCTTTGCAAATTCGGCGAAATAGCTCTCAAGGGTGCCAACCGCGCATATTTCGAAAAGCTCCTGAAAGTAGAACTTAAAAAGCGCCTGCGCGCATTCGGAAAATTCAAAATATATTCCGCACAGAGCACGGTTTACATAGAGCCGCTTGAAGACGGTTGCGATATGGATGCGGCATATACTTCCGCGAAAAATACGTTCGGTGTTTCCGCAGTTCAGATGGCACTTGAAGCACCCAAGGATATGGACGCCATTCTCGAAGCGGTACGCACGGATTTTATGCCTTACATAGAGGACGCGAAAACGTTCAAGGTAGAAGCAAAACGCTCCGACAAAAAATTCCCGCTTGAGTCCCCCGAAATATGCAAGCTCGTAGGCGGTGTAATTCTCGAGGCTTGCCACGGCAGAAAGAAAGTTGACGTTCACAACCCCGAGGTTGCCGTTCGTGTTGAAATCCGCGATTACGCGGCGTATATCTGCGCGGGCCAGGAGCGTGCCATCGGCGGTATGCCCCAAGGCTCTAACGGTAAGGGGCTTTTGCTCCTCTCCGGCGGTATAGACAGCCCCGTAGCAGGCTACCTTATGGCAAAACGCGGCGTAAAAATCGAATGCCTGCATTTCGAAAGTTTTCCCTATACAAGCGAACGCGCAAAAGAAAAAGTTCTTGCGCTTGCAAACAAGGTTGCGGCATACGCGGGCGAAATGCACGTTCACATCATCTCCCTTACGCACATTCAGGAGGTTATGCGCGATACGATTGACGAAGATTATTTCACTCTCCTTCTCCGCCGCTTTATGATGCGCCTTGCGATGAAGGTGGCAAACGACCATTGGTGCGAAAGCGTTATAACGGGTGAAAGCATCGGTCAGGTGGCAAGCCAGACAATGCAGGCGCTCGTGGTTACGGACATTATGGCAGACCGCCCTGTTTTCCGCCCCCTTATAGGTAACGATAAAGACGATATTATAAAAATCGCGCGCGAAATAGACACGTTTGAAACGTCCATTCTCCCCTATGAAGATTGTTGCACCGTCTTCACGCCTCGCCACCCGAAAACTCGCCCCGAGCTTGCCAAAGTTGAAGCCGAGGAAGCAAAGCTCGATGTAGAGGCACTCGTTGCCGAAGCATACGATTCGCTTTACACAGTAACAGTAGACGGAATTGAATAATTTTTGCACAGCATAAATACAACTTTATTTCATTTTGTATATTTCTTATAAAAAATCGTGTTGAATATTGACTTTTTTGGTCGAATATGATATTCTAATAATGGCAATTTGTTTTTTCGGAGGTGAACTATGCCCATTTCTGCGGAAACCGACGTTATTCTTTTTACGTCTTGTAAAGGCGGTGTCGGTAAATCTACCGTATGCGCAAACCTCGCTATGGCGATGGCGGCGCTCGGCAAAAAAATACTGCTTATAGATTGCGATTTCGGCAACAGGTGCTTGGATATAATTATGGGTCTTGCGGACGACGCAGTCTACGACATAGGCGACGTTATTATGGAGCGTATACCGCCCGAAGAAGCCATTATAAAAGACAGGCGAAACCCCGGCATAAATTTCATTGCCGCACCGTATAATTTCAGCAGCCGCATAAGCAAACCCGCTTTTCAAAGGGTTGTAAAGGCTTATGCCGACACGGGCAATTACGATTATATCTTTATCGATACACCCGGCGGAATAGGCGAACCGCTCGATTTTGCCGCAAGCGTGGCAGATACGGCGTACATAATAGTTTCCCCCACACGGGCAGCCATACGCGCCGCAGAGCGCACAGGCATATACCTTGCACAAAAAGGCGTACGCCGCGAAAGGCTTATAATAAACCAGTTTGCGGGGCGTTCTATAAAAAAAGCGAAGGAAGAAGTCATTTCCATCATAGACGAAACGGCGATAAAACTTATAGGCGTCGTTCCCTACGACGTAGAGCTTATACGCGCGGGCAACGCGGGAAAGCTCATAGACGAAATTCTCAGCAATAATATAACACACGCATTTGAAAATATAGCTTACAGAACTATGGGGCAGACACGTCCCCTGTTCTGCAACATAAAGAAGCTTAAAAAGCTTAGATAAGGAGTTTATACAACTATGGAAATAGCATTGCTTGCAAACGATTCAAAGAAAGAACTTATGGTGCAGTTTTGCATTGCTTACTGCGGCGTTCTCGCAAAGCATAGACTCTGCGCCACAAAATCTACGGGCTCTATGATTTACGAAGCTACAGGTCTTCGCGTAGAACAACTCCTTCCCGGCGGCCAAGGCGGCGCACAGCAGCTCACGAGCCGCATAGCGTTCAACGAAATAGATGCTCTCATCTACTTCCGCGAAAGCACGCCTCAGGATTACGAGCACACTATGAGCGACGACGCGCTCATCCGCGCTTGCGACAGCAACAATATCCCCGTTGCCACGAACATCGGCACGGCGGAGGTTCTCGTAACGGCGCTCGACCGCGGCGACCTCGATTGGCGCGAATTTGTAAACCCGAACTCGGATTACAACAGAAAACACTGATATTTGACAGTCTGAAACAAGGCTCCCTTCAAAGGGAGACCCTTCGCAAAGAAGAAAGCAGAGCATAAAATGCTCTGCTTTCTTCTTTTTATACTGTTCGAAAATCCCCTTGACAAACAATACTATGCGTGGTATAGTATTGTACAACAGGAGGTATCATATGGATATTCAACTCAAACGTGGGCTTCTCGATATATGCGTTCTTGCCGCCATAAAAGACGAAGATTCCTACGGTTATCAGATAATAAAAGATATGAAACCGTATGTGGAAATATCGGAATCCACCCTCTACCCCATTCTGCGAAGGCTGGAGGCGGCGGAGTATCTCACCGTACGCTCTGTGGAGCACAGCGGGCGCTTGCGGAAATATTATCATATAACGCGTACAGGTCTTGAAAGAATAGCCGCTTTCAAAGAGGAATGGAAGGAAATTATGGCAATTTACAGTTTTGTAACCAGAGAGGATGAAGAAAATGACTAAAAAAGAATTTCTCGCCGCCATAGAACAAAGGCTCTGCGGTCTTTCCCCAAGCGACATAGAAAAATCGCTGGAATACTACAAAGAAATGGTGGATGATTACATCGAAAACGGAAAAACAGAGGAAGAAGCCGTTGCGGCTATGGGCAGTGTAGACGAAATAGTTTCGCAGATACTTATGGAAATGCCGCTCCCGAAAATAGTGAAGGCAAAGGCAAAAAGCACGCGTGGGCTCAGGGCGTGGGAAATCGTGCTTCTCGTTCTCGGCTCTCCCATATGGGCGTCGCTCCTGCTGGCGGCGGTAATCGTGGTTTTCGCCGTTTACATAGTGATATGGTCTGCCGTAGTGGTGCTGTACGCCGTGGATTTTTCGCTTGCGGCGGTTTCGCTCGCGGGCATATTTATCTCTGCCATCTGCGCGTTTTCGGGCGGTGGCGTACAGGTGCTTTTCTACGTGGGGCTTGCCCTGTTTTGCGCGGGCGCGGCTATTCTTTGCTTCTTCGCGTTTAACAAAATAACCGTAGGCATAGTAAAGGCAAGCGCGGCTGTTTTGCGCGGTATAAAACACATCTTCATAAGAAAGGCGGAAACAAAATGAAAACATCGAAAAAATTATGGACTTTGGCGGGTGTGGGCCTTTTGATTTTAGGGCTTTTGCTCTGCGCTGTTGCGCTCGCCGCATCGGGAGGATTTATGGGCTTTGCAGATATGAACATACCTAGTTACAACACAAATACATACGAAATAACGGAAGATTTTAAAAACATCGACATCGACGAAATAGAAAGCGACGTAATTTTTTTGCCGTCAAGCGACGGAAAATGCAAAATTACCGCAACGGAAAGTGAAGAAATCTATAACGAAATAAAGGTAGTAGGCGATACGCTCACAGTCACACGCAAAGATGCGCGCGAATGGTACAAAAAAATAGGCTTCGTTTGGTGGGGAGATATAACTCTTACAGTATATTTACCCGAGCACGAATATGGTGAACTGCTTATAAAAACCGTAAGCGGTGATATAGACCTTTCGCACGGCTTTACTTTCCTCACGGCAAACGTGAGCAGCACAAGCGGAGATATCGACTTCCCCTGCTCTGCAAGTGAAGGGCTCACAATCAATACAACAAGCGGCAACATCAACCTTAAAGACGTTACAGTAAACGCCGAGGCAACCGTAAAATCCGTAAGCGGAGATATTTATTTGCGCTCTGTAAACGCATATTCGCTTTCGCTCAAAACTACAAGCGGTGATATAGAAGCGGCTTCCGCAATCATTTCGGGTAAGCTTCACGCGAAAAGCACGAGCGGAGATGTGGAAATTTCCGCCTCCGATGCAGCACTTGCTGAAATTCGCACCACCAGCGGCGACGTAGAATGCGAATTTTTAACTCCGAAAAACATCACGACAGACACTTCCAGCGGCGATATTCGCGTACCCTCGAGCATTCCCGCATCGAGTTCCTGCCAAATCAAAACCACAAGCGGCGATATTAAAGTGACGTATAAAAATTGACATCAAAAAACCCGTAAACTTGAACGTTTACGGGTTTTTATTTTTTATTCGGCAATTTCGTTTTTTTCGTTCAATCTTTCCCTCAAAGGTGCGTTTTCTGGCGCTTCCAGGTTAGGGTCGTTCGCATACGTTGCTTTCGCCGCCTCGAATGCGTCGTAGAGCATTTTGCTGTCGCCCGAAAGCGTGGCAAGGCGGAAGCTCGCTTCGCCGCTCTGGCGCACGTAGCCGCCGCGCTCCGCGATAAAATCGCCGGGGCCGCGCATAGCGAGGTCGAGCTCCGCAATCTTATATCCGTCGTGATTTTCTTTCAGAATTTTAAGCCTTGCGCGTGCCGTTTCCCCCCTCGCCTCGGAAACGAGCACGCAGTGCGATTTTTTCTCGCCCCTGCCCACGCGCCCGCGCAGCTGGTGGAGCGCCGCAAGACCGAACATATCGGCGTTTTCCACAATCATAAGCGTCGCGGCGGGCACGTTCACACCGACCTCTATAACCGTTGTGGAAACAAGGATTTTCATCTCCCCGCCCGCAAAAGCGCTCATCGCTTTTTCCTTTTCCGCACTCTTCATTTTGCCGTGCACAAAGCCCACGGGAATCTCGGGGAAAACCTCTTCCGCAAGCGTTTTTGCGTAGTCAACCGCCGCAAAAAGCTTCGGTTTTTCTTCCTCCGGCGCAGCGAACGTGTAAAGCTCCGAAATCTCCACTTTTTCGCCGCTTTCGCTTTCCAGCGTTTCTTTTTGTTCTTCAACAGAGGGGCAGACGATATAAACCTGCCCACCCTCCTCCACGTTTTTGCGAATGAAAGCGTAGAGCCGCTCGCGGTACGTGCCGTCCACCACGAACGTGTCCACGGGCTTTCTGCCGGGGGGCATTTCATCGAGAGTGGAAAGGTCAAAATCTCCATATAACACAAAAGCAAGCGTGCGCGGTATGGGTGTGGCGCTCATAGAAAGCACGTGGCAATCCGCGCTCTTTTCGGAAAGGCGAGCGCGCTGTGCCGCGCCGAAACGGTGTTGCTCGTCTATTATAACAAGCCCCAGGTTTTTGAAAACAACCGTGTCCTCTATAAGCGCGTGCGTGCCTATAACTATGTGCGTGATGCCGAACTGCAAACGCTCGCAAACCTTGCGTTTTTGTGCCGCCGTCATAGCGCCTATAAGCAGTTCCACGCGGTATCCCATTTTCTCAAAAACGGGCGCGAAACTTTCGTAGTGTTGGCGGGCGAGAATTTCCGTCGGTGCCATAACTGCAGCCTGCGCCCCGCCTGAAACAGCTGTGTACACGGCGTATTCCGCGCAGAGCGTCTTGCCTGAGCCAACGTCGCCCGTAAGCAGGCGGTGCATTCGCGTGCCGCCCGTCATATCCGTTTCAAGCTCGGCAAAGGTGCGCTTTTGCGCGCCTGTCGGCTCATACGGAAAGAGCGAGAGAAACGCCGCCCTGTCGGGCTTTTCGAAGGCAAATTTGCTCGGCTTTTTCTCCTTCTTCCCCTCCGCGAGCATTTGCAGGGCGAAAAGGTAAATTTCGTCGAAAGCGAGGCGGCGGCGGGCACGCTCCGCGTCCTCCACCGTCTGCGGTTCGTGAATGTTGCGCAAAGCGTAGGAAAGCTCCGCAAGCGCGTATTTCTGCCGCATTTCCGTGGGCAAATATTCGCGCAGAGCGCCCTCGCCCGTAAAAGCAAGCGAAAGCGCCTCCCGCACGGCTCCCGCCACAAACTTTTGCGAAAGCCCCGCGGCAAGCGGGTATACGGGCACGAGCGCACGCAGCTCCTTATGCGGGAGCACGGGCTCGAACACGGGCGAGGCAAGCGTCACGCTCCTGCCCGATTTTTTCACGCGCCCGTAGAAGCGGAAATACGCCCCCTCGTGCAGAACGTCGCGCACATATGGTTGGTTAAAAAACGTTATGGTGCATTTGCCCGTGTCGTCCACGGCGGCGAGCTTCGTTATGGTCATACCTCGGCGTATCATCGCGCTTTTCGGAACGCCCGCCACACAAAGGACGAGCGCGCAAAGCTCGCCGTCCTCCACCTCGTCTATATTCTTCACGTTTCCGCGGTTTTCATAACCGCGCGGGAAGTGGTACACGAGGTCACGCACCGTTTTTACGCCCATTTTCGCAAACGACGCGGCGCGTTTTTCGCCCACACCGTAAAGGCTTGTCACGGGGGATGCCGCACCGTTTTTCTTTTCAGCCATATTTCCACCTTTCTTTTTGAACAAATTTCGTTTCCGACACCGTTTTTTCTCGTTTGCCTTCCCCTGAGGGGAAGGGGGACCGCTCTGCGGAGGATGAGGTGTCTTAAGATAATTTATTTAACTTAACGTGCAAAAACGCACCCTCTCCGTCTTGCTCACGCAAGCCACCTCTCCCAAGTGAGAGGCAAAAAACACAATATCATCTTAAAAAATTATACCATTCCCGTTTTTTTTAGTCAAGATTGCATTTTAAATATTAAAAAATTATTGAAAAATCAAAAAACCGTGGTATAATATTTATGATATACACTAAAAATAAGCATTTTAATTCGGAGGTCACTATGTCCGACAAAGTTACGCCCCGAATCCTGCAAGGGTTCGCGGAACTTTTACCCAAAGAACAAATCCTTTTCAACAGCATTTACGACAAAATCAGAAGCGTGTATGAAAAATACGGCTTTTTGCCCATCGACACGCCCACAATAGAACTTTCCGAGGTATTGCTCGCCAAAGCGGGCGGCGAAACGGAAAAGCAGATTTATCGCTTCACAAAAGGCGATAACGACCTTTCCCTGCGCTTTGACCTCACAGTTCCGCTCGCGCGCTACGCTTCTATGCACGAGCCGAACCTCGTGTTCCCCTTCAAACGCTACCAGATGAGCAAGGTTTTCCGTGGCGAACTCCCCCAGAAAGGCCGCTTCCGCGAGTTTTACCAGTGTGATATAGACATCATCGGCGCGGACGAGCTCCCCCTCGTTTACGATGCGGAAATTCCCGCCGTTATATGCGACGTTTTCAGGACGCTCAACATCGGCGCTTTCACCATCCGCCTCAACAACCGCAAAATTTTGGGCGGCTTCTTCTCTTCCATCGGTCTTTCCGATAAGATTACAGACGTGCTCCGCATTATCGACAAGCTCGAAAAAATCGGCGCAGACGGCGTGCGCAAAGAGCTCACGGAAATCGGCGCAGGCGAAGAAACAATCGAAAAAATCCTCGCTTTCGTTGGCATTTCGGGCACAACGGACGAAATTCTTGCAAAACTCTCCGCTCTCGGCATAGAGGACGAAACCTTCGCGCAGGGCGTGTTCGAGCTTTCCGAGGTTGTCCGTTATATGCGCGGCTTTAAGATTCCCGAAGAAAACTTCGCTATCGACCTCACAATCGCGCGCGGTCTTGACTATTACACGGGCACCGTTTATGAAACTATGCTCAACGACTACAAAAAACTCGGCTCCGTTTGCTCGGGCGGCAGATACGAAAACCTCACGGGCTTCTACACAGACAAAAAAATGCCCGGCATCGGAATTTCCATCGGTCTTACACGTCTTTTCTCGCAGCTTCTCGACGCGGGCGTCATCTCCGCAGAGAACGCAAGCCTTGCAAAAGTGCTCGTAATTCCTATGGACAAAGAAGCGCTTCCCTTTGCGCTGAGTACTGCGGCAACATTCCGCGCGGCAGGCATCGCCACGGACGTTTACCTTTATGAAAAAGGTATGAAGCAGAAAATGAAATATGCCGACAGACTCGGCATACCCTACGCCGCCATTATCGGCGAAACAGAGGTGCAGAACGGCGTAGTTTCGCTCAAAAATATGCGCCAAAAGGGCGAACAGCTCACGCTCACACCCGAAGAAGCAATAAATATCCTTAAATGAAAGGAAATGAGATAATTATGGCAACACTTGCAACGACAGACAAAAGAACAAACTACTGCGGCAACCTTCGCCGCGAAGATATAGGCACGCGCCAGTGCGTAATGGGCTGGGTAGCCCGCGTACGCGACCTCGGCAGCCTTATATTCATCGACCTGCGCGACCGCACGGGCATAGTACAGCTCGCTTTCGACGAAAACACGGACAAGGCAATTTTTGAAGCCGCAAGAAGCACACGTGCGGAATACGTTATCGTGGCTCACGGCAACGTAAGACAGCGTTCTTCGATTAACGAAACGATTCCCACAGGCTTTATCGAAATCGAAGTTGACGAATATAAAATCCTCAGCGAAGCGCAGACAACTCCCTTTGAAATCAACGAGAACGCAGATAACGTGCGCGACGAGCTCAAGCTCAAATACCGCTACCTCGACCTTCGCCGCCAGAGCCTCCAGCAGAACATTCTCGTTCGCCACAACATCGCAAAGGTAACGCGCGACTATTTCTATGAAAACGACTTCATAGAAATCGAAACGCCTATGATGATTAAACCCACGCCCGAAGGCGCGCGCGACTACGTTGTGCCCTCCCGTATCCACAACGGCTGTGTTTACGCTCTTCCCCAGTCCCCCCAGATATACAAACAGCTCCTTATGGTTTCGGGCTTTGACCGCTACATTCAGCTTGCGCGTTGCTTCCGCGACGAAGACTTGCGTGCAGACCGCCAGCCCGAGTTCACACAGATAGACCTTGAAATGTCTTTTGTTAACCAGGAAGACATAATGAATATGATGGAAGGCTACGTTGTACGCCTCTTCAAAGAAATCCTCGGCGTAGAGCTGCCCCAGCCGATTCCGCGCCTCAAATTCGCAGACGCTATGAACCGCTACGGCTCCGATAAGCCCGATACACGCTTCGCTATGGAAATTCAGGATATTTCCGAGCTCGTGAAAGATTCCCCGTTCTCCGTATTCTCCGGTGCGGTTGCGGGCGGCGGCAGCGTTCGCGCGATTGTGGCAAAAGGTGCGGCAAGCAAACTCACAAGAAAAGAAATCGATAAGCTCACAGAGCACGCAAAAGGCATCGGCGCAAAAGGTCTTGCATACATTCGCTACGTAGATGAAAAACCCACTTGCTCCTTCGGCAAATTCCTCGCAGAGGGCGAGCTTGACGCAATTATGGCGAAAATCGACTGCACACGCGGCGACGTTGCGCTCATCGTTGCGGATAAAGACAAGGTTACGCTCCCCACGCTCGGCGCGCTCCGCCTGATTGTGGCAAAACAGCTCGGCATTATCCCCGAAAAGCAGTACAACTTCGTTTGGATTACGGAATTCCCCTTCTTCGAACAGGACGAGGAAACAGGCGCTTGGGTTGCAATGCACCACCCCTTCACAATGCCGCTTGACGAATGCCTCGATTATATCGACACAGACCCCGGCAAGGTTCGCGCAAAATGCTACGACCTCGTTCTTAACGGCATAGAAATTTCCTCCGGCTCCATTCGTATCACAGACCCCGTGCTTCAGCAGAAGATGTTCGTTTCCCTCGGTATGGAAAAGGACGAAATCGAGCGCAAATTCGGCTTCCTTGTTGACGCCTACAACTACGGCGCTCCCCCTCACGGCGGCGCGGCGCTCGGCCTCGACAGGCTTGCGATGATTATGTGCGGCGCACCCAGCCTGCGCGACGTTGTCGCATTCCCGAAGGTTCAGAACGCTTCCGAAATTATGTCCGGTTGCCCCGCACCCTTTGAAGGCAAAGCGCTCGAAGAGCTCGGCCTTGCGCTCAAAGAAACAAAATAATAGCAAAGGAGTAGTAAAATGCCCGAATTTCTTCAAAAAATTCTCGATACCATTGCAGAATTCGTTACAACCTTCGGCTTCAAGCTCCTCGGTTCTATAATAGTTCTCATAATCGGCATATTCCTCATAAAATGGGTTACAAAGCTTATGGCAGGCGCGGGCGGCTTCAAAAAGCTGCCCAAAAATGCGCAAACGCTTATTATAAACCTTATCACGGGTTTGCTTTACGTTGTGCTCGCCGTTACAATAGCGCTTATTTTCGACGTTCCCGCGGCTTCGCTCGTTGCCGTGCTCGGCTCTGCAGGTCTTGCTATAGGTCTTGCGCTTCAGGGCGGTCTTTCAAACATCGCAGGCGGTATAATCATACTCTGTGCAAAGCCCTTTGAGGTTGGCGATTTTATCGACAACGGCACACATATGGGCACAGTTATAGACATCGGTCTTTTCTACACGAAAATTCAGACACCCGATAACAAGCTCGTAACAGTTCCCAATGCCACAATCTCCAACCAATCCGTTACAGATTACAGCGCATACGAAACTCGCCGCCTTGATATTCCGATTACAATCACTCGCGATGCAGACGTTGAATACGTTAAAGAAACGCTCGTCGCAGTTGCAAACGCACACGAACTTGTGCTGAAAGACCCTGCCCCCGTAGCGCTTATCACTTCCCATTCCGAATCCGGCCCCGTTTATAACCTCCGCGTATGGGTAAAAAACGAAGACTACTGGACGGTAAATTTCGACCTCCACGAATTTACAAAGAAGGTTATGGACAGCCGCGGCATCGAAATGGCTTGCCAC
Organism: Clostridia bacterium; assembly: GCA_017463815.1. GTDB lineage: Bacteria > Bacillota > Clostridia > Oscillospirales > CAG-272 > UMGS731. The sequence goes on along the minus strand of JAFTOK010000115.1, from coordinate 2,132 downwards.
CCCACAGACGTATACCAAAAATAAAAGGTAACTGTGTTCGCACGGCGATTGAACGCTCAATCTATTTCAGCGCAAATTCTTACGATAAAAAAACAAAAAGCCACCCCACGGTGGCTTTTTCGATAAAGGAACAACAAAATGGAACAAAAACTTTTCACAAAAAACGATAACGGCTTTATCTGCGCCAACTGCGGTTTTGAGGTAAAACCTCTCGGCTATACCTCCCGCAACCATTGCCCGAAGTGTCTTTGCTCGCTCCACGTAGATATAAACCCCGGCGACAGAGCGTGCGAATGCCACGGTGTTATGCACCCCGTAAAAGTGGTGACCGACCCGAAAAAAGGCTATATCATCCTCCACAAATGCTCTAAATGCGGCGAAATCCACCGCAACAAGGCGGCGCACGAAGCCAAGGTTCAGCCCGACGATATAAACTACCTCATCGAGCTCACGGCAAGAGAAATTTAAGCAAAAAACGTATAAAATATTCTCCGTGCGCGGGATACATTCGACTGCGCCTCGCCGTCGTCATTCTGAGCGTAGTGCGAAGCACGGAGTCGAAATTTTGCCGTGCAAAATCGCAAAGCGGAATCTCGGCGAGGCTTCGCTCAGTATGACAGCACGGCAATTATTTTTAAATTTATGATACAAAAAACTGATACAACTTTCGTTGTATCAGTTTTTTCTCTCAAATCAGTTGTTTTTGATTTTTTCGATACATTCGCGGCAGATGAGCTTGCCGTTGAACATAGTAACGTCATCTGCATTGCCGCAGAAAATGCAAGCAGGCTCATATTTTTTTAGGATGATTTTGTCTTCTTCAACAAAAATTTCTACCGTATCTCTGTTGCCTATGTTGAGGTTTTTACGGATTTCAATAGGAAGAACGATTCTGCCGAGTTCGTCTATTCTTCTTACAACGCCTGTAGATTTCATATGTTATCTCTCCATTTCAATAAGTATTTGTTTGATATAATCATAATACCACTTATTGCCTTTTTTGTCAACATATTTCAACAGATTTTTACAGTAATTTACAAAAAATTATTTATTTTTGCGTTTTTTGCGAACAACTATAACCGTAATCACAGACAGCACAACCACCGCAAGCAAAATAAGCCAAGAAAAAATGCTCGCAACGGAAAAATTCACAAACCCAATTATAAATGGGTACGTCAATCTGCCCGTAAGCACAAACAAAAATACAAAAACATACGCCACAGTAAACCAACCGAGCAAAAGCCCCAAATGCCTTCTGCAAGCCAGCAACATTGCTCCCACGGCAATCATATACACAGTAAAAAGCAAAATCTCTACCGCCCAAATCAGCCCCACGAGCGAAAATACCGCGCCGAGCGAGATGAGTATTATACCTATGATTTGCATAATTTTTCGTTTACCCAAACCATCGTTCACCGACATAAAAGCAGGTTCGGTTGTAGGTGTAGGAGCCACCTTTTCTGCGGTCTGCGAGCCTTCATCTTTTCCCATTAAAATATAATCCGTGCTAACACCGAAAAGCTTGCTCATTGCCACTATGTTCTCGGGCGTGGGCGTGCCCATACCGTTTTCCCATTTTGAAACAGCTTGGCGCGAAACGTCCAGCGCATCTGCCAAATCACCTTGCGACATATTGCGCTCTGTACGGAGCGCAAAAATACGTTCACCTAATTTATCCATCAAAACAACTCCTTTCGTTCTGTGGCTTTATTTTAACCCTAAACACGCAAAAAAGCAACCATCAACACTTTAAAATTTAGCAACCAACGGTTGCGGTTAGAAAAACTTTTTCTTTTTGAAAGAAAAAGTTACAAAAAGAAGCAAAAAGCCTAGCCGGCTTTAGCGGCATTAAAGTGCGAACAAAGCTATACCCCTCTTTAATCAGAGCAAACAAAGCAAAATGCTCGCAAGCTCGCAGGGCGAATTTCGCTCTCAAGGTTCAGCGAAATTTATCACGCACAGCAAACACCCAAAACCGAAACACCACCCAAGCGAATTTTTCTCCAAGAGCTATCGATGTATGCTAATTCCATAGCTGTTTCGTCCCGCAATGGCGGTTCAGATATGAGAGCGAAATATTAAGCCGAAACCTTGTGCGTAACCCTTTGCAGAAAGCAAAAATTTTTCACTTT
>JAFTOK010000114.1 GCA_017463815.1 Clostridia bacterium | reverse complement strand
GCAGCAAAAACAAGAATCAGAATCATCACGTTCATAATTTCCATAAAAGTATCGTAGGTATCCATAATCGTGGTTTTATCCTGCGATGTTGCCGCGGGGGAATAATTTGCAATTTCGCTCTTTGCTACATCTGTGTAAATAGTGCCGATATGGTATTCCACGCCGACTTTATCGGCGTATGTATCGCTCATCACAATACATTCCGAAACGAGAGAACGGAAATACCCCGCCACTTTAACCTGATATGTTTTTTCGCTGCCATAAGGTGAAAATTCAATGGTATCGCCTATATTTGCGGTGTCTTTCAAACGCAAACATAGGTAAACGCCATCATCACCGAGCGTCATAAGCTCATTTTCTTCCGAAAGAAAGCGGATTTTCTCTTTGTCCGCATCGTATATTTCGAGTGAAATCGTGTTCCCCTCATAGCTTATGCCGTTTGTTGCCTGCCAATCTCCGTTAAGTTCCAAAGCAAGCGCTTTTGCTTCCTCGTTGGTCGTGGCGTCCGGCAAGCTCACTTTAGTTTCATAGTTGCTTATATCACGGTCTAGCATATCAAGGAACACTACCATAGTATCTTTCATACCGAGCCCGCCAACAAGCAGAAGCATACAACCAAAAACGCCTACCAATGTCATAGCGGAGCGTGCTTTATGACGTAAAATATCACGTATATTCCATTTCGTGCCAAAAGAAAGTTTTTCCCAAAACGGCAGTTTTTCAATAACGCTTTTTTTCATCGCTTTGGGTGTGTACGGACGCAATGCATCTGCCGCTGTGCCTTTCAACATTCTCTTTACAGACAAAAATCCTATCAATATAAGGAATATAAGTGTCGCTGCCAATATCGGAATGCAGAAGGCAGGCATATAGAGCCTCCACTCCGGCATATCAATATATGTGCTCATCGTTCCCGTGGGGCTGATAATGAGCCCCGCCACAAGATAGCCGAGCCCTACCCCGCCGAACGTACCGATAAGACCAATCAAAAAACCGTATGAGGTATAATGAGCGAGTATTTTTTTGTCGCGGAACCCAAGTGATTTAAGCGTTCCTATCTGCACCTTTTCATTGGCTGAAATACGGTGCATTGTTGTAACCATTGTGAGAATAGCAATTGCAAGAAAAAGCATAGGAAGAATGGACCCCATAGTTTTGCCTTCCTCTGCTTCGCTCATAACGCCTGCATAGGAAAGATGCTCTTCTTTTGAGCTAACAAGCAAGGTTTTGCCCGTGGCGTTTTTTATTGCCTCTTCCAGCTCAGCCTTTTCTATATCGGAAATCAGGTTCACCTGCGGATAGTATGCAAAGCCAAGTGCATTTTCCAACGTATCGGGTGTTACATAAGCAAACCCGTGAGTTTCAAAATCGGGCATAAGCTGGTTTTCATCTGCAACACAAATCAAATTTTCGCCGCTTTTACAAACACCAACCACTTCGGCAGTAATTTCTTTGCCTATGCAAGCAATTGTTATGCTATCGCCGAGGCTTATGCCGTTTGCTTCCGCATATTTATCCGAAATCCAAATACCGTTTGAACTTTCATCGTATTTTTTTCCGCTTGTAACAAGCATTGTAGAAACGGTATAATTTTCCGATACGTTGAGCGTGAGCGTATCGTCTGTGCCTTTAATTTCTACCTTAGCACTGAAATAACGCGTTGCCGCATCGACCCCATCAATGCCCTGTATTGCAGAAACGTCTTCTTCGCTGAACCCGCTTTCCGAATATACACGGTAATCGGCATATTCGGTATCGTCAAGAAACCCAAAAGCATTGCTTTCCAGGCTGTTCCATTGAATGTTGAAGCCAAGGAAAATTCCCATACCGAGCGCAACCATAATTATCATAGAAATAAATTGCGCCTTATAGCTCCACGCTGTTCTGAATAACTTTTTTATTAACATAAAACGTCACCACTCTATCTCGTCTGCGCTTATGGGATGTTGCTGTTCCTCAAAGGATTTTATTTTTCCGTTTTTCACGCGCACCACAATATCCGCCATTTTGGCAATGTTTTGGTTGTGTGTAACGATAACAATAGTTTTGCCGTAATTTTTCGCCATCGAGAGGAGCAATTTTAGAACAAGAACACCCGTTTCGGAATCGAGAGCTCCCGTAGGCTCATCACATAGCAAAATCTTGGGGTTCTTTGCAAGCGCGCGGGCGTTTGAAACCCTCTGCTGCTCGCCACCAGAAAGCTCCGAGGGTAAATTGCGCAGGTGGTCGGCAAGGCAAACCTAGGAAAGCATTGCTTTGGCATCGAGCGCATCGGATGCAATCT
>JAFTOK010000113.1 GCA_017463815.1 Clostridia bacterium | reverse complement strand
GTTTTGTAGACTCACCTTATTCCACTTGCGTATTCTATCATATTTACGCACGAATTGCAATATTTCATAGAAAAAAACTCACCTTTCGGTGAGTTTTTAATGTTTATGTAGAGCTGATTAGCAGAACCACCAAACCTGTTTCTTAAGAATTACGCAGATAAGGTCGATGAGCCATACGAAGGGAGCGAAAACAAACAAGATGATGGAGAGAACGATACCGAGTGTGTTTTTAGCGTCCAAGCTTCTAAGAAGACGATAAACTGTCCAAACGATGTCAAGTGCGGGAATGCAGAGAATGAGTTTTACAAGCCAAGGGAGATTATCCATTGCTTTAATCAAATCTTTCATTGTGAAAGCCTCCAAAAAAATAATTTAAATTTATTTACGGGCATTTTGTGCCCAAACCTATATTATTATATACCATAACTCGTAAAAAATCAATAAAAATTTTACATTTTTTCAAACATTTTTAACAAAAATCGATTTTTCGTAGCTTTTTCCAAATTTAACTATATCAAAATTGTTTTTTTGTATAAAATAACAAGGGCAGGTGTAAAAACCTGCCCTTTAAACTTTACTGTCTTATTGTGATGCCGAGTTTGTGCTCGATTGCGCCGAGAATCTTCTTCGCCGCTTTGTCTGTTTCTTCAACAGTGAGCGTGTGGTCGGGGGAACGGAAGGAAACGGAGAAAGAAACGCTCTTTTTGCCTTCGCCGAGCTGTGCGCCGCGGTAAATATCGAAAAGTTTTACGTTTTCGATGAGCTTGGAGTTCGTGTCTTTCATAACCTTTTCGATTGTGCCTACTTCGAGAGCGTCATCGCAAACAAAGGAGAAGTCACGCGTGGATGCGGGGAACTTGGGCAGCGGTTTGTACGCTTTTTCAAAGTTTGCGCCCGCGAAAATCGCGTCGAGGTCGAGTTCAGCGGCATAAACCGTGGAAATGAACTCGTAATTCTTCATCGTGAGGGGGTGGAGCTCGCCGAAAGTGCCGAGAACCGTGCCGTCTTTCGCCACAACGTTTGCACATCTGCCGGGGTGGAACGTGGGTTCTGTATCGCACGCAACGTAGGCTGCTTCGATGCCCGCAAACTGCATAACCTTATCCACAGCGCCCTTGAGCGTGTAGAAATCTGCCGCGCCGTATGCGCCGAGAACGAGCTTCATTTTCTCTTCGGGAAGTGTGCCTTCGAGGCCGTGTTCGTTTGTAACAACGCCTTCTCTGGGAATGAACACTTTTGCAATTTCGTATATAGCAACGTTTGCAACACCGGAACGGGAGCTGTTTTCCACAACTTCAAGCATTGTGGGGAGCGCCGTTGTGCGCATAGTTTTGCTGTCTTCGCCGAACGGGTTTGCTATTTCCACGGAGTTTCTGCGAACGTCGTCTTTTGCAAGACGTATTTTGTCGTAGAAAGAAGCGTTCATAAAGGAATACGTGCAAACCTCTGTGTAGCCCGCACCGAGGAGCAAATTGTTGAGGTCGTATATGAATTTCTGTCTTTCGTTAAGACCACCCTGTGTCATCGGGAATACCATATTGCCCGATTCGATTTTGTTGTAGCCGTAGAGGCGGACAACTTCTTCTGCTATGTCGTTCATACATCTTACGTCATCGCGGTAAGAAGGAACGATGATTTCGTCGCCGTCGAACGTAAAGAAAAGTCTTTCGAGGTATTTCTTCATTTCGTCTGCGCCGATGTTAAGGCCGAGGAAACGGCTGATTTTTTCGGGCTCGAAGGGTACGCGGGCAACTTCTTTTTTCACGGGGTATTCGTCGATGATACCGGGAACAACCTCGCCTGCGCCAAGAAGCTCAACGAGCTCGCAAGCTCTTTCGAGCGCGGGGAGAGTGTTTTCGCAGTCAAGGCCCTTTTCAAAGCGAGCGCTTGCCTCTGTTCTCATACCGAGCTTTTTCGCCGTGATACGAACGGAAGAACCGTGGAACATAGCGGATTCAAACACAACCGTGCCTGTATTTTCCGTGATTTCGCTGTTTTCGCCGCCCATAACGCCTGCGAGAGCAACGGGTTTTGTTTCGTCTGCGATTACGAGCATATCCGCTTCAAGCTCGCGGTCCTGGCTGTCGAGCGTGCGGAAAATTTCTTTGTCGCCCGCCGTGCGGATGTCTATTTTCTTGCCGCCGAGGCAAACGTAGTCAAACGCGTGCATAGGCTGGCCGTATTCGAGCATTACGTAGTTTGTAATGTCAACGATGTTGTTAATCGGGCGAACGCCGCTTGCGCGAAGGCGCATTCTGAGCCAAAGGGGAGAGGGCTCGATTTTTACGTTTTTGATTACGCGCGCGCTGTAACGCTTGCATTTTTCCGTGTCTGTTATTTTAACTTCGAGATAATCTTCTATTTTGCCGAGCTCGGGGTTTTCTTTCACAGCGGGTGTGGGTACGCTAAGCTCGCGGTCGAAAGTTGCCGCAGTTTCGCGTGCAAGACCTATAACGGAAAGGCAATCGGGGCGGTTGGGTGTAATTTCAAATTCCACCGCTTTGTCGCGCATCATAAGTGCATCGCATATATCGTCGCCGGGTTTAACGTCGTAGCCGTTGAGGATGAGGATACCGTCCTCTGCCGCGCCGGGCATATCGTGTGTCGTGAGGCCGAGCTCCTCTATAGAGCAGAACATCCCCTCGGAAAGCACGCCGCGGAGCTTGCCTGTTTTGATTTCGCCGCCTTTTACTTTTGCCACTTTCTTTTCGCCGTCGGGGCAGTAGCAAAGGGGCACGAGAGCGCCCTCAAACACGTTTTTGGCAGCAGTTACTATCTGAAGATTTCTTTCGCCGCAATCCACCTGGCAGATAACGAGTCTTTCTGCATCGGGGTGCTGTTCGATTTTTGTAATCAGACCCACGCGAACGTTTTCTATTTCGTCGCCGAGGATTTCATAGCCCTCTACCTTAGAGCCGGATTCTGTAAGAGCATCGCAATACTCTTTGATTTCTATATCGTCGGCTTTCACGAAATCGGAAAGCCAATTCATTGATAATACCATTTCTTTATACCTCCATAAGATTTTTAGCCTCCCTCTTGAGGGAGGGGGACCATCGAAGATGGTGGAAGGAGTTTTAATTTCTCTGCATATACCATCTTTATAAATTCCTTTTTTCGGGAGGAGCAAGCCCCTCCCCTACATCAGGTTGAATATGCGTTTTGTAGGGGGGCGACATCCTCGACGCCCCGCAATCATATCGCCGAATTTAATCAGAACTGTTCAAGGAAACGCATATCGTTTTCGTAAAGCAAGCGCAAGTCGTTGATGCCGAGGCGCGCCATAGCAATTCTTTCTATACCCATACCGAATGCGAAACCGCTGTATTCGTTGGGGTCTATGCCGCAGTTGGAAAGCACGAACGGGTGAACCATACCCGCGCCGAGGATTTCTATCCAACCCTCGCCCTTGCAAAGTCTGCAGCCCTTGCCGCCGCAAGCGAAGCAGGAAACGTCAACTTCGGCAGAAGGTTCTGTGAACGGGAAGTGGTGGGGGCGGAAACGAATTCTCGTTTTTTCGCCGAACATTCTCTTTGCGAAAAGTTCAAGCACGCCCTTGAGGTCGCCCATAGTTACGCCTTTGTCTATAACAAGGCCTTCGCACTGGTGGAAGATGGGGGAGTGTGTTGCATCCGCAGGGTCTGCGCGGTAAACGCGACCGGGGGAAATGATGCGTATCGGGGGCTGCATATGTTCCATCGTTCTTACCTGAACGGGAGATGTCTGGGAACGGAGCAAAATATTATCGGAAATATAGAACGTATCCTGTGTATCGCGTGCGGGGTGGTCTTTGGGAATGTTGAGCGCTTCAAAGTTGTAGTAGTCATATTCAACTTCGGGGCCTTCCACAATAGAGAAGCCGAGGCCTATAAAGATGTCGCGCAGCGTCTGTTCTGTTTCATAAATGGGGTGGCGATGTCCGCGGGCGATTTCTTTGCCGGGGAACGTAACGTCGAGTTTTTCTTTTTTGAGTTTTTCATCGAGTTTTCTCGCTTCTTCGGCAGCAACTGCTTCTTTAAGAGCGGCTTCGATATTCGCGCGAACCGTGTTCGCAAGAGCGCCTACAACAGGGCGTTCTTCTGCGGAAAGCGCGCCCATACCACGGAGAACTTTTGTAAGCTCGCCTTTTTTGCCGAGGTATTTTATGCGGATTTCTTCCGTATTAACGCCTGCGGCAATCTCTTCGAGTGCGCTTTTTTCAATTTTTTCAAGCATTTCTTTCATAGTAAAGATTTATATTCCTTTCGTGTTTTTTACGATGTTATACGGTGGCGGGAAAATAAAAAAGCCCCGTCCCAGATAAAAATATTGGGACGAAGGCATAAAACTTCCGCGGTACCACCCGTGTTCCCGCAAAAATGCGCGGGCACTCTGCTCTCTGTAACGGGAGAAGCCCGTTCGGCGCTTATAACGCCGAAAACTCCAAAGTGAAAGGCTCGCCGCACATTTCGGGTCTTCTTTCAGCCGGTGAAAGACCTCTCTGCGCTTATGTGTGCTCGGTTTGCCGCTTTTTCATAGTTTTTTTATATCAATGCAAGTATTATATCACAAAAATTTTATTTTGCAACAGATTTTTGCATTGTTTTTTAAAATTTTCATCTTAATTTTTTAATATAATAAGTTTTTTTCAAATCACGGCAATATATTCAAGAACTTCAGCACACATAGCCGCAATATATACAGTCACAAGAAAAATAAGCCCAATTTTTGATATTTTTCTTCTTTTCAGCGAAATCTTTTCATCCTTTACAATGAAGAACAAAATAAGCCAAATAGGTAATAATAACGCAAATATTAAAATTGCATTCCACGGTAATATATCTATAATTAAATCAATTCCTAAAATTTTTTTATAAAACAACCTCGCACCGTAACATATAGCACTTTCTATCGCAATTACAGCCAATAAAATTTTATATCTTAATTTCATAACAGATTATCACCTTTTTTCAAACAAAGTGCGGTTTTTGAATCTTCTGTAAATGCGCACAAAAAGGTCTATAACCGTATCCATAACGATAACGGCAAGCGCAACCGCACCTGCGAGCAGGAGCGCGTTCGTAAGCGAAGCCGCCACGTTGCCGCCTGTGAACATATCGTATGCAACCTTATAAATACCGTAGCCGGGAACAAGGGGCAAAACGCCTATTATAAGAAAGATGATAACGGGCGCTTTGAGCCTGCGCGCCAGAATCTGCGAAGAAAGGTCCACAAAAACCGCGCCGAAGAACGAAGCCCAAACAGAGGAAAGCCCCAGGCTTATGCAAAGCAAATAAACCGCCCAGCAAAGCGCCGCTTCGCTGCAACAGATGATTATAAATTTATATGGGCAGGAGAAAACGGAGCAAAAGCCCAGAATTCCCACAAAAGTAGCCAAAATAGCAAACCAGGCGTGCGCATCGAGCGCGTGTATACCCTCTAAGGTAAATTCAACGGCGAGGTCAAAACCGAAAAAGTCTGCCACAACAAAACCGAACGCAACACCGAGCGCCACAGAAGCCGCGACAATCAGCGCCTCCATAACTCTCGCCGTGCCTGAAACATAGTCACCCGCCAGAATATCGCGCACGGCAAGCGTGAAAGCCGTACCGGGAACGAGCGGCATAAGCGAACCCGCTATTATGTATTGACACTCCACGTGTATACCCGCCTCGGTAAGCAAAACAGATGCCACCACGCTCGAAACAACCACAATCGCAGCGCCGAGCAAATCTGCAAGGAAAGATTTTTTTATATGTTTTGCTATATAAACGTTGTAGAAACCGAGCAAAAAGCCGACAAAAACAGCCACGAGCGTTTCCAACAAACCGCCGCCGAAAACGCAAGCAAAGCCCGACGTGGCGAGCATATGGCAAAAGAACACCGTGCGCGGCGTATAAAGAGCCGTGCCCGATGCCTCGCGCATTTTCTTTTCGGCTTGCTCTATGTTGATATTTCCTGCGCAAAATTCGCGCGAAACCGTGTTCACGTCGCTGATTTTGGAAAGATGCGGCGGTCCGCTGTAAACCCTGCGCGTAATGGAAATGGTTTTATATCTCGGGTCGGAAAGTGTTATAGTTATACCCGTGCGAAGCACGAAAGCATCGCGCTGTGAAAATTCCGTTGTAGAAAGTATTCGCATAATAGTATCTTCCACGCGGTGCGTTTCCGCGCCGGCGCTCATCATAATCTGCCCTGCCTCCATAGCAAGGTCAACTACTCTGCGATAATATTCGCGCTCTGCCATACAAAGCCAACCTTTCTTTTGTTTTGCAAAACAAAATTCAAACGCGTATTTAAATGCGTATAAACGCTTATTTTTATTATAAAATAAATCTTTATATTTGTCAATGGAGAGGAATAAAAATCGCCTACAAGCGATTTTTTGAAATAATTATACTAACTTTTTCTTTTTGAAAGAAAAAGTTGCAAAAAGAAGCAAAAAGCCTCGCCGGCTTTAGCGACATTTTGCGCTCAAGGTGCAGCGAATTTTATCACGCACATCAAGCACCCAAAATCGAAACACCACCCACGCAAATTTTTCTCCAAGAATTATCGGTGTATGCTAATTCCATAGCCTTTACGTCCCGCAACGGCGGTTCAGATATGAGCGCAAAATATTAAGCCGAAACCTTGTACGTAACCCTTTGCAGAAAGCGAAATTTTTTCGCTTTGAACCCAACCGCGTGGTTCGTGCTAACAAAGCTATCCCCCTCTCTAATTAGAGCGAACAAAGCAAAATGCTCGCAAGCTCGCAGGGCGAATTCTGAGTAATTTTTGCGGAGCGTTCGGAGCAAAATTTCCACTCAGGGAGCGGTTCTTGCCGCAGTTTTTAGCCGCACCGAGCGATAAACCGTTAGGGTTTTTATTCTTTTGGAGCTTTTCTTGTAACCAAGAAAAGCGGATAAAATAAAATTCAAAAATCGCTTTTTAGCGATTTTTGTTACCTACATTTTTTTCTTCCTTAAAATTTTTAAAATATTGAATAACACCTTGTTGAAAAATACGTAATAATGTGTTATAATTAAATTTGAAATGAAAAGAGGTGTTATGCTTTTATGAAAAAATTAGGTTTTGATAACGATAAATATATAGCCCTGCAATCCGAAAAAATTCTGGAACGTATAAATTCATTCGGCGGCAAGCTTTACCTTGAATTCGGCGGTAAACTTTTCGACGACCATCACGCGGCGCGCGTTTTGCCCGGTTTTATGCCCGACAGCAAGCTCCGTATGCTCGAAAAACTCAAAGACCGCGCAGAAATAGTGCTCGTAATTTCTGCGGGAGATATAGAAAAAAATAAACAGCGCGGCGACCTCGGTATAACTTATGATTTAGAGGCGCTCAGACTTATAGACGCTTTCCGCAGCATCGGTCTTTACGTCGGCAGCGTTGTTATAACACAGTTTGAAGCACAGCCTGCGGCAGAAGCGTTCCTCAAAAAATTGGAATCGCTCGGTATACGCGTTTATAAGCACTACACTATTCCCAACTACCCCTCCGACATTCCTTTCATAGTAAGCGACGAAGGTTTGGGTAAAAACGAATATATTGAAACCACGCGTGAGCTTGTTGTTATAACGGCTCCCGGCCCCGGCAGCGGCAAAATGGCAACCTGCCTTTCTCAGCTCTACCACGAG
>JAFTOK010000112.1 GCA_017463815.1 Clostridia bacterium | reverse complement strand
GGGTGGGGAAAGCGCTCAGGCAGAACTTACAACGCCGAAAGCGGAGGAAGGCGAAAAGGGAATAACCTTTTACGCGGCGAAAAAACTTATAGAAAAGCGGTTTTCTTTCCGATACCCCGCAGAGGCGCTTTGCTCCGTGCCGTCGAAACTTTCCGTTTCCCGACTTTACCCGGACGTTCTTGACGAAGATGACAATTCCGCAGAGCTTTCCGTTCCTGCGGAGGCGGAAACCGAAACGCCGAAGCCGAAATTTATGCTTGTCGAGGCTCAAAAGGCAGACGGCGCAAAGAGAGGCAACGCTACGCACCTTTTTATGCAGTTTTTCGATTTTGCTTCTGTCGGAAGGTTGGGCATAGAGGGCGAAATAGAGCGCCTTACGCGCGAGAAGTTCATTTTCCCGAGCGATGCCTCGCTTATAAACAGATACGCTCTGCGGCGCTTCTTTTCGGGCGAGCTTGCGCGTGAAATGAAGAAGAGCACGCGCGTTTACCGCGAAAAACGCTTTATTATAAACTATCCCGCGGAAAACTTTTCCGAAAACGAGGAAATGCGCGAAAGCCTGCAGGGTGAAAAGCTGCTCGTACAGGGTATTAAAGACTGCGCATTCTTCGACGAAAACGGCGAGCTTATACTTGTAGACTACAAGACGGACAGCTTTTGGAACGTGCCGAAGGAGGAGGCGGAGCAGACGCTTCGCGAGCGCCACAGCCGCCAAATCGGATATTACAAGTACGCCTGCCGCGAGCTTTTCGGTGTGCCTTGTGCACACGCATATATCTATTCTTTTGCATTAAATAAAACTATTGAAATATGAAAGGATTAAAAAAATGTCTAACACAAACAAAAACGTTTCTGTAACGAAACAGAAAAAAGCGCCTGTGTGGGTTTGGTTTCTCGCGCTCGTGCCCGTGCTTTCCACGGTATTGTTCACCCTCATACTTGCGGACGTCATCCCCTTTATCGAATATGAGATTTTCTATTCGACAATTGATGGCGAGCTGGCTTTCCACACCTCCGGCTTACTTATGCTTGTTATAGCTATTGCGGCTTGGGGCGCTTGCGGTTTCCTCTTCGGATATTTCCGCGCGAAAATGCTTCCTGCCGTGCTTGTGGCTAACGCTTTCCCGATTATATGTGCAATTGTTTATACGGTTTGCCTTTTCGGCGCATACCTCGGCGCTTCCTCTATGGGCGATATCGCGCTTGTTTCAGCGCTCGGTATGGGACTTTTCTCATATATAGACACGTTTATTCACGGCTTTTTCTCGCTCGGCGATTTCGGCCTGTACGTTGACCTTATATTTGTGATATTCACGTTTATAGTTGGCTTTACAATAGGCAAATCCAAAAGGCTCGGCGCATAAAGCAAACCCCATCGGGTGGATTTTTTTCTGCAAAAAATTGTCACATTTTGCGTGCACGCTCATAAAATACTAACAGATAGGCGAAAGCAAAGCCTATTCAAATGAACTTTACTTTTTTATATATACAGGAGGAAATTTTATGAACTGCATTTGCAATCTTTTCAATAACGAAAGCCTTATTTGGATAATCATCATCGCGGCACTTCTCCTTTCTTGCTATGGTAATAACGGTTGCGGTTACAGCAACTACAACAACGGCACAGGCGGCTGCGGTTGCGGCTGTGGTTGCAACTGATAATAAGGCAAAAATGCGCAGTATACCGTCAAATCGCCGAGTTTGAATTACATCTACACAAAAATTGCACAAAGTAACGATGGCGATAGGTGAAGAAATGCGCGGTAAGCCTTCAAACCGCAAGGTTTGAATTACGCTGAATAACAAAGTCGCACAAAGTAACGATGGCGATAGGTTAAAGGATGCGCGGTATGCCTTCAAACCGCGAGGTTTGAATTGCGCTGAATAACAAAGTCGCACAAAGTAACGATGGCGATAGATAAAGAAATGCGCGGCAACAGCCGCGCATTTTTGCTTAATAACAGCCGCGCATTTTTGCTTAAAAAGGAGGCTTTTATGTTAAAAGGTTCGTGTGCGGCGCTTGTGACCCCGTTTTTGCCGAACGGCGAAATAGATTTTGAGTGTTACGGCAGAATTATAGATTTTCACGTTAAAAACGGCACTGCCGGCATAGTTGTGCTCGGCACAACGGGCGAAGCGCCCGCTATAAAGGAAGATGAAAGGGAAGCGCTTATATCCTTTGCCGTGCGGCACGCCGCGGGGCGTTTGCCCGTTGTGGTCGGTTGCAGCGGCGGCGACACAGAGCACGCAAAGGAGCGGTGCGTAGATGCCGAACGGCTCGGCGCAGACGCCGCGCTTTTGCTTACACCGTATTACAACAAAGCAAATTCGCGCGGTATGGTGGCACATTTCCGCGTTTGTGCGGAAAGTGTGAATTTGCCCATTATAATGTACAACGTGCCCGGGCGCACGGGGTGCACGCTCACTCTTGCAGAGATAGCGGAGCTTAAAAAATGCCCGAACATAGCGGGCATAAAAGAGGCGAGCGGCAATATGGGCTTTTTTGCCCGCGTTTGTGCGCTTGCCGACGAAAATTTTGCGGTTTACTGCGGCTCGGACGAAATGAACGTCCCCGCGCTTGCCGCGGGTGCAAGCGGGCTTATTTCCGTGCTTGCGAACATATTTCCGCGTGAATGCGCCGATATGTGCGCGTATATGGAAAAGGGCGAAGTGGCGGCTGCACGCGTCTTGCAGCACCGCTATTCCTCTCTCATAGCCGCACTTTTCAGCGAGCCCAACCCCATCCCTGTGAAAACAGCTATGAACGAGCTGTGCATAGACGGCGTTGGCACGGTGGGCGGTTTGCGTCTGCCGCTTTGCGAAATGGGAGAGGGGAATAAGAGAGCGCTTCTGAAAGCGCTTGCGGAGTGCAGAATGAAGAATACAGAGTGAAGAAAACAAAAAACTGTGATGCGTGTGCATCACAGTTTTTTTGTCAGCTTAAATTATTCAGCGTCTGTTGCTTCTTCAGCAGGAGCAGCTTCTTCTTCGTTGAGAAGAGCGCGAACGGAAAGGCTTACTTTCTTGTTTTCTGTGTCGATTTCAAGAATTTTAGCTTTTACAACGTCGCCTTTGTTGAGAACTTCAGCAGGGGAGCCGAGTTTCTTGTTTGCAATCTGGGAAATGTGGATAAGGCCGTCAACACCGGGGAGAATCTGTGCAAATGCGCCGAAGGGCATAATGGAAACAACTGTTACGTCTGCAACGTCGCCAACTGCGTATTTGTTTGTGAAGATTGTCCAGGGGTTTGTTTCCTCTGTTTTGTAGCCGAGGGAAATTCTGCCTTTTTCGCGGTCGAACGCTTTAACGAATACTTCGATTTCGTCGCCAACGGAAACCACGTCTTTGGGGCTTGCGATTCTTGTCCAAGAGAGCTCGGAGGTATGTACCATACCGTCTACGCCGCCAAGGTCAACGAATGCACCGTAGTTTGTAAGGCTCTTAACCTTACCAACGTAATGTTTGCCTTCTTCGATTTCTGCCCAGAAAGCTTCTTCTGCAGCTTTGCGTTCTTCCATAACAACTTTGCGGATAGAACCAACTGCGTGTTTCTTTTCGGGTGTAACTTCGATAAGTTTGAATTTCTGAACCGTGCCT
>JAFTOK010000111.1 GCA_017463815.1 Clostridia bacterium | reverse complement strand
GTGCAGATAGAAGGATTGCAAATCTTTTGCTTGAACGTCTGAAACAAGCAATTCCTTTTTTTCGAAATAGGGAATAAACTTTTTCTCGACCATTGTTTGATATCCGCCGAAAGTTGTGGGGACAACGGTTGTGCGTACAATTTCAAGCCAAGCCCTCATAAAATCCGTGAAAAGCATTCCATCGTTAAATTCTAGGTTTTCTTCTGATGCTTCGGGTATTACGAATGATTTGCGAAGCTCCATAAGCTTTGCTTCGGCGCGCTTTTTGTTGCCCCTTACGGGAAGCCCCGTGGATTTCCAAGTTTGTTTTCTTTTGCCTGAATAGTCTGTGTAACTTAAAACACAGTAAAAATATCCGTTTTTTTCTCGCAGGTGTCCTGCAACCATAAAATTCTCCTTTCTGTTTGTGAATTTGGTGTTTTTTTACCGGAGCGAGTCCATTATATAATAGAAATTCTCTCTCGTCAAATATGCGATTCCGCGTAAAAAAACCTTCGAGTTCGAAGTTTTTTCACTTCGTCTCCGTGTGGGACGAAGTTTTATTTTTAACTTCTGCACCACCGGTGCAGAACTTCTCGCCCACCGGGCGGGAAGTTCCGCACTTGTGTGCCGATGGCTCACAAGTTAGATGGTGCGTTCCGTTTTTTGTGAAGTTTTTTCTTCCTTTTCTTGCGTGTTCGGCAAGGTTTTTCGAAGCTCTGCGACCTCTGAACGGCGGAGCAGATATTCGCGCTCAAGCTGTTCGCGGCGCATTTGCTCTTCTTTTTCCACCATTTCACGCATTACGCCCGAACGTTCAAGCACGTTTTTTATATCTGCAATCTGCCTGCGAAGTGGCTTCATTTCGGCGGATAAAGCGTGGATTTCTTTTTGCACCCGTGCTCTCACTTCGTCGGAATCTTCGCGGCGAATGCTGTTGTAAAGGTCTTTTCGCTTTCTCTCCAGTTCCAAAAGCGTGCGCTCCGTACGCAGAAGAAATGCATAGGCATCTTCTTTTGTGGTGATATTTTCTCTGCCCATAATAAACGCTTGGCGGGAATACATTTCACATTTTCGCGTGGCTTCGCGCATTTCGGGAGTAATGGGGTAATATTTTGGCGCAGGATTTTCCGGGGTTATGAGGTCAGGACCGCCCAGCAGGTAAACAAACGTGAGCACGAGATTGAGAAGCGGACCGAAGTCGTTTTCTTTTACGTAGAGCCAATGCTGGCGCGGTATGCTGTAGGCACGGGTGCTCCGTTTTGTATAAGACAGTCTCGCGCCGTAGCTTGCAAGCCCGTTTCGGCTGTTTTCGCGTATTGCTTTGTCGATTTCCTCAAGAGAATAGGCTTCGCCGAGGTGATAAAGCCTCGTCCATTTCTGCGCGCCGAGAGGCTTTATTTTAGGGTATTTGCCGCCTTCGTTTCTGTCGAAATCGTAACCTCTATCGTGAAGATAGAGAAGAAATTCCCGACCATTGGTCGCCAATTTCTTTGCTTCGTCAATAGCCGAGCGCATAAGATTATACCGTGTAGGCTCGCCTGCTTTTTCTGCAAAATATATGTTGCGCGGTGTCTTTGCTTTGGGGTTTTTGATTACGGAAAGCCCATTTTGGCGGCATATTTCGTCAGATGCTTCGCGCAAACGATAGTAGTTTGCATATCCGCTATCGAGCTTTTTGCCCGTGATAATGGAGATGGGGTTTATTATAATGTGGTTGTGCAGGTGCGATTTGTTCATGTGCGTGGCAACCAAAACCTGATACTCCTTGCCCCAAAGATTTTTTGCAAGTTCGACGCCTATCTTGTGGCACACGTCGGGTGTTACCTCGCCGGGTTTGAAGCTTTGGTAGGCGTGAAAGGCGAGCACAGAGCCTCTGCTTCCGAAGTGC
>JAFTOK010000110.1 GCA_017463815.1 Clostridia bacterium | reverse complement strand
TCGTAGATTGCTTTTTTCTGTGCGATATGTTCTTCGAGGTACGGATACTGACCGCGCACAACACCTGCTACCACGTTACTGATGCGGTAGTTGTAGCCGACTTCCTCGTGCTGGTACCACGGAGCGTTTTCTCTCGCCTGTGTGGACCACTTGCGAGCCTTATTCGCAACCTCGATATCATTTGTAAGAAGGCAACCGCCGGAAGAACCCGTGATTATCTTGTTTCCGTTGTAGCTTACAGCGGAATAGTCGCCGAAAGAACCGCACTGTCTGCCGTTAAGAGTAGCACCCATAGCCTCAGCCGCATCCTCGATAAGAAGCGCGCCGTGCTTTTCGCAGATTTCTTTTATTAGGTCCATACGTCCGGGGAAGCCGTAAAGCTCTGCACTGACTACAAGTTTAACGTCCGGGTACAGTTCAAATGCTTTTTCAAGCGCAACCGGGTCCATATTCCAGGAATCAGCTTCCGTGTCGATGAAGATTGGAATACCGCCCTCGTAAACAACGGGGTTAAGCGTAGCGGCAAACGTCATATCCGAGCAGAAAACACGTTTTCCTTCGAGCGCGCCGTGGCTGATTGCGGGTATACCGTAAAGTTTTTCACCTGCGGATTTCACGCAAAGGTGAAGTGCCGCAGTACAGCAAGAGAGCGCAACCGCATATTTCATTTCCGCTTTCTCGGCAGCGATGCGTTCCACCTCGTTGATGTTTTCGCCCACAGTACTCATCCAGTTTGTTTCATATGCTTTTTTTACGTATTCAAGCTCTTCCCCGTGCATCGTGGGAGTCGCAAGCCATACTTTTTTCTCAAACGGTTTGAATTCCATTTCCCTTACCCCTTGTTGTATTTTTATTTATCTATCAACCTTATGTTGGTAAATTTTCTTAAAATCAGTTATACCATCTTCCCCTGCTATCTCCCCAAACGTCAAATTGCATTTTTGCAAATTCATCATTTGAGTGACCATATGGTTTTATAATATTATCTTAAACAAGAAACGCCTTGTTTTTAGCGGAATAATTCTATAAAATCGCAGGAATACCCAAAGTATAATTATCTATATAATATCATACTACAACACGCCTGTTTTGTCAAGGTGTGTCGAGGGTGTTGGTTTTTGTAAAAATGAACAAATTTTTACAAACCCGCTCGTTTTTATATTTATATTTTTCTTTTTGTCATTTTAATACAAAAAGAAAACCTTGCCTTTTCGCACATTTTTATTTTTCTCCCCTACCCTTCGGTTTCGTAACAACCGTACATAAAGACGTAACAGAAAGGTTGAGGGGGCAAAACCGCGAGCTTTTCGAGCGTGTGCGTACTGTTTTGGACAAGAACAAGGCAGAGCGCCATATGCGCGGAGGCGAGGCGACAAAGCAAAAATACATTCGTCAAAAATCGCGAAATTGAGCAAAAAAGAACAGACCCTTCAAAAGGGTCTGTTCTTTTTCGGTTTCTTAGGAGAGAAAGAGAGATTTCGTTATATCGTTCAGTCATTTTCTTCGCTTGTTTCTTCGGTCTTGCCGCAATGGGAGCAAGCGCCGCCGCACCCGCCCGAGCAAGAGCCTGTGCAAGTTTTGCTGTCGGGGCAGCCGATGCATTTTTTGCCGCTCTTTTTCGCTTTATAGATATAGAACGAAGCAAGACCGACAATCAATGCCAAAACAACAACAATAATAACATTTTCTACCATAACAAATTACCTTAAAATTAGTTCTTTTCGCTCATAGCGGGGGCAGATTTGCCGCCGAGAGCATACTCTTCTTTAAGTTTCTTTTCGGAGTGGATGCTAATCGCAACAACTATTGCAGCCATAGCGAGAACCGCGATAAGACCGGGGAAGAAGCCTGCGCCGAGTGTGCCGGAAACGATGAGTGTGCCGACCTGATATACGAGGTAACCAACAGTGAAACCAACGCCGAGCTGGAGGGCAACGCCGCCCCAGAGCCATTTAGAGCTCTTCATTTCGGAGTTCATAGCGCCGATTGCCGCGAAGCAAGGAGGCGTGTAGAGGTTGAACATAAGGTATGCGAGAGCAGCAACCTTTGTGATAGCGAGGATACCTGCAACTTCTGCGCCTGCACCTTCCATCATAGCGAGTTCTTCCGTATCAATGAGGTTTTCGAGGCCTACGAAGCAAACCGCGAGTGTGCCGACAACGTTTTCTTTAGCGATGAAGCCTGTAACAGCTGCTGCTGCAAGCTGCCAAGAAACCACACCTACAACGGGAACGAGAATGTATGCGAAAGGAGATGCGATAGATGCGAGAATAGACTGGTCTGCCGTTTCCGCAACAGTAAAGCTCCAAGTGAACGTCTGCATAAGCTGAACGACCATATTGCAAAGGAGGATGATCGTAGCGGCTTTAACTATGTAAGCCCAACCGCGCTGGCACATAGATTTGAATGCGCCCCATACGGAGGGTGCTTTGTATTCGGGGAGCTCGATGATGAAGAAAGATTTTCTTGCTTTATATGCTGTAATTTTATTTACAAGGAGTGCGCAGAGGAAGATGAGAACGATACCTACGGCATACATTGTAAAGCTTACCCAGCCGGCGTCATCGAAGAATGCGCCTGCAAAGAGGGCGATTACGGGGATTTTAGCGCCGCAAGGCATAAAAGGTGTGAGCATAGCTGTAGCTCTGCGTTCACGTTCGTTTCTGATTGTACGGCTCGCCATAACGCCGGGAACTGCACAACCGATACCGATTACGAAAGGAATTACGGATTTACCGGAAAGACCTACTTTTTTGAAAATCGGGTCAAGAACTACTGCCACGCGGGACATATAGCCGCAATCTTCGAGGAGAGCAATGAGGAAGTACATTACCATTACGAGAGGCAGGAAGCCTACAACGGCAACTACACCGCCTATAACACCGTCAACAAGAATTGCGGAAAGGAGAGGATGAGCGTTTTCGAGAAGACCGCCAACCCAGCCCTGGAATGTTTCGAGCCAACCAACGAGAAGGTCTGCAATAGGTGTACCAACCCAAACCTGGGAAATCTGGAACACGAGGAACATTACAACCGCGAAAATCGGAATACCGAGCCATTTGTTTGTGAGAACTGCGTCGATTTTATCCTGTACGTTTTTCTGTCTTGTGAATACTTTACGTGTTTCAACCTTTTCAACGATAGCGTTTACAAATTCAAAACGCTTTCTGTCTGCCGCTTCAACAGCCGCTTTGTTGGTAAGGTCAACATTTCCCTGAACGTAGGGAGCTTCCTGTTTTTTTCCTGCCTGTGCAACAGCCGCGCTTACAACCTCTGCAAGACCGCTTGAAGCTGTGGAAATTGTATCTACAACAGGGCAACCGAGTTCTTCGGAAAGTGCTTTTACATCGATTTTTGTTTCTTTTTTCTGGTTGATGTCCGCTTTGTTGAGCGCTACAACAACGGGAATGCCGAGTTCCAAAAGCTGTGTTGTAAAGAACAAGCTACGGCTGAGGTTTGTAGCGTCCACGATGTTGATAATCACATCGGGGTTTTCTTTCTTAACGTAGGAACTTGTGATGCTTTCTTCCGATGTGAAAGGGGACATAGAGTAAGCACCGGGCAAGTCAACCGCGATAAGTGTTTCCTCGCCTTTGTAATAGGATTTTTTTATGGGGTGTTCTTTCTTTTCAACGGTAACACCCGCCCAGTTGCCGACTTTTTCGTTTCTGCCGGTCAAGGCGTTGTACATAGTGGTTTTACCGCTGTTAGGGTTACCCGTAAGGGCAATTCTCATCTTGATTTCCTCCTTAGATGAAATTATAAATTTAATTTATTTGAACAGATTCTACTGTTGAAATACTTTTTTATCGGTTAGCTTTCGCTAACCTTGCTCCAAAAAAAATAGCGTTCGCTATTTTTTTATTCGCCCACGATAATCGCTTCGGCAAGCTGATTGTCTATGCTGTATCTGCCGTCTTTTATGGAAACGGTGCACGTCTTTTTCTTGCGGGAAACAACGGTTATCGGTTCGCCGCTGTAGCAACCCAAAGAAAACAAGAACGCGTTAAGCTCCTCATCGTCCGTTTCAATTCTCTGAATTATATATTCTTTTCCCTCTGTTGCAGTGGTCAAATTCATATATATCATCTCCTGTTTTTAATTAGCATACGCTAACCGTATGTAACTACTTTACCACCACTTACCTTATTTGTCAATAGTTTTTTAACAATTTTTTAAAAATTTGCCTGGTTTTGCGTATAAAACCGGTGTTTTTCCGTCCAAACGCGCTTGCGATAACCCAAAAACGCCGCCACAGTTTGCCCATCAAACATTTCATAGCCTTCCCTTTTATGGCCAAATTCAACTCCCGTAAGAAATTCAATTGTTTTTGCGGTATCAATATACTCTTTTTCGTCAGGACAACGCCATTCACAATAGTGCATAACCTGAAAATCCAAAGTTTCGTCATAGAGGCGTTTATATTCGGGGTTTTCGAGCAATTCCTTATGCACAAACAAATAATCGAAAATATGGCGTACAAAATAATACGGGCGGTATTCCCGCGTATATATGAGCATCTCCTTTTCCGTAATCGGCGTTTTTATTTCAGGATTTACGTATGACATCGACATTTGCTCCTTCCTCTATATTTTCGAGTGCATATTCGCAGCATTGAATGACAAGATTATTCAGTGATACACTTTTATTTTGAGCTATGATTTCTAATTTTTTTAAAAGTTCCGTCGGCACACGGAAAGTTTTATTTGTATATTCGGTTTTTTTAACAGTAAACATTATGCAACGACTCCTTACGCATAATATTTTACATTATTTTTGCGCGCAGTTAAACACCTAAAATTTGCACAGATATATGCACGGACATAAATAAGTGTAAATTAAGCGTGCCCAAGCCTCCCTTTACACAAGGGAGCCTCAATATGGTGATTGTTGCGAATACGCTCTCGAAAATATAGAACCCGATGACAGAACAAAAGAAAAATAAAATAACGGAGATTGGGCCTTCCCCTTGAGGGGAAGGTGTCAACGAAGTTGACGAATGAGGTGTTTAAATACTTTCTTCGTTGTAACCAAAAAGTAATTTTACGCGAGGTGGTCCCCCTCCCTCGGAGATGGAGGCTTCAAAATATTAAGTTTTATTTGTTACAAGGTACTACAAACAACCTCGTTTTTTCTCGTTCTACGGGTGTCCTCGGGACATATAACACGCCATAATTTTGCCAATACATACAAAAAACCGATAGATTTTGCATCTATCGGTTTTAATTTTATCTTAAAATACCATACCCGCGATTTCGGAGATGATTTTGTTCATCTCGCCCATACGGTCGTACATTTCCTCTGCCAATTTGAGCTGGCAACGCGTGCGCACGAGGTTGTGGCCGCGGTAGTTCGTTTTGAAATATTGGTCGCCCGTGATGTAGTCGTCGAGGAAGCGCACCGCAACCTCGAGCGTCATTGTAAACGCACCGAGCGCCATTGTCTTTATTTCCACGGGAGTGAGCGAATGTACAAGCTCGGGTATAAAGCCCTCCGCAAACGCGCGGAAACGCTCTATATCAAGCCCAACCTTGGAAAGGTCTGCTTCGTCCTCTGCCGCCGTGTTTGCCGCAAAACGTATTGCGTCGCCGAAATCGTGCGCCACAAGGCCCGGCATAACCGTGTCGAGGTCTATAACCGTTTTTGCTTCGCCCGTGTTAACGTCGAAAAGCACGTTGTTGATTTTCGTGTCGTTATGAGTTACGCGGAAAGGCATTTCCTGCGAGTCTATAAGCTCGTTCAGGCGCACGCCGAGGGGTTTGAGCTTTCTTATTCTTTCAAGCTCCTCCTGCACCTCGTCCGCTCTGCCGCAAGGGTCTTCGTTCGCGTGGCGCATAAGCACTGCTATACGGCTGCGCGTATTGTGGAAATTCGGAATCGTTTCGTAAAGCTCGTTTGCATCGAAATCGGAAAGCATAACCTGGAAATTGCCGAACGCCTTGCCCGCGCTGCGCAGTTTTGCGAGGTCCTCGCAGGTGTTGCACGTCACGGAATCGCGCACGTACTCGGAAATGCGCCAGAAGCCCTGTTCGTCCACAAGGTAGTTTTTGCCGTTGGCGCGGTGTGCAAAGTGCATTACGAAATCTCGGCTCTTGCCCTCTGCTTCAAGCTTATTTGAAATATGTGTGGTGATTTTTTCTATATTGCTCATTATCTGCTTGGGGTTTTTGAAAACGTAGATATTGAGCTTCTGGAAAACGTAGCGCTGTTCTTCGCCTTCGTGCTCCATCGTAACGTCATAAGATACGTTTATATTGCCGTGGCTTATAACTTTCACATCTTTTATCGTGCCGGGCAAGCAGAAAAGCTCGGAAAGCTCAAAAAGTTTTTCTTTGATATCATTCATTGCAATGTTCCCTTTCAAAAATAATATCGATAATAAAAATAAACATATGAACACATTTGGGAAAATATCGCCTGTATTAAAACATTTATAGCAATATTATTTTTTATTCTACCACATTTTTCGACATTTGTCTATAGCAAAACCTGCTTTTTCGGGAATCGTATGCAATTATTTTGAAATCGTTCGCGTCTTATAATCAAATTTTATTTCGGGGGAAAGAATTTTTTCCAGCTTATATGCCACGTAACCCATATCGAGCTTTTCGGCTATACGCTCCATAACCGTGCCCGCAAGCACCTCTGCCAGCATATCGCCCGCACTGCGCACGATAAACTCCGTGCCGGGGTCCTCCGCCGCGCGGCAAACCATTTTGCCGTCTTCAAAAAAGAACTTCAGAATGCGTGAACAAGGCGTTTCAGTAAAGTCTATGCGCACCACGAGCACGGGGCAGCCGTCCTCGTTCCGCGCAAAACGCGCAAAAGCGCACACGGTAAACTTTTCGCCGTGGAAAGAAAGCTCCGTTTTTTCGCCGCGAAGCATACCTGCGCGGAAAACGTGTGTTTCATCCGCTTCTTCAAAGGTTATCTTCACATTTACGTTGTCTTCGTCGGGCGCAAAAGAGATATTTTTTACGCCTTTCGTAAAATTATTCTGCGTTAACTGCAATATTGCGGGCATAAGACCGAAAGAGGGCGCGTTTTCGTCTGCCGCCTCGAAAGCTCCTGCACAAAGCTCCGAAAGCTCGGCGAAAATTTTGTTTTTGCCCGCAAGGCGCGTCTGACCGCCTCCGAAAACGAGCGTGCGTGTGAGCTTTTCGAGCTCTGCCCTGCCGCGCCTGTTTTCGGGTATTTTCTCGGGGAATTTTCCGCCGAATGTTTTGAGCGTCATATCGTAGAAATTACCCTGCTGAAAAAGCTCGCCGTTGCCCGCGTTGGAAACGATAATAATGCCGTTTTTACGGAAGCCGAGCACGTTCTGCCCGAGCATACCGTTGAAAAGGAAGGTGTCCGTATCCTTGCCCACCCAAATCTGGTAGCCATAGTTAAAGTTGCCTATTTCGCGCGGGGTTTTCGCGTGCGCCGTTGTTGCGGTGCGCAAATATTCCGCAGAGATTATGCGCTTGCCTTTCCACAAGCCGCCGTTCATAACGAGCGTGCCTATTTTACCCATATCCTCGGGGCGCATATAAAGCCCCCAGCCGCCCTTTTCTATGCCCATAGGGCATTTCTCCCAGGCATAATCCGTAATGCCCAGCGGCTCGAATAAGCGCTCTTTTAAATATTCCGTCAAGTGTTTGCCCGTTTTCTTATACACTATAGCGGAAAGAATATATGTGTTAAGGCTGTTATATGAAAAAGTTTCGCCCACCTTGCCCTGCGTGGCAGAGGAAAAGAAGCTTTTTACCCAGTTTGCAGATGTAACTGTTTCCGCCTCGTCAAACACGATAGAGGAGCGCATCGTGAGCAAATCCTCCACGGTTATGGCGTCTGTGCGCAGTTTGTCTATAATATTCACCCTGTCTTCAAATATAGCCGCCGCGCTTTCGGAAAGAGAAATAAGCCCCTCGTCCCACAGCATACCTATAGCGAGCGAGGTTATGCTTTTGCAGGCGGAAAAGGTCATTTTGGGCGTGTTTATGTCCTGCCCGTCGAAGCTGCATTCATAAAGCACCTTTCCCTCGCGCAGGATTGTTATATTGTGCATATTAAGGGTCTTATCCGCCCTTATTTTTTCGATATATTCGCGTATAAGCGCGCAGGAAACGCCGCAGGATTCGGGCGTTACACGCTCCGGATTATCTCTTTTTTCGGAAAACGGTATAGGGGGTTTCTGCGGCAACGTTTCTATTATCGGCTCTGTGGCTTTTTTCGTATCAAAAAAGCGAAAAAGAAAGGTAGCCAAGCGGTTTACAGCGTTTAAATTCATAACATCACCTTTTTTCTGTGATTTTCGAGGTTATTTGCCCGAAACAAAATGCCGATGGGCGGCAACGCCCATCGGCAAAAGGGCTTCCCCTTTTAATTATAGACAAATCCTGTGTCTAAATTTCCATTATTTTGTTTTCTTTTTGTTAACAATTACCACAGCCGCAGCCGCGCCGCCGCCAACTACCACAACAGCTGCTATAGCAATTATAACAATCGTCGTAGTATTGCCGCCATTGCCGCCGTTGCCACCGTTACCACCGTTTTGAACATCGTCGCCGCCGGGTGTTACGTTGCCCGTGGTCGTGTTTTCGGGGGCGTTTTCGGTCCATTTTGCATAGATTGCAAAATCATCTGTGCTTTCGATGGGTTTTGTTATGTCATAGGGCTGTGTGAACGCTTCGTCGAGATACCAGCCATCGAAAGTATATCCTTTTTTAACCAGATATGCATCGCCTACCGCAACGGTTTTGCCCACATCTGTTTTTACGGTTATTTTCGTGCCTCTGTCGGAATTTAAAAAGACAGTTACACTGGCTTTTGTTTTTTCAACGGGTTTGGGAAGTGTGTACGTGGAGGAAGTTTTCTCTACCGTGCCGTGCGTGGTTTCCATAGAAATGGCATAGTAGTATTCCGTGTCTGCCTTGAGTCCTTCAAACACGCCTACGTATTCGCCGTCTGCGTTCTTTTCAACTGTGATTTCCGTAGCATCGGAAAGGTCGCTCTTTTCGGAAATTTTCATCTTGCAAGAGAGGATTTCCGCGCCGTTGAAGTCTGTAACACCCGCTTTGAGCGAGAGAGAGGACTGTGTTGCCTTTGCAGCAGAGCCCGCAACCACAGGGGGAAGGTCGCAAGCGCCCGTGATGCGAACCGTCATTTCGTTGCCCGCAGATGTAAGGAATTCAATTTTTATGTTGCATTCCGCGGCCTGCTCTGCAGTAAGAGAAGTGTGCCAGGAGCCTTTATTGTTCGGCGTGCTTACCATAAACGTATACGGTGCATCATTGCTTGCATAGAAAACGGAGCTTTGGGAATCTTTAGACCAAGTGCTGTCCGCATCTACGTCATACGTGCAGTTTGTAGGGCTTATGATTGTGAAACCGGGAGCGTGACCTTCGTTACCGTTGTTCGGTCTGGAAGTAGAATTTATGATGCTTTCGTCGATATGCCAGATAAGAACACCTTGCATATTCCCATTAAGCCCGTTGTTGTCGTAACCGGTATCGGCGTGCGAACGGTTTTCAAGGAGCAGGTATTCGTTGGAATTGGGAAGGTTAACGCGGATTACGTTAAATTCGCCCTCTGTGGATTCGTGGGAATAAAGCACGTATTCGTTAGTGCCGGATTTTGCAATAGTTTCGTCTGCAAAACCGTAGAGCACCTTGTAATAGGGGTCAAGAACCGTAGGAGAAGAAATGCTCTTGTTAGAACCGCCCTAGCCGCCGCCCATAAGAGAAAGCTCGCCGCAGCCACCTATCCAGTCTGTAGAGTTGATATAAAGGTCTTTCGCGCCGAGAACATGGCCGAGTTCGTGCGCAAGTTTGCCCATCTGAGCCCAAGGATTGCTGCCACCCTTATATTCGCCCATACGAACGTAAGGGAGGTCGCTCCAAAGTTTAACACCGTCCTGCACGTTTGTGAAGGACATATGGCTCACGTGAGCATGTGTTGGATAGGAATATTGAGGAGATGTGTTTGTGTTATAGGAAATTTCCGCGCCTCCGTAGATGAACACAACGGAAAGCTCTGTAAACTCTATCTGTCCGTCGCCATTCTTGTCGAATTTAGAGAAATCCACAAATTCATCTGCCGCCGCAAGTGCCTTGCCGCGTTCATCGCCGTCACCAAGGTCACCGCCGTCTTTAGAGCCGGGGTGAGGTGCGTCTACGGTAACGGTTATAACACCGTCGTTTGCCGTGCCGCTCGTTTCTTCTGCGGGAATCCAATAGAATCTGTCGTTGGAAATATATTTATAATAGTTGTTAAGCGAACCGAATTCATCGCCAAAGCAAAGGTTTGCCCAATATTCATCGGGAGAGTAGCAATACTGTTCGCCGTACTGTGCGCTACTCGTAATTCTCCATCTTGAATAAGCGTATTTTTTTTCACCTTTTCCGTATTTAATTTTGCCATCATCGCCGTAAACATCTTCTTCATAAACGATTTCATAGCAGTCTTTGCCGTCGCCGTCTACTTCGCAGTTGATTTTGATTACGAGAAGCGGAATGGGGTCGTAACCTTCTATTACCCTGCCGCTTGTGGTGGCTGTTTCTGTTTCCGCCGCACCCACAAAGCTCATAGAGGAAAGCAAGAGCATCAGCGCGAGAGCCACGGCAAAAATTCTTCTTGATTTTTTCATTTTTTACCTCTTTAATGAAATAATATTTGCGATGTATATCGGGCAAAATGCCCGATATACGCCTGTTTTTACTTATTTTTTCTTTTTGGAAAGCACAACGCCTGCCGCAACGGCGCCGCCCGCCACAACAACTGCCACCGCAACGATAGCTACAATAACCGGCGTGGGCAAGCCGTTATTTACACCGGGTTCTTCGGTGAGGTTATCGTCGGGTTCTGTGGTGTTATCGGGCACAACGGGGGAAGTTGTAGTTGTGTTGGGTGTTACAACATCGCCGTTTTCACCGACCCATTTTGCATAGATTTTAACTTCGCCCGTGCTTTCTACAGCTTTTTCAAAATCGAAAGGTACTGTGCAGTCTGCGTCGGCATACCAACCGCCAAACGTATATCCCGCTTTTTCTTCGGGTACGGGCGCGGTAAATTTGCCGCCCACTTCCGTGGCAAACGTAGAAGCATCTGCGCCGACAACCGTGAGCGTTGCAGCTTTTGTGTCTTCAATCCATTTTGCCCAGATTGTGAAATCGTCCGTGCTTTCAATGGGTTTGGTTATGTCGAAAGGCTGTGTGAGCGCTTCGTCAAGGTACCAACCCTCGAGCTTATACCCCTTCTTTGTGAGGAGCGCGCTGCTTATTTCTACTGTTTCGCCAACCTTGGGT
Organism: Clostridia bacterium; assembly: GCA_017463815.1. Taxonomy (GTDB): domain Bacteria; phylum Bacillota; class Clostridia; order Oscillospirales; family CAG-272; genus UMGS731. The sequence goes on along the minus strand of JAFTOK010000110.1, from coordinate 5,591 downwards.
TTCGCCGTGGTAGAATCACGCAGGTCGCCGCCGATGTTGACAGTAACCGTAGCTTTTGTTTTAACAACGTCCGAAAGCGTGTAGAAATCGTTCTGCACGGTGCCTACCGTTTCAGCCGTTTCGTTCGCTTTTATGATTTTAGAGGAAATTTTTACGATATAGTTCGTATTGGGGTTAAGGTCTGTATAATCAATCTTGAATTGATAGTTTTGGTCGAGTGTAATATTGTCTGTTCTTACAGATTTGTTTGTGGAGGCATCGATGAGCTCGCATTCCGCGCCCGTAAGCGTGCAGTAGTTGAGCGTGGAAAGCGTGCCTGTAACCGTCATAGAAGTCTTTGTCACGTTGGAGTCGCGAAGTGTCCATTCGGGCTCAAGCTGAGGGTCGTAAACGCCCTCGATTTTTACCGTCATTTCATCGCCTTTTGCGGAAGTAACCGTTACTTTGAGGTTTTCAACTTCCTTTGCCTGTTCCGCCGTCATACTTGTATACCAAGTTTTGCTTATGGGGAACTTATAGGAAGAAGCCTTGAAAACAGCATAGTTTTTATATGTGGGGTGGTCGTTTACGAACGCGTTGTATGTTTCCAATGCGTTGCCCGCAGAAGTGTCGCTTCTGAGAGGTGCATACACCACCACCGCAGGGTCAAGGCCGTGGTCTGCGGAGTTGCAGGTGTTGCCTGTTTTTTTGTGTATATTTTCGTCGATATGCCAGATAAGTATACCGTGGCTTATACTGCCGTCAAACGTAGAACCGTCTTTTATGGAGGAGTTTCTGTTTTCTATAAGGAAATATTCGCCCGGGTTAGGTGTGGAAAGCTTAAGTATATTATAATCGCCCTCTTTGCTTGCCTTGGAATAGAGGGTATATTCGCCGTCTTTGAGAACGGACGTGTACGAATAGAAGCCGTATTCGGAAAGCATATACGGGTCGAAATGCGCCGGAGTCGTGCCGTGCGAGCCGCTCGCCATCATAGAGGCCCAACCAACTGCATTATCGTACTTTTGCCCATCCGTGTCGTAAAGGTCGGGCGCACCGAGGTAGTGGCCGAGCTCGTGCGCAAAAACGCCGAAGTTAAGCGGATTATTGCCTGAAATAGCGCCCGTGCCGAAAAAGCCGCTGTGACCTATTTCAACGCCGTCCGTATTTACAACGTTATTGGGGTCATAATCTTTGTAATATGCGTGGAAGCCGAAAACTTCCTTCATTGTGGTAGAACCGGAGCTGGTTTCCGCACCGCCGATAATGAAAGCAAAGCAAAACTCGTATTTATCTATTCTGCCGTTGCCGTTTGCGTCGTATTTGGAGAAATCAACGTATTCGCTTGCCGCTTCTATAATTTGCTTGTAGCAATGTACCCATTGACCGGTACCTGCAATGCAGTTCGGATGAACGTTCTTAATCGTTACGGCAATAACGCCGTTGTTTGCCGTGCCGTACGTTTCTTCCGGGGCAATCCACCAGAATTTATCGTTCGACATATACTTGTAATATGTATTGAGCGTGTTGCCCTCGTAGGAAAAGAGGCGCGATGTCCAGTCTTCTTCCGTTGTATGGCACCACTGTTCGCCGTATGCGGCGTTTTCTTTATCTCTCACAGCGCTGTATCCGCTGCCGTCGGGGTTATCGTCCACGCCGTCGCCGTCTGCATCGAAGTTAACCATAATAATGAGCAACGGTATGGGCTCGTATGCCGCCGTACCGGGGTTGTAGCCTTCGAGCGGGTAGCTGAGCGCATCAGCATCTGCCGCGCTTACGAGGAACGGGATAACCGTGGCAAAAACACTGCCGAGCATAAGCACGGAAAGCACTATTGCCATAATTCGCACAAACAAAGTTTTTTTATTTGTTCTCATCTCTTACCTCTCATTTTTGTATTACGTATTATTTTTTCTTTTTGGAAAGCACAACACCTGCCGCAACTGCAACGCCTGCTACCACAACTACTGCCGCAACGACAATTATAACTATCGTTGTTGTGTTGCCCGCGCCGTTGTTTGCGCCGGGAGTTATGGGTGCGGATGTTGTGTTATCGGGTGTCGTAGGTGTGCTTGCAGAGCTATTGGGTGTTACAATGTCGCCGTTTTCAGAAACCCATTTTGCGTAGATTTTAACCTCGCCTGCGGCTTCCGCAGCTTTTTCAAAATCGAATTCCGCCGTGCAGTCTGCGTCTGCATACCAGCCGCCGAACGTGTAGCCTTCTTTAGCCTTGGGTGTGGGCGCGATAAATTTGCCGCCCGCTTCCGCAGCATACGTAACGCCGTCTGCTTCTGCGCCTACAAGTGTAAGCGTTGCCGCGTTCGCTTCTGCAACCCATTTAGCATAGATAGAGAAATCGTCTGTGCTTTCAATGGGTTTGGTTATGTCGAAAGGCTGCGTGAGCGCTTCGTCGAGGTACCATCCCGCGAGCTTGTAGCCTTTTTTGGAAGCCATTGCGTCGGAAATCTTCACGTATTCGCCAACCTTGGGTTTGGACGTTGTTTTTGTTATCTTATCGGAATTTGCAAAGATTGTAACAGTCGCTTTTGTTTTTTCTACGGGTGCGGGGTTGGTGTAGAAATCTTTTTCATAAACCCCTTCCCCATTTGAAGTATCGGAAGTTATTCTTACAATATAGTTTGTATCTGCTTTAAGCCCTGTGCAGTCAATGTTGAACTGGTAATTTTGGTTGAGAAGGATATCTTCTGTTTTTAAAACAGATTTTGTGGAAGCTTCTATAAGCTCGAATTTTGCCGCGTTGAGCGTGGAATAATTGAGCGTTTCGAGCGTGCACGTAACCGTAGCGGATGTCTGTGTAACGTTCGTATCCCAAACAGACCAGGAAGGTGTCTGTTTAAGGTCATAAGCGCCCGTAACTTTAATAGTCATTTCTTCGCCAAAATCGGAGATTACTTCTATTTTGAGGTTTTCAACTTCCTTTGCCTGTTCTGCCGTAAGGCTTGTGTACCAAGTCTTGCTTACGGGGAAGATGTAATCGCTTACGTTAAACACGCTGTTATCGCCGCCGAACGCCGCACTTACCTCCTGACCGTAGAGTCTTTTTATGTTTTTTGTATTCGTAGCGTATACTGCAAGCGTGGGGTCATTTCCGTCCTTGGAGTTGTTTGCTGCGGTGCTGCTGTAGTTGTTTTCGTCAACGTGCCAGATAAGTATACCCTGAGAATTGTCTATTCCATATTTATCGAACGCTTCTCCCTCGTAGCTTGGGGAAATGTATCTGTTTTCTATAAGATAATATTCGTCGGGGTCGGGTGTGCAAAGTTTGATAACGTTATAAGTGCCTTTGCTGCTCGTTTTGGAATAGAGCGTGTATTCGCCGTCTTCCGTAACTCTCTGCGGAACGTAGAAACCGTAGCCTGTCAGCTCGGACGTCATCGTAAAGGGGTCTATGTGCGCGGGCTGACCGCCGTGGCAACCCTTGCCCATAAGGGAATAATAGCCTGTTGTATAGTGGTATCCGGGGTTAGAAGATGTTGCGCTTACCTCTGTATCGTAATAGTCGGGGGCGCCGAGGTAGTGGCCGAGCTCGTGTGCCCAAACCGCAAATTCCGTAGCTTTATCCGCACGGGAGCTCATAGAGCTCCAAGCGCCCGTTATAAACAAACCGCCTTCGCCTACTTTGTAGCCGTCTGCTTCATAAATCATCTGGTTGTCACGGTTGCTTCTGTAGTACGCGCGGGAGCGGAAAACCTCTATGTTTGTTGTCGTACCGTAGGGTGTCTGCGCAAGCTCCGCACCGCCGTTGATAAAGGAAACGATAAGCTCGCGTTCATCGATTTTACCGTTGCCGTCTTTGTCGAAAACGGAAAAATCCACATACTCATCTGCCTGCTTTATAGCGTCTGCGTAGTAATAAACCCAGGCACCCTTGAGTTCGAGATGGGGGCCTTTTATGTTGACCTCTACAATACCGTCGTTTACAATGCCGTTTTTAGCCGCATCTGCATACGTTTCGGGTGCGGGAGTAAAGTAGAACTGGCCATTCGACATAAGCTTATAATAGTTTTTAAGCGTCTGCCCTTCTTCGCCGTAAAGCATATCGTACCAAACGTCGTGGTTAAAGTGGCACCACTGTTCACCGTAAAGCGCATTGCCTTCGGTTTTAACAGCGCTTACGTTTCTGCCATCGGCATTATCATCTATACCGTTGCCGTTGGGGTCAAAGTTCACCACTATGCAGAGCATAGGTATAGGGTCCGGGCATTCAACCGAGGGGTTATAGCCCGAAATGGGGTACTGAATATTTCCACTTTCGTCCGCCGCTCCCACAACAAACGGGATAACCGTGGCAAAAATACTGCCCAGCATAAGCACGGAAAGAACGAGCGCAAGCGCACGAATCATTTTTCTGTTTGTTTTCATAGTATTTTTCCTTTCACAAACCGTTTTATATAAAATTTCAAAATACGCTTTATTTTCCTTTCAAAACGTGATAGAATATATGCGTATTAACAAATCAAAACGAAACGGCATATCTAAATTTATTATATAACTTTCCGACCTCATAGTCAATATAATCAAAGTTTAAACGCTGAAATTCGTCATTTTCGTCAAAACGCAAAAAATTCACTTGTGAATTATGTCCAAGTAAAGTTTTACAATCTTAACTCAACTTAAAAAAGCTATTTTCAAGAAAGAAGGTTTATTTATGTCCAAAATCAAAATGCCGCCCTCCACACTTCTCGCGCCCGTGCCCGCCGTTATGGTTTCCTGCGGCAACAAGGAAGAAGGCACAGACATCGTGACGATTGCGTGGACGGGTATTATAAACTCACACCCCGCAAAAACGTACATTTCCGTGCGCCCCGAGCGTTTTTCCTACGGAATAATCAAAAAGAACGGCGAATTTGCCATAAACCTCGTTTCCGCCGACCTTGCGCGCGCCACAGACCTCTGCGGGATGAAAACGGGGGCAAAAGTGGATAAATTCAAAGAAGCGAAGCTCACACCCGAATACGTTGATGATGCCGCCTGCCCCATTATCGCGGAATCGCCCATTTCCCTCGTTTGCAAAGTAACAGACATCGTTCCCCTGGGCTCGCACGATATGTTCATCGCAGACATCAAGGCAATTTACGTAAACGAAGAACTTATGGAAGAAGGCAAGCTGTGCATAAACCGCGCGCACCTCGCGGCATACGCGCACGGGGAATATTACGCGCTCGGCAAGCGCATAGGCAAGTTCGGTTTTTCCGTTAAAAAGAAAACTCCGCCGAAGAAAAAATGACAAAAAAAGAGCGCATATGCGCTCTTTTTTCTTCCTTGAACAAAAATCGAAGGTTTGGCGCGCATTAGCGCGTTGGCAGACCATAACAAATCCGCACACCGTAACCTTGCGGCGTGGTTCCGCACACTTTTTGCGAGCAGGCGAGCGAAAATTCGTGCGGGGAGCCGCTTTTGCCATACTTTAACACTGCACTGACAAAGCGATAAAACGGCACGTTTTTCTGCTTCTTTTGCCGCGCCTTTTCTTTCAGATAAAGAAAAGCGCGAATATAATAATTTTCAAAAATCGTGTAAACGATTTTTGTTCCCGAAATAGCATCGAAAGCCGCAGGCTTTCACAAAAAAACAAAAAAATTCCTCCGAAT
>JAFTOK010000109.1 GCA_017463815.1 Clostridia bacterium | reverse complement strand
TATTGCTGAATGGTGCAAAAAAATTGCAAAAATATGAGAAGTTTTTTGGGAAAAGATATAGACTTTTTTTCTATATTTGATATAATATATTTGTTATAGTATTATTACTAAATGTATTGTTAATATATCGGCATATTCAGCGTAAATCAGGTATAACCAAAAATCCGTTAAGGAGGGAGTTCTTAAAATGAAAAAGAAAATGACCACGGTGACATTCACCGGTACGCCCGAACAGGAGCAGAAGCTTGATGCCATTATCGAAAAATATGGCAAAGATGAGGGCGCGATTATGCGTATCCTTCAGGATGCGCAGGAAGTTTACGGTTATCTTCCCATAGAAGTGCAAAAGATGATTTCCGTAAAAACAGGAGTTCCGCTTGCAGAAATCTACGGCGTTGCGACATTCTATTCTCAGTTTTCTCTTAACCCCAAAGGCAAAGTTGCTATTTCCGTTTGCCTCGGCACGGCTTGCTATGTAAAAGGTGCAGGCCCCGTTATGGAAAAGATTTGCGAAGTGCTCGGCGTTCAGCCCGGCGAAACAAGCGCAGACGGCAAATTCAGCGTTGACGCTACACGTTGCCTCGGCGCGTGCGGTCTTGCCCCCGTTATCACAATCAACGAGGACGTTTACGGCAAACTTCAGCCCAAAGACGTTAAAGACGTACTTGCAAAATATTGATTAAAAGAAACAGACAAGCTATTCAGAAAGGAATGTTGAAGTATGAATTTATCCGAACTTTCCGCTATTAAAGCAAAGATGAAAAGCGTTGTTTCCGTTCGTTCCGGTGAAGAAGCTACCGACGGCGTTCGCAAACACGTGCTCATTTGCGGCGGTACAGGCTGTACATCCAGCAACAGCGTTACAATCAGCGAAACAATGAAAGCTGAACTCGAAAAAGCGGGCATCGCAGACGAAGTTAAAGTAGTTCTTACAGGTTGCTTCGGTCTTTGCGCTCTCGGCCCGATTATGATTGTTTACCCCGAAGGCGTATTCTACTCCGCAGTTAAGGTAGAAGACGTTCCCGAAATCGTAACAAGCCATCTTGTAAAAGGCGAAGTCGTAACAAGACTCGTTTATAAAGACGAAGTTACGGGCGAACACGTTCACTCCCTTATGGAAACAAGATTCTATAAGAGCCAGAAGCGCGTTGCTCTCCGCAACTGCGGCGCAATCGACCCCGAAAATATTGAAGAATACATAGCAAAAGACGGCTATGCGGCACTCGGCAAAGTACTCACCGAGATGACACCCCAGGGCGTTATCGATACAATGAAAGAATCCGGCCTTCGCGGCAGAGGCGGCGGCGGCTTCCCCACAGGTAACAAATGGCAGTTTGCCGCAAACAGCGTTTCCGACAAGAAATACGTTGTTTGTAACGCAGACGAAGGCGACCCCGGTGCATTTATGGACCGTTCCATTCTCGAGGGCGACCCCCACGCTGTAATCGAAGCAATGGCGATTGCAGGCTATGCGATTGGCGCAGACGAAGGCTACGTTTACGTTCGTGCGGAATACCCTATCGCCGTAAGACGTCTTCAGAAAGCGATTGACCAGGCTCGCGAATGCGGCTTGCTCGGCAAAAACATTTTCGGCACAGGCTTTAACTTCGACCTTAACATCCGCCTCGGTGCGGGCGCATTCGTATGCGGCGAAGAAACAGCTCTCCTCACGTCTATCGAAGGCAAACGCGGCGAACCCAGACCTCGCCCCCCGTTCCCCGCAGTGAAAGGTCTTTTCGGCCAGCCTACAATCATAAACAACGTTGAAACGTACGCAAACGTGCCCCAGATTATCCTCAACGGCGTAGAATGGTTCACGTCTATGGGTACTGAAAAATCCAAGGGTACAAAAGTATTTGCTCTCGGCGGCAAAATTACAAACACAGGTCTTGTTGAAGTTCCTATGGGTACAACGCTCCGCACGGTTATCGAAGAAATCGGCGGCGGTATCCCCGGCGGCAAGAAGTTCAAAGCTGCGCAGACGGGCGGCCCCTCCGGCGGTTGTATTCCCGCGCACCTTATAGATACACCGATTGACTACGATAACCTTATCGCCATCGGCTCTATGATGGGTTCCGGCGGTCTTATCGTTATGGACGAAACAGACTGTATGGTAGACATCGCTAAATTCTTCCTCGAATTTACGGTTGACGAATCCTGCGGTAAGTGCACACCTTGCCGTACAGGTACGATGCGCCTTCTCGAGCTTCTCGAAAAGATTACTTCCGGCAACGGCGAGCTTGAAGACATCGACCGCCTCGAAGAACTTTGCGATTACATAAAAGCGGCTTCTCTCTGCGGTCTTGGTCAGACGGCGCCCAACCCCGTTCTTTCCACACTTCGCTACTTCCGCGACGAATACGTTGCACACGTTAAAGACAAAAAATGTCCCGCGGGCGTATGCAAAAAGCTTCTCAGCTTCTCCATCGAAGCAGATAAATGTAAAGGTTGCACGGCTTGTGCAAGAAAATGCCCTGTCGGCGCTATTTCCGGTAAGGTTAGAGAAGCTCATACAATCGATACCGCTAAATGTATCAAGTGCGGCGCTTGCATAGCTACGTGTAAGTTCGGCGCGATTAAAAAAGGCTGAGGAGGAGAATTTAAACAATGAATAACGTAAATGTAAAAATAAACGGACGTGAATATGCCGTTCCTCAAGGCTCCACAATCCTCGATGCGGCAAGAGTAGCGGGCGTGGAAATTCCCACACTTTGCTACCTCAAAGACATCAACGAAATCGGCGCTTGCCGCCTTTGCCTTGTTGAAGTTAAAGGTGCGCGCGGCCTTATGGCTGCTTGCGTAACCCCCGTTACAGAGGGAATGGAAGTTTTCACAAACACAGAAAAAGTTCAGAAAATGAGAAAGACAAACCTCGAGCTTGTTCTTTCCACACACGAAAAGAAATGTCTTTCCTGCATAAGAAGCCAGAACTGCGAGCTTCAGAAGCTCTGCCGCGACTACGGCGTGGAAGACGAAGACCATTTCAAGGGCAAAGTGATTCATATGCCCAAGGACGAAAGCACGCCTTTCCTCGTTCGCGATAACGACAAATGTATTCTTTGCCGCCGCTGCGTAGGCGCGTGCAAAAATATGCAGGGCATCGGCGCTATTTCCGCGCTCGACCGCGGTTTCGATACACATATCGGTTCTGCTTTCGAAATGCCCCTTAACACAACATCCTGCATCGGCTGCGGTCAGTGCGTTGTTGCTTGCCCCGTTGGCGCTCTTTATGAAAAAGACGATACAGCACCCATCTGGGAAGCGCTCAACGATTCTTCCAAGCACGTTGCAATCTGCGCTGCTCCCTCCGTTCGTGCCACAATCGGCGAATGCTTCGGCTATGAGCCCGGCACAGACGTTGAAGGCAAAATGGTTGCCGCTATCAAACGCCTCGGATTTGACGGCGTATACGATATGAACGTTACAGCCGACCTTACTATCCTCGAAGAAGCACACGAATTTATCGAAAGATTCACAAAGGGCGAAAACCTTCCCCTTATCACATCTTGCTCCCCCGGTTGGATTAAGTTCTGCGAACATTATTTCCCCGAATTCACGGATAACCTTTCTTCCTGCAAATCTCCCCAGCAGATGTTCGGTGCGCTCTACAAAACGTACTACGCACAGAAACACGGCCTCGACCCCAGAGATATCGTGTTCGTTTCCGTAATTCCTTGCACAGCGAAGAAATTTGAGGTAAGACGCCCCGGTCAGTGCGCCGCAGGCGAGGACATCTACGACGTAGACTACGCTATCACAACGCGCGAACTCGCGAGAATGATAGAAAAAGCGGGCGTAAACTTCCGCGCGCTTCCTGATGAAGAATTCGATACACCTTTCGCAACACGTTCCGGCGCGGGCGAAATCTTCGGTGCTACGGGCGGTGTTATGGAGGCGGCTCTCCGTACGGCGGCGAATGCAATCCTCGGCACAAACCTCGAAAAGGTTGAGCTCGGCGAAGTTCGCGGCACGGCGCCTATCAAATACGCTACGTACAAGCTCGGCGACATCACGGTTAACGTGGCTGTTGCTTCCGGCACAAAGAACGCACGCGAGCTCCTCGAAAAGGTTAAAGCGGGCGAAGTTCACGTTGACTTCATCGAAATTATGGCTTGCCCCGGCGGTTGCGTAAACGGCGGCGGTCAGCCCGTTCAGAGTGCGGCTACAAAAGCAACTGTAGACCTCAAAGCAAAACGCGCGGCTGTTCTTTACAATTCCGATGCGAACAACGCAATCCGTTGCTCTCACGACAACCCCGTTGTTAAAGAGCTCTATGAAGAATTCCTCGAAAAACCCGGCAGCCACACTGCACACGAAATTCTTCACACATTCTACATAAAACGCGGTCTTTAATAGATAGAAAAAACACCCGAAAGGGCGTGCAAAATTAGCGGTAAAATTGAATAGCCTTCCCCAGTGGGGGAAGGTGGCAGCCGAAGGCTGACGGATG
>JAFTOK010000108.1 GCA_017463815.1 Clostridia bacterium | reverse complement strand
TGGTATACGAAGAATAAATATTAAGAAGAAACCGCCGAGAGTTCCGTTTGGTCGCTCTCGGCGGTATTTTAGTATGGCCTATAAACCTGCTTTATCGCATGTACGCCAAGGGTATTTTTCTTTTGAGAAAGCTAAAATTGTCGCGTTTGACAAATTTTTTGAAATATGCTAAAATATTTTCATAAACTACCTAACATTTCTGCCCCACCGCCGACTATATGAGTGAAAGCAACGATCGAACGCTTTGGAGGAAAAATGAAAAAACAAGACTTGCTGAAATATTTTGACGATGCTCTGATGGAAAAGCTTTTCGGCTTTTGTTATGCGCGAACAAAAGACAGCTTTGAAGCAGAGGAGCTTTGCTCCGATATAGTATACGCACTCGTGAAAGCCGCGAACAAAGGCGGCGAAATTGAAAGCGTTTACCCGTTTATCTGGCGCGTGGCGCGGAACGTGTACGCCGATTTTACCGATAAAAAAAGAAAACACTCCGACACGTTTTACGAAGGCGACGGGGAAGAGTTTTTGCTCGGTATTGCCGACGAAGAGGAAGACGAAAGCGACAGCGAACTTCTGCGCGCGGTATACCGCCGCATAGCCTTTCTCACAAGGGCGTACCGCGATGTCATGATAATGTTTTACCTGGAGGGTATACCCACGGCGGAAATCGCAAAAGTGCAAAAAACGAGCGAAACCGCAGTTCGCCAAAGGCTTTTTTCGGCAAGACAGAAAATAAGAAACGAGGTAGAAGAAATGAAAGAAACATATAATATGCCTGTGGCACTCGACAACATAAATTACATTATCTGGGGTACGGGAAACCCCGGTTGGTGCGACCCCAGAACGGGTTGGACGCGAATGCTTTCCAACCACATAATATGGCTTTGCCGCAAAAAGCCCAGAACCGCCGCAGAGGTGGCAGAGGAGCTGAACGTGCCCACGCTTTACGTTGAGGAGGAGATGGACATTCTCTGCAAAGGCGCAAACGGCAAATACGGCTTGCTCCGCAAGCTCGAAAACGGCAAATACATTATCAATTTCGTTCTCTTTGAAAAAGAAGTTTTTGAAAAGGCGAACGAGCTTTATACGGCACAGCTTCCCAAGATATGCGAAACGATAGAAAAATATATCGAAGCGCACAAGGAGGAATACCTTGCCTTCCCGTACCTTAACAAAAAAGTGGATATGAACCTTATACTCTGGCAGCAGGTTTTCGTTATAGCAGACGCCTTTTCCGATAACGTGAAGAAAATAATGGCAGAAAAGTATTTTGCCGAATATAAGAAGCCGGAACGCCCCTTCAGCGTTTTCGGCTACGTAGATAACGGCAAACGCTACGGCGGCGGCTGGGACGGCGTGGAAGCGCAAAACGTTTGCGGTTACAAATACGTTCACCTTGACAATATTTATATCACAAGAATAAAACCGCATTTCCATTGCGGGCTTAACGTGTCTACCGACCCGCAGGTACAGCTTGCGCTCCGCGCGATAGGCGGGATTCCCGTGGCTTCGCTTGCGGAAAACGAGAAGGAGCACGCGGCGAAGGCTATAGAGCAGGGCTACATTTACCGCGAGGGCGACACGCTTTATACGAAAATACTCGTTTTCGCCTATGCCGACAGAGAAAGGCTTTTCAGCATAAGCGGCGAGCTTAAAAAGGGATATTTCGAAAAGGATGCAGAGGCTGTGGCGGAAAAGCTCGCCGCGCTTATTAAAGCGTCTATTCCCGAGCATCTCTTGGGCGAATGGGGGTTTGCAAACAGCCTTGCAAATATGCCCGTGCTCGACGCAGTCGTGGAAGCGCTTATAGAAAAAGGATTGCTCACACCGCCCGAAAACGGGGTAGGAGCAGAGGGCTGCTGGATGTGCGTTGAAAAATAAGAGGGAGGAAACTATGGCAGAAAGCAATACTTTGACGAAAAGAGAAATTTTCGAGCAAATAAAAATTTTGCAGAAGGAACTTATGGAATGCCCCTTTAACACATTGGATAAGCTTGCCGATGCGGCAGAGACGCTTAATGAGAGCGATGAAGCGGAGTTTTCCAAGCTTTGCGATGTTTTCGAAATGCGTGAAGCAAACCTTGAAAGAATGCTCAAATTTTACGAAAAAATGTACGATACCGCGGAATAAAAGAAAAACACCCGAAAGGGTGTGCAGAATTAGCGGAAAATTTCAAAACATTTTACCAATACACGGTAGGGGCGAACTCTGTTCGTCCGCGGGCGTTCAAAGAACGCCCCTACGAATAATAAAATGGATATGCAGATAACAAAGAGTAACCCCGACAGATTTTCAAAATCTGTCGGGGTTCTTCTTGTTCCGATTGACAAATTGGAATTTGTCAATCGTTTCTTCCTGTGCCGTCAAATGCATTTCGTTCAACATATGCCATCATTGTGTTGTTTCTCCAAACATGTCCTACCAATAGCAATAACATAGCGGCGGCAACAAGAAGTGGTAAGGTTAAGATAATGCCCATCACGAGAACTATGATGATTCCTATGCTCCAGCAACACATG
>JAFTOK010000107.1 GCA_017463815.1 Clostridia bacterium | reverse complement strand
TGTTACAAAGATAGTCTATTCATTCTCAAACAATCCCTCCGTCTTTTGCTTCGCAAAATCCACCTCCCTTTGCACAAGGGAGGCTTGTATAAAAACCCGTTTACGGGTAGCAAGTAATAATTGCGTGGCTGGCAGGCCAATATAAAACGCACTTGCGCGTAGCCTGTAGCGTTTAGGGCTATACCCGAAACTGAAATACCCCCCGTTATACGGGGGATATTTATTTTTGATGTTTTATGAAAAAATCATCGTTATAATTGCGCCTGCCGCAGCACTCGCCACGGCTGTGACGGCAGAGGAAAAAACGGCGTTTTCGCGCCACCTCGGCAGTTTTTCCATTTCCGAAAGGCGTTTTTCCTGCGCATCGAGCGCGCTGTTCGTCGCCTCCAGCTTTTCCACAAGGCGCGCGATGTTTTCATTCTGGCGGTGAATGGCGTCTGCCAGATTTTCAAGGCGGTCTATGCGGTGTGTATTGCTCTTTTCGCGCTCCTCCACCTTAACAATACGTTCTGCGGAAAGTTCAGCCATCGTTTCCCCTCGCGTTAAAAATATTCGTCATTTCAAATCATCTCCTCTTTGGTATTTTCCCAAAGGGCGTTCCTCCGATGATTAGGGCAAATAAGGGATTTTAAATTTTAATTTGCCCGCATTTAGCGGGTATATATATTATACCACATTTTCCGCGATTTGTAAAGAGTTTTGCGAACATTTGTTTGCGTAAAAATATTTTATTTTGTAATATTTTTATAAAAACTCTCCTTGACATTTGTAATATATGATGATATAATGTTCGGGAACGTGCCAAAGTAGCACAAAAAAAGACAAGTCACATATTAAAATTCAAGGAGATTTCAAAAATGAATAACAATTCCACATTCGTTCAAGAACAAGAAAATGTTCTTGCGGGCGTAGTTGGCGCATTTCTCTTTTCGCTCGTAGGCGGCATACTCTGGTTCGTGCTCTATCAAATCGGTTACCTTGCGGCAGTAAGCGGCCTTGTGGGCGTTATCTGTGCGGTTAAAGGCTACACTTTCTTCGCAAAAACAAAAAACGAAAGCAAAAAATGCCTCATCATTTCCATCATCACAACGGTGGTGGTTCTCGCAATATCCTGGTATTTCTGCGTTGCATACGATATATACCTCGCATATCAGGAATGGTTTGCCACGGGCGAGGTTGATTTTACTTACACATTCTTTGAATCCGTTCAGGTAGTTCCCTATTTCTTTGCGGAACCCGAAATCCTTATAGGCTACCTTAAAGACCTCGGTTTCGGAATTCTTTTCGCAGGTCTCGGTGTTATATACTACCTCTCTCTCCGCGAAAAGAAAATGAAAAGACAGGCAGCGGAAGAAGCGGCAAAAGCGGCTATGGCAGAAGCGCAGGCTGAAAACGAACCCGCACCCGAAGAAGCAGAAGAAATCAAATACGACAAAGACGTTGAATAATTTAAAAGCAAAAACAAAAAGCAGTTCGCACGAACTGCTTTTTTGTTTTATCAGTTTTCTTCTTTCTTTTTAAGCAAAGGCAAAAGGTCGAAAACGCTCTTTGCGGGAATCACCTCTACGCCTTCGGGGATTTTCGTCGCCTTCGTTATGGAACGGTGCGGAACCACAATTTTGCGGAAGCCGAGGCGCGCGCTCTCTTTTATTCTGTCTTCCGCACGCATAACGGCGCGGCACTCGCCCGAAAGGCCGAGCTCGCCGAAGCAAAGCAGGTCATCGGGTATTTCTATATCGCGTATGGAGGATATGAGCGCAAGAGCCATACCCATATCGCTCGCAGTTTCGTCTATGCGTATGCCGCCAATCACGTTGAGGTAAACGTCCGTGGCGGAAAAACGCAGGCCAAGGCGCTTTTCGAGCACGGCGAGTATGAGCGAAACGCGGTTAAAATCTATGCCTGTGGACATTCTGCGCGGCGAGGGGAAAACCGTGGGTGTAGAAAGCGCCTGTATCTCCGCAATAATGGGTCGCGTACCCTCTATAACGCACACGGCACAGTTGCCCGAGGTTTTCTGCGGTCTGTCGGCAAGAAGCATCTCGGAGGGGTTCGGCACTTCGGCAAGACCCGTGTCGCGCATTTCAAAAACGCCGATTTCGTTCGTGGAGCCAAAGCGGTTCTTCATAGCGCGGATAATGCGGAAGTTCTGCCGTCTTTCGCCCTCGAAATAGAGCACGGTATCCACCATATGCTCCAGAATCTTCGGGCCGGCTATAGTTCCCTCTTTGTTTACGTGGCCTACTATAAGCACGCTCGTGCCGTCTGTTTTCGCCTTGTTTATGAACATAGAGGCACATTCGCGTATTTGCGTAACACTTCCCGGCACGCTCGCACTTTCCACGTGGTACATCGTCTGTATGGAGTCCACAATGATGATGTCGGGCGCGAGCTTTGCCGCTTTCGTCAGCACCTTCTGCGCGTTCGTTTCCGTCAGAACGTAAATGCGCTCGCCTTTCACGCCCAGGCGTTTGGCGCGCATAGAAAGCTGCGCGGAAGATTCCTCTCCCGTAACGTAAAGCACGGTTTTTGTTTTGGAAAGTGCGGCGCAAATCTGCATAAGGAGCGTGGATTTGCCTATGCCCGGCTCGCCCGAGATGAGCACGACGCTGCCTTCCACAAGCCCGCCGCCGAGCACGCGGTCAAACTCCTGCATACCCGTGTCGGAGCGCAAATATTCGGGCAAATCGTCCCAAGAGAGCTTTTGCGGCTCGGAATCGTTTTCGCTCCGCACCAGAATGGAGCGGTGCGAGTTTTCTTTTTTCGCCGCGGGTGTTTCTTCTTCGTAAGTTTCTTCAGTGAACGTGTTCCACGCCCCGCAGGAGGGGCATTTGCCCAGCCACTTCGGGCTTTGGTAATCACATTCCGTACAAACGTATACTTTTTTCTGTTTCATAAATTTTATGTCCTTGTTTATGATTTATCAGGCTTCCCCTTGAGGGGAAGCTGTCGCGCAAGCGCGACTGATGAGGTGTAGCCGCAACGCGGCGTTATTTTTGCTCGCTTTCCGTGAGGGGAAAGCCCCTCCCCTACCTTTAACGCGTCACTCTGCACTCTCCAAGTATTCCAGCACAGAAGCGCAGATGACCGCCGCAAGCTTATTCTGGTATGACTCCGTTTGCAGGAGCGCCGCTTCTTCGGGGTTGGAAAGGAAGCCGCATTCCACAAGCACCGCAGGCACTTTTATGTTGTGCAGAATGTATATGGAATCGTCTGCCGCTTTTGTTATGCGAGAGTTCCCCGTTTGCAGAAAAGCCGCAGTTTTTTCCTGTATTGTGTCGGCAAGCAGGGCGCTGCCCGCGTGGTTTTTGGAGTAATACACCTGCAAGCCCGAATATTTTGCCACGGGGAATTTGTTCATATGAATGCTCACGAAAATGCAGTTTTCGTAAGCGTCTGCCATATGCAGGCGCGCGTTCAGGTCGTCGCGCTTTTTGTGCGAGGAATCCTCGTCTGCCAGCATAATATCGCTTTCGCGCGTCATAACCACGTTTACGTCCGCGCAGGAAAGAAGCGCCTGCACCTTCTTCGCCACAGCGAGGTTAAGGTGCTTTTCCAGCACCCCATCTTCTGTGGAGGCACCGCCGTCGCGCCCGCCGTGGCCCGCGTCGATGATTACGGTAATCTCGTCTTTCGGCGTTGCCGCCGTGTCCTTGCCCGCGTCCGTGCCGGCAGATGTTATTCTCTCCCCCGCAAAATACGTAACGCTTACAATCAGCATACAAAGCGCCGAAAACGTGAAAAGAAAGGATATTCTGCGCCAGAAAAATTTACTTAAGCTATTCAAAATCATTCACCGCCGAAATTTATTTTTGTATGAGAAAAATATATTCGGCGGTGTGATGAATTATGATTTTTTCTTACATAAGCTCGTCTTCGTCTTCTTCTTCGTCTTTCTGCTTCTGTTTGCCGAAGAGGTTCTTCTGCTTCTTTTCTTTTGCCGCTTGTCTTCTGCGTTCTTCCTCCTCGGGGTTTGCCTCAAGCGGAATGAGGTTTATGTTGTTCATACCGAGAATGTAGGAAATACCCGCAAAAAGTATTATGACAAAAGGAATGCAGGCAAAAACGATTTGCGGCGCCTCCGTAAGGGTTACCATACCCATAAAGATGCCCTCCCAAAGCGTGCCCGTGAAGGTGAAAATAATGCCCGCTTCCGCCATTTCGGGGTAGAAATTGCCGTAGTAGCTGAAAATAATGTAAAGTGCGCAAATGATAAAATCGGGTATGGCGGAAACAGCGCCTATAATAAAGCCTTTTGCCGCGTGTGCCGCAGGCTTGCCGCGCACTTTGCGTACGGCATCCTTGGAGCCGACCTTTGCCACGTCGTTATTGACCATAAAGAAATAGAAAACGACGCAAAGAACGCCCAAAATACCGCCGATAAGCTTATTGTTGCCCGTAGGCAGCCACACCATAAGCCCGAAAATAGACATAGCTACGTGCGTACCCAAAAGTTTGAGTATGGTATAGCCGTAATCTTCAAAAAATTTTTTAATATTCATATAAAACTCCGTAAAATTTTTATTATTGTTTTTATTTTAACACTATTTTCGCGCATACGCAAGCGAAAAAATAAAATATTATATTTTTACAAAAAAAGTTTACATTTTCAATAAAAAATGGTACAATATTTTGTATAATTCAGATTTTTCGGCGGTGTAACCATTATGGAAGAAAAAACAGCACATTCAAAAGATAAATCCCCCGTTGTGGAGCGCTTTTTGCGCTACAAACTCGTAATACAGGGGCGTTCGCAAAAAACGGTGGAAGAATACGGGCTTGACCTTCGCACGTTTTTCCGCTTTCTTATCGCTATGCGCGATGGAATATCACCGAACAGCGATGAATTCAACGAAATTTCCATCGCTTGCGTGGACGAAGCGTTCGTAAAAAATATAAAAACAATCGATATACTTGAATTTATGGCGTACACGGCAAACGCACGCGGCAATTCTGCCGCCGCCAGAAGCCGCAAACTTTCCACGATACGTATGTTCTTCAAATACCTCACGGCGAGCGAAAAAATAATAGAGGTAAACCCTGCGGCTGAAATAGAGTCGCCAAAAAAGAAAAAGGCGTTGCCCAAGCACCTTTCCGTAAACGAAAGCAAAGACCTGCTCCACAGCGTAGTCGCAGACGAGGAAAGCAAGAACCGCGACCGCGATTATTGCATAATCACTCTTTTCCTCAACTGCGGCTTGCGACTTTCGGAGCTTGTGGGCATAAACCTTTCGGATATAGACCGCGAAATGCGCTCCCTGCGAGTTGTAGGTAAGGGCAACAAAGAGCGCATCGTGTACCTGAACGACGCGTGCAAAAGCGCGCTCTCCGCATACATACTAACGCGTGCGCGCGAAGCCACGAACATAAAGGATAAAGACAAAAACGCCCTGTTTATTTCGCGCCTGGGCAAGCGCATAAGCGTGAAAACGGTGCAATGGCTGGTGTATAAATACCTCGACCAAGCAGGGCTTTCCTACAAGCATTTTTCCACGCACAAATTGCGCCACACGGCGGCGACGCTTATGTACCAGGAAGGCGGCGTGGACGTGCTCTCGCTCAAAGAAATACTCGGGCACTCAGAGCTCAACACCACGCAGATATACACGCACGTCAGCGACAAAAAGCTCGAAGAAGCCGTGGAAAGCCACCCCCTCGCGAACATTACCAAAAAAGACGTGGAGTGAGATTTTAAATAAAAAACGGCTCTTCGAGCCGTTTTTTATTATTTTTATTATTTATTATACCCCTCGGAAAAATCCGTACCATTATGCATCTGCGGGTAGTAGCTGCGGAAAATGTGACGCGGTTTTTCCGCAAATTCCATTTTCAGCACGGTTACGCCGGCGATTTTATCGGGCACTTCCGTGGGCAGGCCGCGGAGTATTATTCTGTGCCCGTCGTGGGTGAAATCTATTTCCTCGCCCGTGGCAAGGTAAGATATGCGCGTGGGCGCATCTATATATCCGCCGAAGCGAAGTTCGCCGTTTTTGGGCCAGACCCAGTTCCAAAGGTAAAACGTCTTGCAGTCTTCGTCTGCGGAAACAGCCGTGAGGGTGTTGGCACTGTATACAGGCCCCGTGCGGAACTTTTTGCCGTATGCCGCCGCACCGTTTACCGCCAGCCATTTGCCCACCGTTTCCATACGCTCGCGCGTGGCGGGTGTTACGCTGCCGTCGGGCGTGGGGGAAATATTCAGCAAAAGGTTTCCGCCGCCGCAGGTGCAAAGGTGCATATCGCGCAAAATCTGCTTTGCGCTTATCATAAACGGCAAGCTCTGCTCTTCGTCCACGTATCCCCAGCCGAGGCGGGTGAGTGTCATACAAGCCTCCCAATCGCGTGCGGATGAGTGTATGCCCTGCTCGGGCGTGTCGAAATCCTCGGGCATAGCGCTTCTGTTGTTTATAATAATATGCGGTTGGAGCGCACGCAGGCGCGCGTTTCTGTTAACACTGTCCCAGCTTTCGGGGTTTTCCATCGGGCACGAAACATCGTACCAAAGTATATCTATTTTTCCGTAGTTCGTAAGAAGTTCCGTGTTGAGCGCCTCTATATAATCGAGAAAACGTGCTCTCGCCTCCCTGTCGTTTGCGCATTTCCAACCGTCGGGGTGGTGCCAATCCATAAGTGAGGAGTAAAGCCCTATTTTAAGCCCGAATTCGCGGCAAGCCTCGCAAAACTCGCGCACGATGTCGCGCCCGCAAGCGTTCATAGAGTTGTAGGGGTTGACCTTGGAATCCCAAAGCGAAAAGCCCTCGTGGTGGCGCGTGGTGAGCACGGCGTATTTTGCGCCCGCTTTTTTGGCAAGCTCGCACCATTCGCGCGCGCACCCCTCTTTCGGCGCGAAATCCGCCGCCAAAGCCTCGTATTCGCCTACGGTGTAATTCTCATTCGCCTGCGACCATTCGCCCGTACCGAGCGCGGAATAAAGCCCGTAGTGAATGAACATTCCGAAGCGTGCCTCGCGGAACCACGTCATACGCTCATCGCGCGTTTCGGCTGTCATTTTGTCGTATTCGTATCTGCTTATGTAAGACATAGTGTTGCTCCTTTGCATTTAATTGTGTACATTATACTATGAATAATGGCAAAATTCAAGTTATTTAGGTAAAATCAATGTAAAACGGCAAAAAAACAGCAGGCATACCTGCTGTTTTTTGTTTATTTCATATCGCCGAAAGGTCTGTTTTCACTCGCCATTTCTTCGTCGCGTTTTTTGCGTTCTTCTTCGTCGCGGCGTTTGGCTTCTTCATTTGCAAGGCGCTGAGCCTCGTTTTCGGCGTGGCTCTTCTGGCGTTTCTGCTCTACTATGAAGTCGAGCTCTGCCATCGTCGTGCCGTATTCCATAGCCTTCGTAAACTCTTCATCGTCCATAATTTCATATTTGCAGAGGAAATCTGTGATGAAATCGAGCTTTTCGCGGTTGGCGATGAGAAGCGCTTTCGCTTTTGCATACGCTTCGTCGATAATCTTTTTAACTTCGCTGTCAATAAGCGCCGCAGTTTCTTCGGAGTAGTTCTTGCCGGAGCTGAAATCTCTGCCGAGGAACACGGTGTCCTCATCGTGGTCAGAACCGAGGCGGATGTTGCCGATAACGTCGCTCATACCGAGCTCCGTTACCATCTTTCTCGCCGTCTGTGTGGCGCGCATAATGTCGTTTGAGGCGCCGCCCGAAACGTCGCCGTAGACGATTTCTTCCGCCGCTCTGCCGCCGAGGAGCATCATAATGCGCTCTTTGAGCTCGTTTTTGTAAACGCTGTATTTATCCTCTGTGGGAGGGTTGAGCGTGTAGCCGAGTGCCCTGCCGCTGGGGATAATGGAAATCTGACGCACAGGGTCCTGCGTGGGCAGAATGTGCGCGAGAATTGCGTGGCCTGCCTCGTGGTAAGCCGTTTTGCGTTTTTCGCTGTCTTTGATTTTGTTTTTCTTCTTCTGCGTACCTACGGTGATTTTTATCATAGCGTCGTCGATATCGTTCATACCGATGAGCGTTTTTGCTTTTCTAGCCGCTATAAGCGCCGCTTCGTTGAGAAGGTTTGCAAGGTCCGCACCCGTAAAGCCGACGGTTGTCTGCGCGATTTTGCGGAAGTCCACGCCTGCCTCAAAAGGCTTGCCGCGGGAGTGTACCTTGAGTATATCCTCGCGCCCCTGAATGTCGGGGTAGCCCACGGTTACCTGGCGGTCAAATCTGCCGGGTCTGAGAAGCGCGGGGTCGAGTATATCGGGGCGGTTTGTCGCCGCGATAACGATAACGCCGTCGTGGCTGCCGAAGCCGTCCATTTCAACGAGGAGCTGGTTGAGCGTCTGCTCGCGCTCGTCGTGTCCGCCGCCGAGGCCTGCGCCGCGGTGACGTCCCACAGCGTCGATTTCGTCGATGAAAACGATGGATGCGGGCGCTTTTTTCGCTGTTTCAAAGAGGTCGCGCACGCGCGAAGCACCTACGCCGACGTACATTTCCACGAAATCGGAACCCGAAATGGAAAGGAAGGGCACGCCTGCTTCACCCGCAACCGCCTTGGCAAGCAAGGTCTTACCCGTTCCGGGAGGGCCCTGCAAAAGCACACCGCGCGGTATTCTCGCGCCGAGCTTGCGGTATTTTTCGGGGTTTTTGAGGAATTCCACGATTTCGCGCAGTTCTTCTTTTTCTTCGTCGGCACC
>JAFTOK010000106.1 GCA_017463815.1 Clostridia bacterium | reverse complement strand
AATAGAGGCAATTTCCCGCCATTCAATTTGTGCACATTTCACAAACACATATTTTTATTTGTCTATTCAGCACTATTTTTGGTGTTTTTGCGAAAAAATTTCAAAAAAATATACCAAAGTACTTGATTTTTCTTTCGATATGCGTTATAATCACATTAAAAAGTGTACCAAATGGGACACTTCAAGGAGCAAACAATGGACGGAATTATAACAGAAGATATGAAAAAGTGCTTTCTTTCCTCCTTCCTATTCCGCGGCATAAGCGAGCTTTCCGAAGAACTTGAAAAAGAGATGTTTTCGGGCGCTGTGGCGTTTGCGCGCGGCGAATGTGTTTATAAAAGCTCCGCCTTCCGCCACGCCCTCGGCGTAATCGTCAGCGGAACGGTGCGCATAAGCACGTCGGACGAAGAAAACCGTATGCTTCTGCGCGATATGGGCGCAGGCGAAACCTTCGGCGCGGCGGCGCTCTTCGGCGCGGGCGAATGTTACGTCAGCGAAATCCGCGCAAAAAGCGCTTGCACGGTTGTTTTTGTGGAAGAAACCACGCTGGAAAAACTTTTTGCGGCATATCCCTCCACTGCGCTCAATTACATAGCTTTCCTTTCCTCGAAAATACGCTACCTCAACCGCAAAATCGCGGAAATTTCAATGCACGGGGCAAGCGCACGCGTTTTTGAATACATAAAGAAAAATGCGGGCACAGACGGTGTTTTGCACACGCCTAATATGTCGGTGCTGGCAAAAACGCTGAATATCGGGCGCTCCAGCCTCTACCGTGCGCTCGAAAGCCTGGAGGCAGGCGGGCACATTTCAAGGGACGGCAATAAATTTACAGTGAACAAAGGAGAAAATTCACAATGAAAATCAAACGCATCATCGCTCTCGCGCTTGTTATGGCGCTTTCTGTTCTCGCACTCGCATCTTGCGGCAGCACGGGCACAACAGAAACAACGGGCGGCACAGGCACACCCGCAAACACAGACCCCGCAAACGTATACGTCATAAGCGGCCCCACGGGCGTGGGCGCAGTTTCCCTTATGGAAAAGGCTGCCGCAGGCACGACAGAGGGCAAATATAATTTCGTTCTCGCAGAGAACCAAATGAAAGCACAGGCGGCTTTCCTCAACGGCGAAGCAGACATAGTTGCTATGCCCACGAATATGGCATCCGCTCTCCTCAACAAGGGCGAAGACGTTGTTATCCTCGCGGTTAACACGCTCGGCGTTCTCTACATTATGGACGCTACGGGCACTGTTAAAAATGTTTCCGACCTCGAAGGCAAAACAATCACAGCCACAGGTCAGGGCTCCAACCCCGAATACATTCTCAAATACGTTCTTGAAGAAAACGGTGTCAAAAACGTCACCATCAACTTTATGGATGACGCAGCCGCTATTTCCGCAGGTATGGTAAGCGGTAGCATCGAAATCGCTATGCTCCCCCAGCCCGTTGCAACAGCTACGGTTGTTCAGGGCAAAAACGCAGGCAAAACTATAGCCCCCGTTATCGATATGAACGCGGAATGGGAAAAAATCGCGGGTGAAAGCGACAGCGCGCTTATGATGGGTTGCGTTGTTACGACAAACGCATATCTGAACGCAAACAAGGAAAAGGTTGACCTCTTCCTTAAAGAATACAAAGCTTCCATAGAGGCAGTTCTTGCAGACGCAGACGCAGCTGCTACACTTTGCGAAAAGCACGGCATCATCGCCAAAGCGGCTATTGCAAAGCAGGCTATTCCGAAATGCAACCTCACGTTTGCTACAGGCGCTGAAATGAAAGCGAAGCTCACGGGCTATTTCACGGTGCTCCACGCGGCAAACCCCGCCTCCATCGGCGGCAAGATGCCCGCAGACAGCCTCTTCTACACAGGCTATGAAGGCTAAGATTTTAAACGCAATAAAGGCGGCACTCGTTGCCGCCTTTTGGCTACTTGTATGGCACCTTATAAGCGCGTACGTAAACCGCGAAATTCTCGTGCCTTCCCCTCAAAAAACGCTGGAAACCTTCATTTCCCTCGTCGGCACGGAAAAATTCCGCCTTGCCGTGGCAAGCTCGCTTCTGCGTGTGCTCACGGGCTACTTGCTCGCGCTCGTTTTCGGGTGTGTGGGTGCAGTGCTTTCCTACCGTTTCCGCTTTTTCGAAAGCCTCACTTCCCCGCTTCTGAACCTCATTCGCGCGGTGCCCGTGGCGTCGTTCATAATACTCGCGCTCGTGTGGCTCAAGACTAACGACCTCCCCGTTTTCATCTCGTTCTTTATGGTTTTGCCCATTATATGGGATAATATGCTCCACGGTATGCGCGGCGTGGACAAGCTCGCGCTGGAGGCGGCGGCTGTAGACGGTGCGGGTAAATGGAGGCAGATTATATTCATAATACTGCCGAACCTTGCGCCCGCCTTTCTCTCCTCTGCGGTAACGGGGCTTGGATTTGCGTGGAAATCGGGAATCGCGGCGGAAGTAATCTGCCGCCCCGCAGACTCCATAGGCGGGATGCTCGCAAGCGCGAAAAACTACCTTGAATCGGCAGAGGTATTTGCCCTCACCGCAACGGTAATAGCGCTCAGCCTCATATTTGAAACGCTGCTCAAATACCTCTACAAGCTCTGGGCGAAAAAAAGGGACATTATTTAGCTAAAAAACTCCGTTTACGAGTGTTCTCATAAGAATGTTTACAAAATTCGGCAGAGATGTTGTTTTCTCTGCCGATTTGGGTTATAATGGGAGCAACAAAAAGCCTCCCGTGTGTAAAGGGAGGTGCCGAGCGAATGCGAGGCGGAGGGATTGTAAAGGCGAAACAGCCGCGTGATAAAGCAGAATGAAAGGAATTACTATGAGCAAGAAAAAGAGCAAAAAATCTAATTGGACTCCGCCAAAAGGCTACAAGAATTATTTTTATGCATCATCCGACGAGGAGTTTAAAGCACAACATCCTGTTGGATATGTTTTTTTAGTCATACTTGGACTTGTTGCGTTGCTGTTGCCTGCTATTATATTTTGTATATTGGTTGGAACAGACAGTGGGTGGGTAATGCTTGGCTTTGCAGGTGGATTTATCTTCGGAATTGGATTATTTAATTTTGTTGCTATTATCATTAAACAATACTTAGGTCATTGGGTTAGCATTATTTCCTTTTTAATTGGAGGAATTATGATGTTGATAAGCTGGCTTTTATGCAAATAAGTTGGTTTAACCTATCCCAATGCACAGAATATAACAAAACAAACCCCGACAGACCTTTTTACAATCTGTCGGGGTATTTTTGTTTTCTGCGCATCAAATTTCGATTATCCGTAGGGGAGAACTACGGTCTCCCGCGGGCGAACACAGTTCGCCCCTACCATATCTTAGATAAACTTCCTTATGAGAAGTAGCCCTTCACAGAGTTTTTGCTTATCTCAAATAACCCTTTCCGCAAATGCGAGAATATCTGCCATAACCCTGCCCTTGCAAGCCTCGTTAAGAATTTCGTGGCGGTAGCCTTTGTAAAGCTTTATTTTCACATCCTTCACGCCTGCCTTGCAAAGCATATTGCCCGCTTGTTTTACACCCTTGCCGTATGCGCCCACAGGGTCATCCATACCTGCCACCATCAGAACGGGAAGCTCTTTCGGCGTTGCCACTGCGGTGTCTTTCGTATTGCAAAGGTAAGTGAGCGTTATAAGGTCCTGCATAGCGCTTACGGTAAACGGGAATCCGCAAAGCTCGTCTGCCTCGTATTTCACGATATTTTCCTTGTTCACGGAAAGCCAATCGAACGTGTTAACCTTTTCCGTACGCGCGTTGTATCCGCCGAAAACAAGGTTATGCACAAGCTCCGAAACGTGGTGCGCGCCGTATTTTTTCTTTATAGCCTTGGCAAGCGTTATGCCGATTTTCGCCGCAGGGTTCGGCCCGCCCGTGCCCATAGGCACAAGCCCTGCAAGCTCTTCGCCATATCTCGCGGCGTAGTTTCGCACGATGAATGAGCCCATACTGTGCCCCATAAGAATGTGTTTCTTGCCCGGAAAATCTGCCTTCACCGCTTCCGCAAACACGCGCACGTCCTCTATAAGCGTTTCATATCCACCATCGTCCGCTATATATCCGAGCTCGCCCGCCGCTGTGCCTGTTTTTCCGTGGCCCACGTGGTCGTAGGCAAAAGCAACGTATCCGTTCTCTGCCATAAAACCGAGAAACTCATCGTATCGTTCTATATGCTCCGCCATACCGTGCGCCACCTGGAAAAGCGCCTTTACCTCACCCGCAGGCACGTATACCTTGCCGTGAAGCGTGTTCACGCCGTCGCTCGACGGCACTTCTTTTGTAAAAACATTATAAAACATAAAAATCCTCCCTTAAATATCATTCTTCATTCTGCACTCTTCATTCTGCATTTTATTTTTCTGCCCAGTAAAGCGCCGCCTTTACCGCCTTGTGCCAACCGCAGAGGCGCGCTTCCCTTTCTTCCGCCGCCATTTTCGGCGCGAAAAATTCCATATTCGTGGGCAAAGCGGCTATTTCTTCCCTATTCTTATAGAAACCGAGAGTAAGCCCCGCAAGCGCCGCCACGCCGCGCGCCGTTGCCTCGCAGGATGCCGTACGCACCGCCGTAAGAAGCGAAATATCCGCTTGGAACTGCACGAGGAAATCGTTTGCGGAAGCGCCGCCGTCAACTTTCAGCGTTTCGAGCTTTACACCCACGTCCTTTTCCATAGCGCTTATAACGTCTGCGCTCTGGTATGCGATGGATTCAAGCGCCGCACGCACTATATGCGCGCTGCCGCTGCCGCGTGTCAAACCGAAAATCGAGCCGCGCGCATCCATACTCCAATACGGCGCACCCATACCCGTAAAAGCGGGCACAACGTAAACTCCGCCGCTGTCCGGCACGCTGCGCGCTATTTCAAGCGTGTCTGCAGAGCTTTTTATAAAACCGAGCTCGTCGCGCAGCCATTTCACCACAGCTCCGCCAACAAAAACACTGCCCTCCGCCGCGTATTGCACGGGCTCGCCGAGCGCACTCGCCGCCACCGTGGCTATAAGCCCGTTTTTGCCGCGCGGGCGTTCCGCGCCCGTGTTCATAAGCAAAAAGCAACCCGTGCCGTACGTATTCTTCGCCTCGCCCGCGGAAAAGCACCCCGAGCCGAAAAGCGCCGATTGTTGGTCGCCCGCGATAGCGCATATGGGTATGTTTTCGCCCATAAACGCAAATTCGCCGTAAACCTCGCCCGAGGAGCATACCTTCGGCAGCATACTCTGCGGCACGCCGAAAATATCCATAAGTTTTTTATCCCAGCAGAGCTTGTTTATATCGTAAAGCATCGTGCGGGAGGCGTTTGTTCTGTCTGTCACGTGTGCTTTGCCGCCCGTAAGACGCCAGATAAGCCACGTATCCACCGTGCCGAAAAGCAGTTCGCCCGCCTCTGCGCGTTCACGCGCGTGCGGCACGTTGTCGAGAATCCATTTTATTTTGGAGGCGGAAAAATATGCGTCCATAGGCAAGCCCGTGGCTTCTTTTATGTACGGCGCGTGCCCCGCCGCCTCTATTTCTCGGCAGATTTCCGCCGTTCTGCGGCATTGCCATACAATAGCGCCGCACACGGGCTCACCCGTTTCGCGGCTCCATACGACGGTGGTTTCGCGCTGGTTGGTTATGCCTATACCCGCTATTTCCGATGGGGCTATGCCCGAAATGAGCAGAACCTCCGTCATAACGGAGTATGCACACGCGAAAATTTCCTGTGCATCGTGCTCTACATATCCCGGTTTGGGGTAAATCTGCGTAAACTCCTTCTGGGCACAGCCCACGGAGTTAAGGTTTTTATCGTATATGATTGCGCGCACGCTTGTAGTGCCCGCATCGAGTGCTATTATGTATTTTTTCAATGCCGTTTCCTCCGTTTTTCACATTTGTTATTTAAATTATACACCATATTTGTGAATAAATAAATATTTTTTGTGCATTTTTTAGAAAAAGAAGGCAAAAAAGCAGAGCCAAGCTCTGCTTTTTCATTATATTTTATTATTCACCATATCCGTTGGGGTTGTTCTTCTGCCATCTCCAGGTGTCGCGGCACATATCAACAATGCCGAGCTCTGCCTGCCAACCGAGTTTTTCTTTCGCTTTCGTGGCGTCCGCAAAGCATTCCGCAATGTCGCCGGGGCGGCGGTCCGCTATGCGGTAGTTGATTTTTATACCGTTTGCTTCTTCAAAAGCGTGAACCATATCAAGCACGCTGTAGCCAACGCTCGTGCCGAGGTTGAATACTTCAAGCCCATCGTTCTTTTCGATGTAGCGAGCGGCGGCAACGTGACCTTTAGCAAGGTCCACTACGTGGATAAAGTCGCGCACACCCGTGCCGTCTTTCGTGGGGTAGTCGTCGCCGAATACGCCGAGCTGAGGGAGTTTGCCTACCGCAACCTGAGAAATATAGGGCATAAGGTTGTTCGGTATACCCTGCGGGTCTTCGCCGATGAGGCCGGAAATATGCGCGCCAACGGGGTTGAAATAGCGCAAAATTACCGCAGAGAACGTGGGGTCGGAAACGCAAACGCCTTCGAGAATGCGTTCTATCATATATTTTGTCCAGCCATAGGGGTTCGTGCATCTGCCCACAACAGCCGTTTCTTTTATCGGAACTTCGTCGGGTGCGCCGTAAACCGTAGCAGAGGAGCTGAAAATAAGGTTTTTGCAGCCGTATTCCTTCATAACCTCGAGAAGCGTGAGTGTCGTATCGAGGTTGTTTCTGTAATATTCAATGGGTTTTGCCACAGATTCGCCAACAGCTTTGTAGCCTGCGAAGTGGATAACCGCGCCGATTTCCTCTTTTGCGAAAACTTCCGCGAGCGCCGCCTTGTCTGCAACGTCGATTTCGTAGAAGGGGAATTCTTTTCCGGAGATTTTCTTGATTCTCTTAAGCGATTCGGGCTTGCTGTTTGAAAAATTATCGCAAATAACGATATCATAGCCTGCGCTCATAAGTTCGATGGCTGTGTGAGAACCGATGTAACCCGCACCGCCTGTAAGCAAAATTTTCATATTTTTCCGTCCTTTCGAGAATGATATGATTTATATATTTTACTCTTCTATTTTACCACATATCTCCGCGCTGTGTCAATAAAAACAAGCACGCTTTTTTAAAGAGTATCGTTTTTGTGCTTGCGAAGCTGTGCTATACCGTATACTATGCACGCGCACACGACGACAAGGCAGATTATTATAGGCATATCTATGTTCTGCCCGCGCACCATATCTTCCTCATAACCTTCGTACATTGTGGCGGCGGTGCTTTCCTGCGTCCCCGTGGTCACAACTCCCGCAAACGCCGATTGCGTAAAAACAAGTGCAAAAACGAGCATAGCCAGCAGCACGGCAGTAAATTTCTTCATAACATTCCCCTTTATTCCTTGATTTTTCGTGTGTTTCGTGTTAACATAGTTTCATATTAACACAATAATTTCACGGAGTAAAGTATTATGCAAAAAATTAACGTAATGTTCAAAAAACTCGACGCCCGCGCGAAAGTGCCCACGTACGGCTCTGTTTACTCTGCGGGCGCAGACATTTACGCCCTTTGCGAGGGAGCTGTAACGATTGCGGCAGGCAAAACAGAATTTATACACACGGGCATCTCGCTCGAAATCCCCGAGGGCGTTGTGGGGCTGATATACGCGCGCAGCGGTATGGCTTGCAAGCGCGGCGTAGCGCCCGCAAACAAGGTAGGCGTTATCGACAGCGACTATCGCGGCGAAATCATCGTGTGCCTGTACAACCACGGCGAGGAAGACGTTGTTATAGAAAACGGCGAGCGCGTGGCGCAAATGGTGTTTGCGCCCTACTTCACGGCGGAATTTTCCGAAAGTGAAGAGCTTTCGGGCACGGAACGCGGCGAAGGCGGCTTT
>JAFTOK010000105.1 GCA_017463815.1 Clostridia bacterium | reverse complement strand
GCTTTGTATGCCGCGTCGAGCGCTTCTACTGTTGCGCTGTCTGCCTTGCCTGCGAGCGTTGTCTGAAGTGTTGTTATTGTAGTTTTAACCGTTGTAAGCTCTGTTACAGCATTCGAAAGAACCGTAGCGTCTGCTTTATTTGCAATAGTTGTTTCGAGAACCTCTACTCTTGATTCGAGCGCTTTTACCGCATCTTCGAGTGCCTTGTCTGCTGCTTTGTATGCCGCGTCGAGCGCTTCTACTGTTGCGCTGTCTGCCTTGCCTGCGAGCGTTGTCTGAAGTGTTGTTATTGTAGTTTTAACCATTGTAAGCTCTGTTATGGCATTTGAAAGAACCGTAGCGTCTGCTTTGTTGCCGAGAGAAGCCTGAAGATTTGTAATTTTTGTGTTTATTTCGGAAATATCGCTTACGTAGTTAACCTTTATGCCTGTGTCGGAACCGTTTACGAAAAGGTTGCCGTTTGCACCGATGGTGATGGACGTGCTCGACTGAACAGCCGTGATATCGTTCCAGGTTGTTTCGCCTTCGTATCGCCACTGGAGCATTGCGTTGTTAGTTCCGCCCATACGGAATTCTTTATGTCTTATTTTTCCGTTTGCGATGAGTGTTATATTGCCCTCAACACCGCTTTCTTTTATTTCTATCTCGCCTGTTGTGCTATTGTATGTATAGTCTGTTCCCAATTCGAGAATTGTGCCGTGTGAGAATACAAATATAGCATCTGGCAATGAGTAACCTTCATTTGCGGAAATGGTAGCACTGTATATTACGCCATCATCAAGAATTGTATCGGGGGTAAGTGTAAGGTCTGCGAGATTAACGCTGAGAAAAATTCTTTCGATAACCACTGTATCATACCACAGGATTATGCTGTCGTAATCTGTCTGCGTTAAAGCTTTTTCAAGCGCCTTTGCAACGAATTCTTCGCCGATTTCAAATCCGCCGCTGCAAGAATAAGCGCCCCAAACCTTCCAGCCTACCTGCCCCATTGCAGTGCTTCCTAATTGAAGGGCTATTGTTTCTGCACCCGCGCCGTATTCAAAAGCATCTGTACTTGGCGTTCCCGGCACATTGGAATTGCTTTCAGTTGCTAAAAAGCCGGATTCAAGCGCGTGTATGCCCGTATAGTAGTATGCGTTCGTTGTGCTTGCCGCGAAAGCGGGAACGGTCATAACGCCGCACATAAGCACAAGCGCCAGCCAAAGTGTAATTAAACCTTTAATACGTTTTTTCATAATTTTCCTCCGGAAATATATAAAGTTTAAAATCTTAATATGTCAAAATAAATTTAAGATGGCGAAATCCGTCGCGGAAAGTTCTTATATGTGATTTTCTTCCGCGTTTGTCCCGCCTTAGCGGTGTGGGGACTTCGCATATTTTTGCGCCGCTTTGCGAAAATGCGGCGATAATTTCCGTTGCAAATTCCATACCTTTGCATTTCAGCCCGAGTGCAAGCGCTTTTTGGCGCTCAAAGGCACGCAAGCCGCAATGGAAATCTTTTGTAGGTGAGCGGAAACGCCACCTTGCAAGCACGGAAAGAAACGGCACACCCAAGCGGTGAAGCGAGGGCATCGCGCCCTTTTCTATTCCGCCGCGAAATCGGTTGCCTACGACCAAAGCGTATCCGCCGCGCAGGGCTTTTACAAAAGGCTCGAGCCCGCCGAAATCGTAGCTGCCGTCGGCATCGCCCATAATGATATACTTCCCTTTCGCCGCCTCTATTCCGCCGAGAAGCGCCGCGCCATAGCCTCTTTCTTCTATATGTACCACGCGCGCTCCGTGCCGCCTTGCTATTTCAGGCGAGCCGTCGTGCGAGCCGTTGTCGGCTATAAGAATCTCTGCGGAAAGCCCTCTGCTTTCCATAAACCCGCGCGCTTCTTCTATACAGAATGCAAGCGATTTTGCTTCGTTAAGGCAAGGCATCAGAACCGTAAATTCCGTCATTTTTTACCTCGCTTTCTTTTCACAAAGCCTATGTTGAACCACAGAGCCGCGAGGCACGCGAAGACTGTGGGCGCAAGCGCGCGGTATGTGAAGAAGCAATGGATAAACGAATGGTTGTTAAGCACCAAAAACCTTACGAGCACGAGCGAACCGAGCAAAAGGAGCAGCTTTGCCGCCGTTTTTTCGCCGTCTGCCGTGCGGAAAAGGTACCAAACGGAAACAAGCAATAATATTATAATCGCAAGTGTCAAAAAAGTTGCGGGATAATCAAGTCTGCGCTGTGTGCCGAGCATAGCACCGAGGTTTGCCGTTACGGAAGAGAAAAATGTGTTCGGCATCTCCTGCGTACCGCTTACTTCCCCGCCCACACGCTCCCCTGCAAAGGAAAGAGCTTTTGCAAAAGCGTTTTCGCCCGTGGCAACCGTCGCTGCCGTCCATTTTGCTATGAACGCGCCCGCATACGATGCAAGCCACGCTGTGCCGCATTTGGCAAGAATAATAACGCTTTCGCGGAACGTGCTCAGGCGCTTTTCCTTTGCCCTTACGGCAATCACGAGCATCAGCGGCAAAAGGAGCGTAAGCGTTTCCGCTGTGAGAAAATCGAAGAAGCAAACGAGCGTGCCGCCCGCCACACAAAGCAGCGTTACGTATGTATCGCTTTTTCTTTCCAAAAGCAAGCACAGTATACAAAGCAGGAACGCTATTATAAACGCCGGTTGGTATTCCATACTGAGCCGCACGTTCCATATCTGTACTACGCAAAGAGAGATACAGATCAAGACCGCTATATCATAGTGCTTTTTACTGCAAAGCAGAAAAAGCGTAAGTGCAAGCAGCAACAGAGATACGGAAAAACCTATTATTTTCACTCCGTTTACGTCCGTTACCAGATGCAGGAGCCGCACAAATACGGCGGAGCCGTGCCAATACCTCGTATAATCCGTGTTGGGTGCCTTGCCCTCGGTAACCGCGAGGTAAAGACCGTAGCTTTCGCCAAACTCCTCGCCGTCGTAATACTTCGTATCGAGCGAAGAAGTAAGAGGGTTACCCTCGCCCATATTCCACGCAACGTTAAGAAGAATCGTATCTGCGTAATTATCGGATATGGAATTTATTTTTTTGCCGTTTTCAAAGGAAAACGCATCTTTATCGGCATAGGAGAGTGCGCTCTTTTCCATATTCGCCCGTATCGACTCGTTCGGGAGCGCCGAAGCGGACACAAGCAAAAGCCACAAGAGCGTTATAAGTATAAGCCATACTCCAAGGTGAAGGAGAAAGGCAGGTGTCCGATTTGTTTTCATAATTTATAAAAACTCCGTTTATTTAAAGAGTGTTTGTTCTTATGTCTAAAGTATATCACATTATTTTCGATTTGTACCTATCCGAAAAGTATAGTTTTTTGCTTTTTCGAAAAAAATTTTGAGCTTTTTTATGCAAATAAAATTGATTTTGCCCCCGAACGATGATATACTTTAATATTGTAATATTATTATTTTTAAGATGCGGAGAAAGTTATGACAGAAGAAGAAATTATAGCCGCCCTTCGCGCCTCTTACGACGCATTTCACAACTGCGACTTTAAAGAATTCCGAAAAATTCTGACGTTTGTACGTGCAGAAATCGATAAATACCCCCAAACACACCCCTTGCAAGGCGAATGGATACTTGTACAGAGCCTGCCGTTTTTCGCAGAGCCCGCAAAGCTCGTGGAAATGTTCGGCGCGGCGTACGCGCTCATCGGCGGGCGCTCCAAGGTGTTTTCCGAAAAAATATCTATGAGCCTGGATTTTTACAATGTATTCGGCATATATTACCGAACAGGCAGAGCAGACGAAATAGCAGAACTGCTCGATAAAGCCTCGGCCCTCTTTGAAAAGCTTACAGGCGGCGGCACGGAAACCGCGCTCTGCTACCGCGCACAGCTCGCACACTACAGGGGCGAAAGCGAAAAAGCGCTCGCTCTCGCAGAAAAAGCATACGATGCCGCACGCCAAAACGGCAACTACCTTATCGCGCTCTGCGCCGCAGAGCTCGTAGGCAACCTCGCAAAGCACGCGGGCAACGAAAAACTCTGGCATAAAATGATGTCGTACATAGATGGAGTTATCGAAGACCCCAAACGCCGTAGAATTTGCACGGAAACCGCGGAAGTAATCCGTGCAGAGGCAAATATGCACATCGGCGTATTCAAGGATATGCCCGAATATGTGAAAACGGGCGATTTCGGCGCTATACATCAGCCAAAGCATCCGCTCGGTTTTGTAATTATTGGAAATAAAATTTCGCCCACGCTCCTTTACTACGCAGGCATATCTCATATACAATATCTGTTTTATACCAAGCAATATATAGAAGCCATAAACAAGATAGGTGTGCTTCGCAACGTATGGCGTGCCGCACCGCAGCCTTTCAGCGATGCTTACCTCGACCTGCTTCTGGCGAGCAACTACCGTATGCTCGGCGATATGGAAAGCGCATATTTTTGCGTTTCAAGCGCCATAGAAAAGATTGCGCCCGACGGGCTGTGGCTTATCCCCTCGGAATTTGTGCTCACGTCGATGGGCAGCTACATTATTGAAACCGTGGAAAAACACACACCCGGCGCGGGCAACACCGTGCGCGACCTGGGTATAGACTATTGGAACAAAATAGACGACCTGCGCAGCATCGTTCACCGCGAAAGCCTTGTTTCCGCGCTCAATGACCGCGAGTACGAGGTAGCGCTTCTCGCCGCCGACAGGCTTTCCACAAGCGAGATTGCAGAGCAGCTTTTTATTTCCGAAAGCACGGTAAAATTCCACCTTTCCAATATTTACGGAAAGCTTGGCATACGGAAAAAGACGGAAATTGCCGCCGCCCTCGAAAAAAAGCTTACAAACAAATTTTCACTTATGCAAATCCGAAAAGAATGGTGAGAACGCGAACATTCGCAAAATATTGCGCACAAAATTATGGCCAAAGTAAACATATAACATATCCCCGCCTTTTTTGCAGGCGGGGATATTTCTTATTCAAACCGTATTGCTTTATATGCGTTTTCCGCAATCCTTGCGGAGCAAGCGTATGCCGCCGCGTTTTTCTTCGGCAGAACGCTCTCTGCTTCACGCGCATAATACAGCGCCTTTTCGTATTCCTTGCGGCGAAGCGCCACCTCCGCGCGGTAAAGCAGGTCCGTGCCCGCCGCATACGGGGATATGGCGGCGTGCAGTTTCACCGCTTTCTCGAGATGCTCCGCAACGCCGTCTGCCTTTTCGAGCGGCATACCGAAATATTCGATAAGGTCTTCGTACGCCCAAGCGAGCAGATAAGTTTCGCTTATATCGAAAATCTCCGTTTTCACGCCTTTCGCCACAGCTTCGCCGTAAAATTCGCACAGCTTACCCGGCATATTCAGGTACGCGAGCGAGCGCACAAGGTCGTATTCACCCGCAAGCGAGCATTTTTTGCATTCGCAGCGCTCGTTATTTATAAACTCCGCCATTTCGGAAACGTAACGCTGGTACCCTTCGATGTCGTAAGCATAATATGCTTTTACCGCATTTGTTAAAGTCGTTTTCATAGGCAAATTGCTCCTTGTTGCTTATTATGTTTATATTATACAGGATAATTTTTCATTTGTGACTATACGAAAAGTATAGTTTTTTGTGTAAAGCAGGCTTTTTGATAAGAAATTTAATATTTTTTTGCATTTTCCTTCCCCCCTTTTCTTTCATACTTAAAGAAAAGGGGGGGAATTTTTATGAAAAGAAAAAGGAAACAAACCGTCACACAAAAGCGTGAATATTCGGCAAAATATTACACATTTCTACATTAAAAAGCAATTTTTTCCAAATATGGCACTATATTGCCTTGATTGTATTGCATAGATTATATACAATAATTACTGCTAATTACTTCTAAAAATAACACCAAGGAGAATAATCACTTATGAAAAGTACAAAAGAAAACCTTGCCGAAAACGTCCGTAAAATTTGCAACGAAAAGCACATTTCCATAGAGGATTTGGCGCTCGATTGCGACATAAGTCGGCGCCATATGGGCAGCATTTCCCGCGCGGCTTGCAACACAAGCGTCGATATGCTCGATAAAATCAGCAACGGCACAAACTACCGCGTGGCAGAACTCGTTTCGGGGCAAAACTGTGCAAAGTACGAATACGTCTGTGTTCCCACGCGCAAATTTATAGAGTACGTGGGATATGCCGACACATACGGCATAAAGCTCCTGCCACACAGCGGCAACCCCGAACTTTATTTTGACGACGTAAGCACCGATAAAGATTTCGTAGAAAAACTCACGCTCATTTTGAACGAGCATCAAGTTTCCCCCGTCCACGCAGGCGACGTGATTGACGATTTTTTCGACGAATTTTAAGTTTTTTAAATTTTTTTTGATTTTTTTAAAAATTTTTCGATTTTTTTGTCACCTTTTCGCATTTTCGAGGGTATATATATACAGAAGCGCAAACAAGGGAAAATATGCCCTTTTTTGCCTTACTTCAAGCGAAAGGAGATGAATTTATGTACCGCATATATTTAAATGGCTTTACGTAGCACACCTCACCATATTTAATCCTTATTTTTCGTTTTTCGACTTTTATCTACAATTTTCGACATTTTTCGACAAATTTCAAAATCAAGCATTCAAATAATATTTTTTATGATAAAATAAATTAACAATAATAATTATTTTTCAGGAGAAATCACAATGCTTAGTTTTTGTTTATTATTGATAGATGACCCGAAAGATAAGGTCGTCTTTGAAAAATTATACTATGAACTCGAAAACGATGTCTTAAATTACGCCTACTCTTTTGTGCATAATAAAAATGACGCAGAAGATATTTCGCAGGACACGTGGTTCTGCGCGGCAAAAAGGTTTGCCACATT
Organism: Clostridia bacterium; assembly: GCA_017463815.1. GTDB lineage: Bacteria > Bacillota > Clostridia > Oscillospirales > CAG-272 > UMGS731. The sequence continues at coordinate 4,704 of JAFTOK010000105.1, read as the reverse complement.
TCGCACAGACAATTGGAATTCTGTAAGAAACTACATAATAAAAATCACTCATTCCAGAGTAAATAATTTCTTCCGCAAAAGAAAGCGAAACCAAGAATGTTTAGACAAACTCGGTGTAGATTACCTTGCGGAGTACGTCGATTATGACGTAGTGCTGAATACTGTTTGCGAAAACTTTGAAATAAAAGAAATCAAAAATTGTATCAATATGTTGCCGCAAATATATAAGGACGTTTTGAACTTTTACATTCTTGGCGAATTCAAAGCGCACGAAATTGCAGATATGCTCGGATTGAAACGAAATACTGTAAACAAGCAGTTAGCCAGAGGAAGCGCAATGTTGGCTTCCCTTTTAAAAGAAAGAGGTATAGAATGAAAAACAATGAAAATATAGGATTGCAGAAGTTAAAAGATGCATTCAAAGAGATAAATTCAGAGGAACTGAACAGTTTGAATATTTCAAAAGAGCCATTTGAACCTTCGGAACGGTACAAAAAGAATATGGCAAAACTTATCGCACGCCAAAAGAAGCCGTATTGGCCGTATGTCAATACAGCGGGCAAGCGGGCGGTTGCTTGTATTCTCGTTTTCATTATGATTTTTGCTTCGTCTATGACGATTTCCGCGGTGCGCGAGCCCGTTGTGGAATTTTTCGTGAACGTCTATGAAAAATTTGTCGAAATCTTTTGCAATAAAGACGACGTGACAAAGTCGCCCGACGAAATCGGAACTGTATACACTTTGGGATATTTGCCCGAGGGATATGAGTTTGAAAGTAGAGAGGAAAATTATAACTATGTACAAACCGTATATGGAAACAACCATTCCAAAATACGGCTAACACAGTATACATTAAGCACAAACACAACATTTGATAATGAAGATGCGGATTTTGAATTTCAAATTTCAGACGAAATCACTGTCGCGGTAGCGGAAAAAGCAGACAGAAAATCCCTGTATTGGAATACTGCTGATTACGCATTTAAGTTAACCGTACCCAACGAAATATCCGAAAAAGAGTGCATCAGAATTATTACCGAAATAAAATAATTTATAGATTAGTTTTTATATAGATGTACGAGGGTGCTATGAAACGCAAAATCAGTTTAATATTATCAGTAATTCTTATATGCACATTTGTTTTTCAAACAATAATCTTTGCAAGTGATGTAAGCGTACTAAACAATAACACTTTTTCTACAAGCACATCTTTTACAATAAATGATGTCGGAAAAGCAGCCGTAGTATACGAATATGATGGTTATACAGGTATAACCACAGGTGCCACAATCGATATACTCATTGAAAAAAGAAGCTTTCTTGTATTCTGGAACGAAGTTCTTACAGATACCATTACGGTAAATGAAGAATATTATATAGATGAGTTAGTCTTCCATCTTACCGAACAAGGCACGTACAGATGCACTGTTACATATACTGTCTCGGGGACAGCCGGTGCTGATGATGTTATTACATTTGAAGATACTAAATCGTGGTAAAATCAATGCGAATAAGCAAAACAACTCCCAAACGGGAGTTGTTTTGCTTTAACTTTGATTTGGCTTATTTTTCTCTGTGGTCCGTAATCCAATATTCCGTGGAAAGGTTTGTGCCTGCGGCGATTTTATCAAGCGTATCCAGTGTAATCGCCACTTTGCACTTTTCCATATTGGTCACTTGCCGCAAGCATACGTCGCATATCTCCGAAAACGTTTCTCGGGAATAGTTGTTCTCCTTTCTGTATTCAATCATATTGATTGCCAAATAAAGTTTAGAGCTGTCTGCCACTCTCTTGGGCATTTTCGTTTTTCTGAACATTGTTATGTTCCCTCCGAAAAAATTTATTATTTTGGGAAGTTCCCGAGAATATACCCTTTTAAACGCCATAAAGTGACAAAATTTCAAAAAAATTTTTATTTTTTTGTTTTTTTGTAAAAATCTTACAAAAAACAAACTCGTAAGTTTGTTTCTTACGAGTTTGTTTTTATTCTCTCAAAAATTCAGACTTGCTCCATTTGAAAATTCCGCATTCTTCACATATTCGATAAAAGCCTTCAGGCTCCTCGAGAGCCACTTGTTTTTGTGATAAATAAGTTGCTTGCAAATATCAACATTTATATCGCAAACGTCAAGATAGCAAAGTTTACCGGATTCCACTTTTTCTTTTGTAACAAAGTCGGGCAGGAACGAAATCATCTTGCTTTTAGCAAGCACGGAGGTTATGATGTCGGTTCGTCCAAGCTCGAGTACGGGGGTTATTTCGAGCGATTTTTTCTCCAGCTCTCTGTCGAACGCTTTTCTGTACCCTTGGCCAAATTCGCTCAGAACAAACGGTTCGTTCAGAATGTCGTGTATGGAAAGCCCCTTTACCCCTGCAAATTTGGAGGAAAAGTTCGTCACGAAATGCATTGGCAGATGTTCTTCATTGGCAATGATATAATCCTTATGGTATATGTGGTCATCCAGCGTAAGGATAACGTCTGCTTCGTTATGGTCGAGCATATCCAACATAACGGAGGTATCTGCGGTTGTAAATTTTAAGGAAATGAACGGATATTTATTATAAAAATCTATATAGTTCGTGGTTATCATATCTTCGCATACGGAATCGGAAGTTACAATATGAATATGCCCTTTGCATTCCTGCTCTTTGTTGAGGCTATCCTGAAACTCGTCCTTAAGGGCGAGCATCTTGTGCGCATAGGATATAAGCTCGCGCCCGCTTTCCGTAAGCGAAATCGTGTGGTTGATTCTTTCAAACAATAAACACCCGAATTCATCTTCAAGCTGTTTAATCTGAAAAGACACGGTTGACTGTGAATACCCAAGCTGTTCCGCCGCTTTCGTAAAACTTCCTTTATCCGCAACGTGTATAAAAGTGACTAAATTTTTCAGTTCCATATATATCTCCAACATCGAAAAAATAGATTATATCTATCAAAAGCATTTGTTTGACTAATTGTATATTATATTATATAATATACTTCGGAAAAAGACAAGCATATGGAGGAATTTTATAATGTCTGAAATTAAATTTTACAATCGTGCCCCTGTGCCGATTGAAATGCATAAAGTAAAAATCGTTCAAAAACTCACCCTGCTCCCCGTAAAGGAACGCTTGAAAAAGCTGGAAGAAGCAGGTTTTAACACGTTTATGCTTCACAACGGAGATATCTTTATGGATATGCTCACAGACTCCGGTGTGAACGCGATGAGCGACAATATGCAGTCTGCTATGCTCAGAGCAGACGACGCTTATGCGGGAAGCGAAACGTTCTACCGTATGAGAGATAAGCTCGAAGAAATCTTCGGCATAAAATATCTCCTTCCCACGCACCAGGGCCGTGCCTGCGAGCATATCATCGCACAGCATTTCGTAAAACCCGGCTGCTGCGTTATTATGAACTACCACTTCACAACGTCCAAAGCGCACGTAACACGCCTTGGCGGCAGAGTTGAGGAGCTTGTAAAAGACGAAGGTCTTGTGGTAAAGAGCACACTTCCCTTCAAGGGCAACATCGACCTTGACAAAATGAAAGCCTGCATCGAAAAAGAAGGCGCGGAAAACATCGCATACGTAAGACTTGAAGCAGGCACCAACCTCATCGGCGGTCAGCCTATCTCCTACGCCAATATGAAAGAAGCGACAGAGCTCGCAAAAGAATACGGTCTTACAACTGTTCTGGACGCATCTCTCTTGCAGGACAACCTTTACTTCATCAAAACGCGCGAAGAATCGATGAAAGACAAATCTATCGCCGAAATCACGCGTATGGTAGCAGACCTCTTTGATATCGTATACTTCTCCGCGCGCAAATTCGGCTTCGGCAGAGGCGGCGGCATTCTTGTTCGCGATGAAAATCTGTTCCACGAAATGGAAGACTACATCACGATGTTCGAAGGCTTCCTCACCTACGGCGGTATGTCCGTAAAAGAAATGGAAGCGCTTATCATCGGTTTTGAGGAAACAATGGACCTCGACGTTATCTCCCAGGGCCCGCAGTTTATAAACCACTGCGTAAAAGAGCTCGACAAGCTCGGTGTTCCTATGGTTACGCCAGGCGGCGGTCTCGGTGCGCATATCGACGCGCGCGACGTTGTAAGCCATATTCCCGCAGAACAGTACCCCGCAGGTTCTCTCGTTGCGGCGCTCTATCTCTGCGGCGGTATCCGCGGTATGGAACGCGGCACACTCTCCGAAGAAAGAAATGCCGACGGCACAGAGCATATCGCATCCGTTGAAATGGTGCGCCTTGCGTTCCCGAGAAGAGTATTCACGCTTTCACAGACAGAATACGTAATCGACCGTGTTAAATGGCTCTACGACCACAGAGAGCTTATCGGCGGCCTCCGCTTCGTTCACGAGCCGAAGACACTTCGCTTCTTCACGGGCAGACTTGAACCCGTTTCCGATTGGCCCCAGAAGCTCGTCGAAGCATACATCAAAGACTTTGGCGAAGACCAATAAAAATTATTTGTGATTTGTAACACAAAAAGCGAAAAGCAGTTATAGGTTGAATTCAACCTATAACTGCTTTTTGTTGTTTATGTTGCTTTTATTTTGCTAACTATATACACTTCACATCCCCTGCGTCAGAGATTTCCTCTGCTAAAGGTGGCGTTATGCATACCCATTTTTCTTTCATACTTAAATCAAAGGAATAATTATGAAAATCACGCATAGTTATTTAGTAAAAAAGTTGG
>JAFTOK010000104.1 GCA_017463815.1 Clostridia bacterium | reverse complement strand
GCAGGCGAAAACTACACCTTCTACGACGGTCCCCCCACGGCAAACGGCAAACCCCACATCGGCCACGTGCTCACACGTGTTATAAAAGATATGATTCCCCGCTACCGCGCTATGAAGGGCTACCACATCCTTCGCAAAGCGGGCTGGGACACACACGGTCTTCCCGTTGAAATCGAAGTAGAAAAGAAGCTCGGCCTCGACGGCAAGGAGCAGATTGAAGAATACGGTATGGGTCCCTTTATAAACGAATGCAAAGAATGCGTTTGGAAATACAAGGGAATGTGGGAAGATTTTTCCTCTACCGTAGGCTACTGGGTAGATATGGATAACCCCTACATCACATACGACAACAACTTCATCGAATCTGAATGGTGGGCGCTCAAAGAAATCTGGAACAAGAAGCTCCTTTACAAGGGCTTCAAAACGGTTTGGTACTGCCCTCGTTGCGGTACACCGCTTTCCGCACAGGAAGTAGCGCAGGGCTACAAACCCGTTAAAGAACGCTCCGCTATAGCGCGTTTCGTTTACCCCAAAGAAGAAAAAACGGCGTTCCTCGCGTGGACGACAACGCCCTGGACACTTCCCTCCAACGTGGCGCTCTGCGTAAACCCCGAGGAAGAATATTGCAAAGTTAAAGCACAGGACGGCTGGACATACTATATGGCAACAGCGCTTGCAGACACGGTTCTCGGCGCAGGCACTTATGAAGTGCTCGAAACGATGCAGGGCAAGGCGCTCGAAGGTATGGAATACGAGCCTCTCTACCGCTTCGTAAACCCCGACAAAAAATGCTGGTACGTTACTTGCGACGGCTACGTAACTATGGGCGACGGTACGGGTATCGTTCACCTCGCTCCCGCGTTCGGTGACGATGACTCCCGCGTGGGCAGAAAATACGACCTCCCCTTCGTTCAGCTCGTAGACGCTCAGGGTAATATGACGGCGGGCGAAAAATGGCAGGGCCTCTTCGTTAAGAAGGCAGACCCCATCATCCTTACAGACCTTGACGAACGCGCTCTTCTCTTCTCCGCTCCCAAGTTCGAGCACGATTACCCCCACTGCTGGAGATGCGACACACCCCTTCTTCAGTACGCGCGCTCCTCTTGGTTCATCAAGATGACAGAGGTTAAAGACGACCTCATCAAAAACAACAACACGGTAAACTGGATTCCCGAATCCATCGGTAAGGGCCGCTTTGGAGACTGGCTCGAAAACGTTCAGGACTGGGGGATTTCCCGTAACCGTTACTGGGGCACACCCCTCAACATCTGGGAATGCGAATGCGGCAAACAGCACGCAATCGGCTCTATCGCGGAACTTAAAGAAATGTCCCCGAACTGCCCCGAAAATATCGAGCTCCACAGACCTTTCATCGACGAAGTAACGCTCACCTGCCCCGATTGCGGCAAGCAGATGCACCGCGTGCCCGAGGTTATCGACTGCTGGTTCGACTCCGGCTCTATGCCTTTCGCGCAGTGGCACTACCCCTTCGAAAACAAAGAGCTCTTTGAAAAGCAGTTCCCCGCAGACTTCATTTCCGAAGCCGTTGACCAGACGCGCGGTTGGTTCTACTCCCTTATGGCGATTTCCACGCTCCTTTTCGACAAGGCGCCCTATAAGAACGTAATCGTTCTCGGCCACGTGCTCGACAAGAACGGCCAGAAGATGTCTAAATCCAAAGGCAACGCCGTAGACCCGTTTGAAGCGCTCGAAAAACACGGCGCAGACGCTATTCGTTGGTACTTCTACTCGGGCAGCGCTCCGTGGCTCCCCAGCCGTTTCCACGACGACGCGGTAACGGAAGGCCAGCGCAAGTTTATGTCCACGCTCTGGAACACGTACGCATTCTTCGTTCTCTACGCGAACATCGACGAATTTGACGCTACGAAATACACCCTCGAATACGACAAGCTTTCCGTAATGGATAAGTGGGTGCTTTCCAAGCTCAACACGGTTGTAAAATCCGTAGATAACTGCCTCGAAAACTACAAAATCACGGAAACGACGAGAATCCTTCAGGATTTCATCGACGACCTTTCCAACTGGTACGTTCGCCGTAGCCGCGAACGCTTCTGGGTGCCCGGTATGCCCCAGGATAAAATCAACGCTTATATGACGCTCTATACCTGCCTTGTAACCTTTGCAAAGGTTTGCGCGCCGATGATTCCGTTTATGACGGAAGACATCTACCGCAACCTCGTTTGCACAATAGACAAGACAGCGCCCATAAGCGTTCACCTCTGCGATTTCCCCACGGCAAACGAAGCTCTTATAGACAAAGAACTCGAAGAAAGAATGGACGAAGTTCTCAAAGTGGTTGCGCTCGGCAGAGCTTGCCGCAACGGCGCCGCTATCAAGAACCGCCAGCCCCTTTCCAAAATGTACGTGGCGGCAGACTTCACGCTCCCCGAATTCTTCACGGAAATCATCGAAGACGAGCTCAACCTCAAAGCGGTTGAATTCACAAGCGACATTTCCGCCTTCACTTCCTACACGTTCAAGCCCCAGCTCCGCACGGTCGGCCCGAAATACGGCAAGCACCTCGGCGGTATCAAGGCTTACCTCTCCGCTGTGGACGGCAACGCCGCTATGGCAGAGCTTGAGGCAAGCGGTGCGCTCACGTTCGAGGACCGCGGCGAGCAGATTGTGCTCACGAGAGATGACCTTCTCATCGACTCCGCGAAGATGCCCGGCTATGAATCCACGCAGGATTACGGCATAACGGTTGTAATCGACACAAACCTCACCGAAGAGCTTATCGAAGAAGGCTTCGTGCGCGAAATCGTTTCCAAAATCCAGACAATGCGTAAAGACAGCGGCTTTGAGGTTATGGACAACATCAACATCGCCATCTCGGGCGACGCAAAGGTTGTGGCAATAGCCGAAAAGAACGCGGCGGAAATTATGGGCGAAACACTCGGCAAGAGCCTTGTAAACGCAGAAAAAGAAACCGCAAAAGAATGGGATATCAACGGCAAGAAAGTTAAAATTGCTGTTGCAAAAATCTAAATAATTTTGCAAAATATTTAAAGGGCGGTGAAAGCCGCCCTTTTTCTGTGCCGTAAATCCACCTCTCCCGCCCGCAACGGTAGGGGGACGGTGCCCCAAAGCCTCCCTCTTGAGGGAGGGGGACCACGAAGTGGTGGAAGGAGTTACCCAAGATAAACAAATTTATTTTTTGCAAAATTTCAGGTGCACGCCCACTCCTTCAGTCTTCGCCTAAGGGCGAATCCAGCTCCCTCCCGGAGGGAGCCTCAAAATTACCCCCACAACGACAAAAACAACCCCGAAAAGGGGTTGTTTTTTGGTTTATGTGGGTTTTATTCAGTCGTTTCAGCTTCGCCTTCGCCGCTTGTTGCCGTAACCGTGTAAGTGCCGTCTTCGTTTGCGGTTGCCGCATAGCCGCTTACAACGTGCTTGCTCGGGTCTGTGTTGAACGTGCCGCCCGTTATATCGAGCGTACCACCGGAATTATTCAAAGCACCATCAAACGTGCCGCCTTCGATATTTACCGTGCCGCCGTAAGCGTCAATAGAATAGGTATCGCCTTTAAATGTGCCGCCGCTTATTGTCGCTATGCCGGTACCTCCAACGCGAACCGCCCTTTCATCACTCGTAAACGTGCCGCCGCTTATTATCGCTTCACCGCTGCCAACGTAAACCGCATATTTGCTGCCCGTAAACGTGCCATCGCTTATTGTTGCCTTGCCGCCGTCAACGTAAACCGCAGAGGTGTCGCCGGTAAACGTGCCGCCGCTTATTATCGCTTCGCCGCCGTTAACACGAACCGCATAGGTGCCACTCGTAAACGTGCCGCCGGTTATATTTACCGTGCCGCCACTAACCCAAACTGGTATACCGCCACCTGCAATACTTGTAATTTTACCCGTTTTAGCATCGCTGCTATCTTGTATAGTGAGATTTCCGTAGTTATTGATTATATAGCCAATAGCACCACTTGACTTAATCTCATAGCCGTTCAATTCAAGCGTTACTGTTTTGCCGCTGGAAATTTCCGAAAAACCGTCTACCCAATCAACGTCTTTGAGCAACGTAATCGTGCCGCCGTTCGTGTTTACCGCCGTAAACGCCGTCTCAAGGTTTGTGTATTTCTCGATAGTAGCCGCATCGCCCTCGCCAACCGTCACTGTGGCAACGTAAGGGGTAACCGTCCACGTGCCGTCGCCGTTTTCCGTAATGACAGCCGCCGTTTCATCAACGTACTCGCTCGGGTCCGTGTTGAACGTGCCGCCCGTTATATTGAGCGTAGCTCCAGCAGCTGTATTCTCATACAAACCACCCTTAAACGTGCCGCCGCTTATATTCACCGTGCCATCAAGAACGCAAACCGCATCGACGTTGCCGGTAAACTCGCCGCCTTCAATAGTCACCTCACCATTTTCAACGCGAACCGCATAGTAGCTGTCGCTGGTAAACGTGCCGCCGCTTATTATCGCTTCGCCGCTGCTAACGTAAACCGCAGAGTCGTTGCCGCCGGTAAACGTGCCGCCGCTTATATTTACTGTGCCACCACCAACGAAAACCGCAGAGTTGTTGCCGGTAAACGTGCCGCCGTTTATATTTACTGTGCCACCAACAACGTAAACCAGGTTGGTGCCACTGGCAAATGTGCCACTTTCTATTTTCAAATTAGAAAGGTCATTGTTTGTATAGAAAATGCTGTCGCCCGTGGTTGTAATGCTACCGCCACCTGCTCCATCTTTCACGGTGAGCGTAGCATCGTATATATCAAACGGATAATTGTGGGTAGATGTGATTGTTTTGCCATTCAAATCAAGAGTAATATTAATTGGAGTTTCCTCACTGCCGCTAATAGGCAAAGAAGCTGTTCCCAAGTCAACGTTGCCGAGCAACGTAAGCGTGCCGTTGTTTGCAAGTTCCACAGCTTCTGCCAAAGTCTTATCTGTGTATATCTTTGAAGTTTCGCCAACAGTAACCTTGAAAGCGTTTTCGTACTTGCCTACGTAAATGCCATCGGAATAAGTGGCAGTTGCTTCATCGGAATAATTAGACGTCACTTCATCGACTTCCGTTGTCCACAAAAAGCCTGCGCCAAGCTCTGCCGTAAGCGTGGGCGTTGTCGTGCTGTTGGGGTCTGCCGTAACGTTAAGCTTTTCGCCCGCGAGGAATTTGCCCTCGGTAAAGCCGTCGGCAAACGTGCCGTTCGTAACTTTTACGTTTACAACACCGTCCGAAATTTTGGGGAGAGGGTCGCCCACGTTACCAAGCTCCTGCGCCGCATCGCCGTACGCCATAAGGGCATTAAGCACATTCAAAAGCTTTGCATCACGTGACGCTTCTTCTTTTGCCATTTCCGCCGTTTTCAAGCCGTCGAGATATTCCGCTATTGTAAAGCGCTTTGTTTCCGTATAAATGGGGGCTGCTTCACTTGAAGTTTGGTAATATGCACGAACATAAACATATTTTCCCATTTCTGTGGCGTTAATACCACTGAATGTGAAAACATACAATTCACCATCTTTGCTTGTGCTTGTAAGTTCCGTAGGACTTTCGTTGCCCACGGTTTTTGTGTCTGCCGTATAGTTCTTGTCTGCGCTTGCAACGTCGCCTTCCCAAACAAGAAGTTTTACTGTGCTTGCGTTAACATCTGACGGAATGCTAACTTTAAAGTTAATACGCAAATCCGTACCAAGCGTAAGCGACGCTTGGGAAATTTTAAATTCCGTGGTTGTGCTGTCTGTTGTTGCGAAGATACTCACCGCAAAAGTGCAGGCAAGAACGGCAACAACAAGCAAAGAAATTAAAACTTTCTTTTTCATAGTTCTTTTCCTTTCGCATTTTGTAAAATTATAATTCATAATCGGGAAGTTCAGGGTCGCCGCTTGTTGTGATAATGTCTTCCGTTTCAAATTTGATGATTTCCATTTCTGCGGGAACGTATTTTTCTTTCATTTCGTCTGCCTCCTTTCAAAAGGTTTTTTTGTGAGGTATACCTCACAAAAAAACCTTTTGAAAGGAGGCAGACGAAATGAAAGAAAAATACGTTCCCG
>JAFTOK010000103.1 GCA_017463815.1 Clostridia bacterium | reverse complement strand
TATACAAGCCTCCCTTGTGCAAAGGGAGGTGGATTTTGCGAAGCAAAAGACGGAGGGATTGTTTGAGAATGAATAGACTATCTTTGTAACAATCCCTCAGTTTCGCTATCGCTCAACAGCTCCCTTTGCACAAGGGAGCCTCTGACACCACAACATCTCCTATAACTTTATTTCTTTTCAATATTATCGGCATAGCCTTTATTGAACCTCGCGACGAGCGCGTGGTTTTCGTTATACAATAAAGCAAAACCGCCCGATGGGCGGTTTTGTTGTGCTTGGAAGAGCCTCCCTCCCGCGCTTGCGCGGAGAATGAGGGAGCCTTTTATTTTAATTTAATTCACGTTTTCAATTATTTTCTGCCAGCAGTTCCGAAACCGTTACAAATTCATACCCTTGCTCCTGCAAATAGGGAATAAGAATTTCAAGCGCTTCAAACGTGTGCGTATCTTTGTTTGTGAAATCGTGAAAGAGGATTATACTGCCCGAAGTAACGCTCGTTTTTACGTTTTCCACAATCGTATCGCGAGGGGTTTTTGCCCAGTCCAGCGTATCTACCGTCCATATAATCGTGCTTTTGCCGAGTTCCGAGGCAACTTTAACGACGTTTTCGGAATACGCGCCCTCGGGCGGGCGAAATAGCTTCGGCGTTATGCCCGAGGCTTTTTCTATTATTTTGTCCGAGAGCTCTATTTCGCCGCGTATTTCTTCCTCCGTCATAACGGAAAGCTTGGCGTGGGAATAGGAATGGTTGGCGAGTTCGTGCCCGCGTGCGGCTTCCTCTGCGACGATTTCGGGGTGGTATTCAGCATTGGAGCCTATTATGAAAAACGTGGCTTTCACGCCGTATTTATCGAGCAAATCCAAAATTTTCAGGGTTTTGTACGGGTGCGGCCCGTCGTCGAACGTAAGGGCGATTTTTTTGCCGCAGGAAATGCTGCCGGAGAAAATCACGCCGTCTTTTTGCGGCGGGGCGGCGGCAAAAACGCTTTGCACGGCGAACAGAGAAAGCACGAAGAAAATTAAAAAGGTATATAAAAATTTTTTCATAGTTTTTAATTTTTGTTGTGATTTTTGTTTTGAATATTTGAACTTAAATAATTCAGGCGTTATTTATAACGCCGCATTGCGGCTACACCTCATCAGCCGCGCTTGCGCGACAGCTTACCCTCAAGAGGAAGCCTGAAACAGTTCCTCGAGCGTGCCGAAACGGTAGCCTTGGTTTTCCCATTCCGTGAGCAGGGCATCGAGAATGTCTGCGTTGGTTTTTGACGTGGGGTGGAGCAGGATTACCGCGCCGTTGTGCGTGTTGGCCAGCAAAAGCTGCTTGGACTTTTCAGGCTCGGGTTGCTTTTCGTTATCCCAATCGGCGTAGGCAAGGCTCCAAAAGACTGTTTTATAGCCCAAATCCGCCGCCGCTTTCAAGTTTTTCTCGCTGAACCTGCCTTCGGGCGGGCGGTAGAATTTCGCGCACGTAACGCCCGCTTTTTCCGCGAGAATGTCTTCGAGCGCTTTCAATTCTGCGGCGAACTGCTCGTCGTTCATCTTCGTCATATCCTTGTGGCGCGCCGTGTGGTTGCACACAAGGTGACCCTCCGCCGCCATACGCTTTACAAGCTCTGTGTCGCGCACTACAAGGTTTTCGAGCACGAAGAACGCCGCGTGTGCGTTGTGTGCCTTCAGAACGTCGAGTATGCGGGCGATATTACCGTTTTCATAGCCGGCGTCGAACGTGAGGTAGAGCACCTTTTCCTCGGGGTTTTTGCCGATGTACGCGCCGCCGCATTCGGAAATGAAGCTCATAGAGGCTTCCGCTTCGGGGCGGGCGTGGTTTTTGGCGCGTTTGCAATACCAATTATATGCGCCGCTTGCCGCGTGCGCGCAAAGCGTGAAACCAGAGGCAAGCGCACAGACAAGGGCGATGATTTTAAATTTTTTCATTGTGAAAATCCTTTCTTTTTTCTTCCCCTTTCAAAGTTTTTGTTTTTTGAAAAAAAGTAAACGGAAAAAATATTGTTTTGTGCGCCATATTGCGCCAAAACTTGATTTTTTTGTTTTTGTGTGATACAATGGTAAAGCCTTCCCATACTTGGTGAAGGGGTCACTTTAAGGCTCCCTCCGGGAGGGAGCTGGCTTCGCCTTCAGGCGAAGACTGAAGGAGTGGGCGTGCACTTGAAATTTTGCAAAAATAAATTTGTTTATCTTCGGTAACTCCTTCCACCACTTCGTGGTCCCCCTCCCCCCAGAGGGAGGCATAAAGGCATCAAGCTTTAACTGTTACGATGTACCATATAAAAAATAAATTAACGGAGAAATATTATGGCGAATATAAATATAGTTTTGGTCGAGCCCGAAATTCCGCAGAATACGGGCAATATAGCGCGCACCTGCTCGGTTACGGGGGCGGTGCTCCACCTTGTAAAGCCGCTCGGCTTTGAAATAGACGATAAAAAAATGAAGCGCGCGGGGCTGGATTACTGGCACGAGCTGGAGATATATTACTACGAAAATCTCGCAGAGTTTTTGGAGAAAAACAAAGATGAAGAACTCTACTTTTTCTCGAAAAAAGCGAGCCACATATACAGCGAGATTACTTACCCCGAGCGCGTTTTCCTCGTTTTCGGCAAGGAAACGAAAGGCTTGCCCGAGGCGCTTTTGGAGGAGCGCTTCGAGCGCTCTCTGCGTATGCCGATGAAGGGCGACAGCCGCTCGCTGAACCTTTCCAACACGGTGGCTATAGCCACGTACGAGGTGCTGCGCCAGCGCGAATTTGAAGATTTGCGTTGCGACGGCGAGATTTTGCGCGAAAAAATGATGTAATTTTTAAGAAAAATCGCATTTATTTACAAATTACTGTGGTTTTGTTTGCAAATATATGATAAAATAAATATATTACGGTTTAATATTTATAAATTTCTAAAATTTCGGAGGAATTATGTCCTTATTTGAAAAAATATTCGGAACGTACAGTTCCAAACAGGTTAAGAAAATAGAGCCTACCGTTAACAAAATAGAGGCTCTTGCAGATAAATACGCGGCTATGAGCGACGGCGAGCTCCGCGAGGTTACGCCCGCTTTGCGCGCGCGCCTCGGCGCGGGCGAAACGCTCGACGACATTCTGCCCGATGCATTCGCCGCCGTGCGCGAAGCCGCCACGCGTGTGCTTGGCAAGCGCCCCTTCCGCGTTCAGCTTATGGGCGGTATCATTCTCCACCAAGGGCGCATTGCGGAAATGAAAACGGGCGAAGGTAAAACGCTCGTTGCCACGATGCCCGCATACCTCAACGCGCTCACGGGAAAGGGCGTTCACATCGTTACGGTGAACGAGTACCTCGCGCGCCGCGACAGCGAGGAGATGGGCAAGGTATACGGCTTCCTCGGCCTTACAACAGGTCTTATACGCAACGCGCAGGACCAATCCACAGAGGAAAAGAGAGCGGCGTACGCCTGCGATATCACATACGGCACGAACAACGAATTTGGCTTCGACTACCTGCGCGACAATATGGTGATTTACAAAGACAGAATAGTTCAGCGCGGGCACAATTTCGCCATTGTGGACGAGGTGGACTCCATTCTCATAGACGAAGCGCGCACCCCGCTTATAATTTCCGGTCAGGGCAGTGTCCCCGATGAAATGTACGGCAAGGCAGACGCTTTCGTACGCACTCTGCGCGCGCTCAAAATCAAAGAAAAAGACACGAAATCCGATTACGAAGACGTAAAAGAAGATTATATCGTGGATGAAAAGGCAAAGCGCGCCACGCTTACGCACAACGGTATCGCCAAAGCTGAAAAATTTTTCGGCGTGGAAAACTATGCCGATATAGAGAACACGGACCTTACGCACTACGTAAACCAGGCGCTCCACGCACACGGTTGTATGAAGCGCGACGACGATTACGTGGTTATGGACGGCAAGGTGCTTATAGTCGACAGCTTCACGGGCAGAATTATGCCCGGCAGGCGCTTTTCCGACGGGCTCCACCAAGCTATTGAAGCCAAAGAGCGCGTGAAAATCGAAAACGAAAACCAGACGCTCGCCACCATCACGTTCCAGAACTTCTTCCGCCTTTACGCAAAGCTTTCGGGTATGACGGGTACGGCGCTTACGGAAGAAGAAGAATTCCGCGAAATCTACAGCCTGGACGTTGTGGAAGTGCCCACGAACAGACCGATGATTCGCAAAGACCAGAACGACGTCGTTTACAAGAACACAAAGGGCAAATACGAGGCGATTATAGAGCAAATCAAGGCTTGCCACGAAAAAGGTCAGCCCGTGCTTGTGGGTACGGTTTCCGTAGATAAATCCGAGCTCCTTTCAAAGCTCCTTTCGCGCGAGGGCATACCGCACAACGTGCTCAATGCGAAATACCACGAAAAAGAGGCGGCGATTGTAGCGCAGGCGGGCAAATTCGGCGCCGTTACCATCTCCACGAATATGGCGGGCAGAGGTACGGACATTATGCTCGGCGGTAACGCAGAGTTCCTTGCCAAAAACGAGCTTCTGAAGCTCGGCTATAACGAAGAAGAAATCCTCGCGGCGACGGGCGCTTCCGAAAGCATAGACGAGCGAGCACGCGAGGCGCGCGAGATTTACCGCGAAAAACTTGATTTTTACAAAGCGCAAATCGCGCCCGAGGCAGAGGACGTAAGGCGCGCGGGCGGCTTATTCATACTCGGCACGGAGCGCCACGAGAGCAGACGTATAGACAACCAGCTCCGCGGCCGTGCGGGACGTCAGGGCGACCCCGGCGAGAGCAGATTTTTCCTTTCGCTCGAAGACGACCTTCTTCGCCTTTTCGGCAGCGAACGCATACAGGGTATGGTAGAGCGCCTGGGGCTTCCCGACGACCAGCCGATTGACGCGAAAATCCTTTCGGGTACGATAGAAAACGCGCAGACGCAGCTTGAAGCAAACAACTTCAACAGACGTAAGAACGTGCTCGACTACGACGACGTTATGAACCAGCAGAGAAACATCATCTACGGCGAACGCCGCAGAGTGCTGGACGGCGAGGATATAAGCGAAACAATCGCAAAGATGATTGAAAGCAGTATTGCCGACGGCATCGCCGAAAGCATAGACACGGAAAGCGGCAAAATTTCCATAGACAACGTGCGCAAAAACGTGTTCTGGATGGTGGCAAAAGAGGATTTTGCCGAGGAACGCGAATACACAACAGAGGAAGTTACACAAACGCTCGTTTCCCGTGCAAACGGCATTTACGAGCGCCAGAAGGAAGTTTTCGGCGAAAATATACGCGAGCTTGAGCGTGTGGCGCTCCTTCGCGCGGTAGACACGCACTGGATGCAGCACCTCGACGCTATGGACGACCTTCGCGGCGGCGTGGGTCTTGCGGCATACGCACAGAGAAACCCGCTGAACGAATATCGCATTGCGGCGGGCGAAATGTTCGATGCTATGATAGCGAACATACGCGTGGACACGGTTCGTATGACACTCTTCTCCCGCCCCGCAGAGCAGATTAAGCGCACGCAGATTGCAAAGCAGCGCGAAGCGCAGGCGGCGGCTGTGGGCGGCGACGGCGAAAAGAGACGCCCCACCGTTAAAAAGGCGGCGGAAAAAGTGGGCAGAAACGACCCTTGCCCCTGCGGTTCGGGCAAAAAATACAAAAAATGCTGCGGCGCGACGGGCGCGGACAAAGACTGAGTTTTGCGGTGTTTGCGGGGTGTCAGGGACATCTCACCGGCTGACTTGTTTCAACTATGTTTCGGGGCGTCGAGGACTGTACAGTGTAGTATGATAGTAAACAGGTAGTGCAAGATGATTGTATACAGTTTTGTGATATAATAAAGGCAAGAAAATGACCTAAAAGGAGGTTATTCAAATGCCTTGG
>JAFTOK010000102.1 GCA_017463815.1 Clostridia bacterium | reverse complement strand
GGTAAAATAGCAGGCAAAGGCCACAAAGGTCAGAATGCTCGTTCCGGTGGCGGTGTTCGCCCCGGTTTTGAAGGCGGCCAGATTCCGCTTTCCAGAAGACTTCCTAAAAGAGGTTTCAATAACGTATTCGCTAAAGAATATGCTATTGTAAATGTTGAAACAATCAATGGCGCATTTGAAGACGGCGCTGTTGTAAATGCTGAAACTCTCATCGAAAAAGGTGTTGTTAAAAAACTTCTCGATGGTGTTAAGGTTCTCGGCCGCGGTGAAATCACAAAGAAAGTAACTGTTCAGGCTGCCATCTTCTCTGCTTCTGCTAAAGAGAAAATCGAAGCAGCAGGCGGAAAGTGCGAGGTGGTATAACGTGTTCAAGACGCTCAGAAACGCATGGAAAATAAGCGAGATTCGCTCTAAAATCCTTTTCACGCTCTTGATCATTGCGTTGTACCGTATCGGTGTTGCAATTCCCGTACCTTTTGTAGACTACGCACAGCTTTTGACCGTATCATCTCAGATGACACAGGGTATTTTCCAATACCTCAACATCCTCTCCGGTGATGCGTTTGCACAATCCACATTGTTTGCGCTTTCTGTAACACCTTACATTAACGCGCAGATTATCATTCAGCTTCTCACAGTTGCTATTCCCGCTCTCGAAAGAATGTCCAAAGACGGTGAAGCAGGCAGAAAGAAAATCGACAAGATTACTCGTGTCGCTACAATCGTTCTCGCTATAATCACTTCCGTTGGCTACTTCTTCTTGCTCAACAGCTACGGCCTTGTTTCTGACAAAGGCACACACATCGTGTTCAAAGCGATTGTAATGGTAGCTTGCTTCACAGCAGGTTCCGCGCTCATTATGTGGCTCGGCGAAAAAATCGATGAACAGGGCATTGGCAACGGTATCTCTATGATACTTTTCGCGAATATCGTTTCCGGTATTCCTTCCATAGCAACATCTCAGGTTGCTATGCTCCAGACGAGTGACATTCACGTTGCACTCAAATGGGTCCTCGGTATTCTCACAATCCTCATCGTAGTTGCATCTCTCATTTTTGTAACTTATATGTCCGATGCGGAAAGAAGAATTCCCGTACAGTATGCTAAAAAAGTTGTAGGCCGTAAGAGGTACGGCGGTCAGAGCTCCAATCTTCCGATTAAGCTCAATATGTCCGGTGTTATGCCTATTATCTTCGCAAGCACAATCGTATCCTTCGTTCCTACAATCCTTTACTTCGTAGAACAGTTCGCAGGCGCGTTCAAAGAAGGCTCTTTCTGGTATGTAGTTAAGCATTTGTTCGATTCCGACAGTGCCGTATATATCATTCTCCTCTTTGTTCTCATCATCGCTTTCGCTTACTTCTACATTTCTATATCCTTCAACCCCGTTGAGGTTTCCAACAACCTTATGCAGCAGGGCGGTTTTATCCCCGGTATCCGTCCCGGCAAACCTACTGCACAGTACATTAAAAAGGTTCTCAACAAGATAATCCTTATGGGAGCTTTCTTCCTCGGTATTATCGCTTGCGTTCCCCTTATACTCAATGCAGTATCCGGCGGACTTCTCGGCGCTGTTTCCTTCAGCGGTTCCACACTTCTCATCGTAGTTGGTGTAATCCTCGAAACAGTACGCGAGTTGGAAGCACAGATGACAATGCGTCATTACAAAGGCTTCCTTGAATAAACCAAACATACTTTTCACGCCGCATCGCGCGGCGTGAAAAGACAAACGTTTTATTCTAAAGGAGATAAAATTTATGAAACTTATGTTTCTCGGTGCTCCCGGCGCCGGCAAAGGAACACAGGCGGAAGTTGTAGCAAAGAATCATTCGATTCCCACAATTTCCACAGGTGCGCTCCTTCGTACGGCGATGAAAGAGGGAACAGAACTCGGCGTAAAAGCGAAATCTTTTATCGACGCAGGCAACCTTGTTCCCGATGATGTTGTAATAGGCATCATAAAAGAACGTCTTGCAGAAGACGATTGCAAAAACGGTTTCATTCTTGATGGCTTCCCGAGAACGGTGCCCCAGGCAGAAGCTCTCGATGCGATGAACATCAATATGGACCTTGTTATAAGCATTGAAGTTTCCGATGAAGCGATTATCAAACGTATGAGCGGCAGAAGACTTTGCGGCGAATGCGGCGCTTCCTACCACACAGTATATATCCCCACGAAAGTGGAGGGAATATGCGATGCTTGCGGCGGCAAACTTGTAATGCGCGCAGATGATAAACCCGAAACTGTTATTTCCAGACTCGGCGTTTACCACGAGCAGACAGAACCGCTTAAGGATTACTACTCCGCACGCGGTAAACTCGTTCTCGTAGACGGCACTGATACGATTGAAAATATCACGGCCGAAATCGAGAAAAAACTTGAAGCAATAGAAGGTTAATTCTTATGATTCAGGTAAAAAACAGCGAACAAGTGGCTATAATGCGTAAAGCAGGACGCATAACAGGCGAGGCTTTGCTCAAAGCGGCAGAGAACATCAGAGAGGGAATAAGCACCTACGAGCTTGATAAAATCATTCACGATTATATCGTAAAAAGCGGTGCGAAACCTTCCTTCCTCGGTTATGGCGGTTTTCCCGCAAGCGCGTGCATCAGCCTTAACGACGAAATTATCCACGGTATACCCCGTAAGGACAGATTTCTCAAAGAAGGCGATATAGTCAAAATAGATGTTGGCGCTTACTATAAGGGCTTCCACGGAGATAGCGCAAAGACATTCGGTGTCGGCAATATCAGCGACGAAGCAAAACGCTTGATAGATTCCACGAAAGAAGCTTTCCACCGCGGCGCCGCAAAGGCTATTGCAGGTAACCGCATAGGCGACATTGGCGCGGCAATTTACGAATACGCTACGGCGCAAGGCTACGGCGTTGTTCGCAGATACGTAGGTCACGGTGTTGGTCACGAGCTTCACGAAGACCCCGAAGTTCCGAATTTCGGAACAGCCGGAAGAGGCGCACGCCTTTTCCCCGGTATGACTATCGCTATAGAACCTATGATAAATCAGGGCACGTTTGATGTAAGAGAGCAAAAAGACGGCTGGACAGTCATAACGGCAGACGGCAAGCTTTCCGCTCACTATGAACACACGGTTCTGATAACGCCCGAAGGCGAGCCTATCTTGCTCACCGATGTGTCTTAAGACAGTTTAAGACCAAAAACATTTGTGTAATATTTATGTGAGGTACACTAATGCCAAAGGACGATGTTATAGAATTTGAAGGTACGGTTATTGAGGCAATGCCCAATGCTACTTTCAAAGTAAAGCTTCCCAATGAGCATATTGTAACAGCTCAGATTTCGGGCAAGCTCAGAATGAATTTCATCAAAATAGTTCCCGGTGATAAAGTAACCGTTGAAGTTTCCATCTACGACCTCAATAAGGGCCGTATCACTTGGAGACTCCAGGGCGAATGATCCCGAGGTAAAATAATTATTCATATCTAATGAAAGGAATGGTCAAGTCAAATGAAAGTAAAACCTTCCGTTAAGAAAATTTGCGATAAATGCAAAATT
>JAFTOK010000101.1 GCA_017463815.1 Clostridia bacterium | reverse complement strand
ATTATGGGGAAAATGAGCTTCCACGAAATATATTTTCCGAAAAACTCTGTGTTGTCAAGCAAAAGCAAAACACCTATTATAAGCCCTGCCACGTTCACAACGTCGGGCCCGTTTTTTATAATCCCGTAAAGGCAAGGCAAAATTATAAACATAGTCCACCAGCCGGGGAAAAACAGGTCAATATCCCATATCCCCATAACGTTGCCGCCCAAAATGACGCCTATGGCGATTATAAAAAGCCCCCAGAAAACGCTTGTAAAGGTCTTTTTGTTCACAAAATCACTCCGTTTTTTGTAATTATTGCGTGTTTTTTAATATTTCATTCGTGCTTCCATACGTTTTTTCTTAACGTACATATTGCGGAACACAGCCACAAGCACAAGCACGCATATAACGCCGAGGCTAACCCAGAAGCCTGCCGTAAGCTTGTTTGTGCGCACGCCCGAAATCCAAAGGTCGTCCATAAGCTGGTTCGCTTCGTCGGAAAGGTTTTTGTATCTTTCCGTTTTCGCGAGAACCTCTGCGCTCGGGTAAGCTATTTCGCTCGCCGCCATTTCGGGGTCGATAAGTTCCTTCGCCGCGGAAATCGGGGTGGAATAGCAAATGTAATCTGTGTTAGCCGCAGAAACTGTGGGTTCGCACATAAAGTTTATGAACATTTCCGCCGCTTCCTGGTTCTGGCAGGTGGAGGGAATGCACATTGCATCGGTAAAGAGGTTTGTGCCTTCCTCGGGAATGTAGAAAGCGAGGTCTTCGTTATCCTCTGCCATAGTGAGGTAGTCGCCCGCGTAGTAAGGCGCGATATATGCGTTTTCCTCTACCATTTTATCGAAAATCTGGTCCATAACGTACGCCTGAACCACGCTTCCCTGCTTCGCAAGCTCCTCTGCCGCGGCTTTAAGCTCTTCTTCGTTCGTCGTGTTCATAGAGTAGCCGAGTTTGGAAAGCGCTATGGCAAAAGCATCGCGCGAGTTATCGAACATAAGTATTTTACCCGCGTACTTTTCGTTCCAGAGCAAGTCCCAGGAGCCGATGTCGGCTTCGTCCACGTACTTCGTGTTGTAGATAACGCCAACCGTACCCCACATATAAGGCACGCTGTATTCGTTTTGCGCGTCGTATTCGGGGTTTTTGAATTCGGCGTCTATATATTTTTCAAAATTGGGTATATTTTCGTAATTGAGCTTGTTGAGCATACCGTTGTCCGCAAGGCGGGAAACCATATAGTCGGAGGGTATAATCACATCGTAGCTCGCGCTGCCGCTTTTAAGTTTAGCGAAAAGCGATTCGTTGCTGTCGAACGTGGTGTATTCCACGTTTATGCCCGTAAGCGCTTCAAATTCCTTTACAACGTCCATAGAATCGTCGCTTCCGTCGGAAATATATTCGCCCCAGTTATAAACGTATATGGTCACGTTCTGACCTTTTAGTTTAGAGTAGTATTCCATATCGTAGGCATACGCATCGCCGTCTTCAGCGAAAGCGGAAACGGAAAGCGTGCACACGAAAAGGAACACTGCGAGAAAAACAGAAATAATTTTTTTCATTTCAGCTCCTTGCGGCTCTTTTTCTTTCAAGCTCTTTTTCCTTGCGTATTGCGCGGATGTTCGTAATAAGAAGTATTATAAACACCGCCGCGAAAAGAAGCGTGGAAAGAGCGTTTATTTCGGGGCTAACGCGCTTTTTAACCATCGAGTAAATCGTTATGGGGAGCGTGTTGAGCTTGCCCGCTGTAAAATAGCTTATTACAAAGTCGTCTATGGAGTAGGTGAAAGCCATAAGAAAGCCTGTGATAATACCCGGCATAATTTCGGGGATAACCACCTTCTGGAAGGCTTTCGCGGGGCTGCAGCCGAGGTCCATCGCCGCCTCGTAGAGGCTTTTGTTAATCTGGCGCAGCTTCGGCAAAATGGAAAGGAACACGCTGGGCACACAGAAGGTTATGTTCGCTATTATAAGCGTTACCCAACCGCCCGAAAAGCGCATTGCCGCAAAAAGCAGCATAAGCGAAATACCCGTTACTATTTCGGGGTTGAGGAGCGGCAGGTTCGTTACGTTCTGTATAAGCCCTTTTGCCATTTTATTTTTCATAGAGTAAACGCCGAGCGCCGCGAGAGCGCCGAGTATTGTGGCGAAAACGCTGGCTATAAGCGCAACTATGAGCGTGTTGCGGAAAGATTCTATTATAAGCTAGTTGTCAAAAATCTCTTTGTACCATTTAAGGGAAAAGCCCTGCCAGGAATAACCCTTTTCGGAGTTAAACGAAAATACGATAAGAATTATAATAGGTGCATAGAGAAAAAGAAGTATAAGTGCGGCATAGATGCCTGAAAGTTTGCTTTTTTTCACGCGAGCATACCCTCCGTATCTTCAGAATCCATACTGTTGAAAATAACCATCGTCACGAGCACCACTATCATAAGAAGAAGCGAGGTCGCGCTGCCGTAGTTGAGGTTGTAGGCGCTGCCGATCATCTGCGCCGTGAT
>JAFTOK010000006.1 GCA_017463815.1 Clostridia bacterium | reverse complement strand
TGCTTCTTAAAGAAGTGCCCGAAGTTCGCGAATATTACCAAAAGAAATTCCGCTACGTTCTTATAGATGAATTTCAGGATACGAACTATGCACAGTTTGAGCTTGCCAAGCTCCTTTCGGGCGGCTACGGCAACCTTATGGTTGTGGGCGACGATGACCAGAGCATTTACAAATTCCGCGGTGCTACGGTGGAAAATATCCTCACATTCGATGAAAAAATCAAGAACGCCGCTATTATAAAGCTGGAAGACAACTATCGTTCCACGGAAAATATCCTCGGGGCTGCCAACTCCGTTATACGCCACAACTTCGCGCGCAGGGGCAAAGAGCTCCGTGCAAGCCGCGGAGAAGGCGAAAAAATCTTCGTTAAGCGCGTGGAAACACAGGTTGACGAAGCTAAATTCATAATCAACAAGATTATGGAGCTTATCGTACGCGAAAAGAGAAAATACGGCGATTTTGCCGTGCTTTACAGAGTGAACGCGCAGTCCAGCGCCCTTGAAAGCGTTTTTGCAAAGAGCGGCGTGCCATACAGATTGCTCGGCGGCACAAGATTTTTCGAGCGTAAAGAGGTTAAGGATATTATCGCTTACCTTTCCGTTGTTGCAAACCAAAATGACAACCTGCGCCTGCGCAGAATTATAAACGAGCCGAAACGCAAAATAGGCGAAGCGACAATAAACCAGATAGAGCTCCTTTCAGAAACGGAAGGCAAAAGTATGTTCTGGATTATGGAAAACGCTCGCTCTTACACAGCTGTTTCCAAATCCGCAAGCAAGTTTGAACTCTTTATTTACCTCATAAACGCTTTGCGAAGAATTGCAAAAGAAGAAGGGCTTGCAAAGCTCGTTGAAAAAACAATAGAGCTTTCTGGTTATGGTGCTATGCTCGCTGCGGCAGAGGAAAACGGCGAAAGCACGGAAAGAAGCGAAAACGTGCGCGAGCTCATTTCCTATGCGGCTGAATACGAGCAGAGCAACGAGGGTGCAACGCTCGAGGGATTCCTTGAAGATATAGCGCTCGTTGCAGACGTGGATAACTACGATGCAGAGGCAGACGCCGTTGTACTTATGACTATTCACAGCGCAAAGGGGCTTGAATTCCCCGTGGTGTTCCTGCCCGGTATGGAAGAAGAAATCTTCCCGAGCGGCAGAGCCGTGCTTCAGGCAGAGGAGCTCGAGGAGGAGCGTAGGCTCGCTTACGTTGCCATAACTCGCGCGAAAGACAGGCTCTTTATGGTTCACACGCGCGAAAGAATGTTCTATGGCAAAACGATGTACAACCCGCCATCCCGCTTTATAAGCGAGATAGGCGCAGAATATAAAAACGAAGAAGCGCCGAAAGAAAAGCCGAAGCCCAAAACGGAATACGGCGAAAAAACGCGCAAAGTGCGCATTTCCGACGAGCTCTTCTCCCGCAGTGCCGTTGCCGCAAACGTGGGCAAGGCGCGCTCCTCGGGCGAAACGTTCCGCGCGGGTGACAGAGTTAAGCATATGGCGTTCGGCGAGGGTACGGTGCTTTCCGCAAAAGCTATGGGCGCAGACATACTCTACGAAATAGCTTTCGATAAGGTTGGCACGAAGAAGCTTATGGCTACATACGCGAAGCTTGCGAAAGTGTGAGAAAAGTGGAAAATTTCAAAACATTACCCGAAGGGTATGAAAAAACACTTGAAATAGACCTACAAAAAAACAAAAAACTTATGCTTGGCGTAAACTTGGGTGCGTTGGCTGTGACTCTTGTAATGATTGCGGCGGCGTTGCCGTTTGTTCCAATAGCGACTCTTTTCGATATGTCGCAGGGGATAGCGGTATACTTTCTGCGGTTTTTCGCTCTTCTTGTCGGCTCTGTTGTTTACATAATATTACACGAGCTTGTTCACGGCATATTTATGAAGCGATTCAGCGGTGTAAAGCCGCACTACGGTTTTACGCTTATGTACGCATACGCGGGGAGCTCCGCATACTTTAACAAGAAAAGCTATATTATTATAGCGCTTGCCCCTGTGGTAATATGGGGCATTGTGCTCGGCGTGCTGTGCGCGACCTTGCCCGAGAGCTGGTTCTGGGTTGTCTACTTTATTCAGATAGCTAACCTCTCAGGTGCTGCGGGCGACGCGTACGTTACATATAAGATGCTCACCTTGCCTAAAGACATTCTCGTAAACGACACGGGCGTGGCTATGACGGTATATGTGAAAGAAGAAAAAAACTAAGATAAAATAAAAACGGACTGCACAACGCAGTCCGTTTTTGATTATTTGTTTGTTATATTGCCGTTTTCATCATATTCGTGAACGGTGACGGAAATTTGTATTCCGTTTTCATACTCTGTTTGAGTATGCTTTTTCACTTGAGCATTTTCGTAATATTCGAATATTTCGTGTCTTTCGAGCTTACCTTCTTCGGAATATTGCGTGCGTTCTTCGAGCTTGACTACACCGGAATCGTAGCATTCCGTTTTCTGCTTGCCGATAACTGTGCCGTTTTCATTATAATCGGTATACTCACGCTTCAAAAGAACCTCTGTTTCTGAATAAAAGCTTTCTTCCGTTTGGTAAGGGGTGTTATACGAAAAATGGTATTTTGCAATATTTTGAGGTGAATCGTAATATTCGTTATAATTTGTGAGTTTGCCGTTTACATACAGCTTTTCGCTCTTTAAGTTTTTGCTTGCGTAATATTCGGAGAGAGAAAGGAAAATTTCGCCTGTATCGGGGCGTTCGGTTTCGGTTTTGACTGCTAACCCGTCTTCAAATTCCCATAAAGTTTTATCGTACAAAACTCCATCACGGTAAAGCGTAATGTTCTTAACGGAGAAATCACAAACAACCGAATAGGACAACCGAAACCGTACAGAATTCAGCAAAGAGTCCTGTACGGTTTCTGTATTTTTGTTAACAGTTTGTTTTCTGGACTTTTAATATCTTCTGTGATATGGTGTTGTGCTAACAGGAGGTACAACGCAATGTCAACATCTATATCCTCTATAGGAAAAAGAATTGCCCTCGCAAGAAAGAACGCAGGATTAACACAAGCCACGCTTGCTGAAAGAATAGGAATATCCGAAAAATATCTGAGCCGTGTAGAATGTGGTAAACAAACTCCCACTGTAATGGTTATTGTAAAAATCTGTGAGTCCTTGTGCATATCAGCGGATGAACTTCTGCTAACAGAAACAATTGCTACACATAATGCGCTAGAGTCAAAGCTTCAATATGAAATCAGAGATTTTTCGGCATATGATAAAGAACAAATTATTGCTATTCTTCGTTCAATAAAAAATATAAAAAACAAATGCTGATCATCAACCGATAGGTATCGAGGTATACTTTCGGTTGTTTTTATTTGCAGAAAATTTTGCTATAATAATCACGAAATCTGCCTAACCAACATTAATCCATAAATATATTTATATGTTCGTGATAAAATAATTAGATAGAAGGAGGATGACAGAATATGAGAAAAATAACAACC
>JAFTOK010000100.1 GCA_017463815.1 Clostridia bacterium | reverse complement strand
GAGGTTGAAACAGGCTTTGTAACATACGCTGTAAGAAACACGGAAATGAACGGCGTTAAAGTTCGCGAAGGCGACTATATTTCCTTCTGCGGCAAGCAGATGTTGGCTTCCGAACCTGATATTCTCGATGCTACGCTCAAAATGCTCGAGGGTATGGATGCGGAAAACCGCGATATTGTAAATATTTTCTACGGCAAACACGTTACGTTGGAAATGCTTGATGAGCTTGTTGAAAGAATTGAAGAAGCTTACCCCGACGTTGAAGTGCAGACACTCGACGGCGGCCAGGATGTTTACCGCTTCATAGTTGTCGTTGAATAATTATGAAATATTATATCAAACAACACGTTTTCACATTTGGCGATAAATTCAGCATCTATGATGAAAACGGAAACGAATGTTTCTATGTGGAAGGTGAGGTTTTCACTTTCGGCAAAAAGCTCCACCTATATTCAATGAATGGGGCAGAGCTTTCCTACATAGAACAACAACTTTTCTCGTTCTTGCCGAAGTATTCTATATACAGGAACGGCACGGAAATCGCGGAGATTGTAAAGGAATTCACTTTCTTTCACAATTCCTACACCATAAACGGTCTTAATTGGACGGTTGACGGCAATTTTCTAGACCACGATTATGCTGTGGAAAGCCAGGGCAGAAACATTGCTGTGGTTACAAAGGAATGGTTCACTTGGGGCGACGCTTATCAAATAGACGTTTCCGACGTAATAGACCCTGTGCTCGCGCTTTCCGTTGTGCTTGTAATAGATGCTTGCATAGATGCGGAACGTGACTGAAATTGAATCGTAATCATACAAAAACGCAAAAAGCAACCGGCAGTTGACAAATTGACTGCCGGGCTTTCTTGTTTTTGAAGGGAGGTAAGTGTAAAATGAGTGTGTCAATAAACAAAACAGAGGTGAACAAAATGACACTCGCAGACAAAATTATAAACTTAAGAAAACAAAAAGGTTGGTCGCAGGAAGAGCTCGCCGAAAAGCTCGACGTAACGCGCCAATCCGTTTCCAAATGGGAAAGTGCGCAGTCTGTGCCGGATATTGCAAAAATTTTGCAGCTTTCGGAGCTTTTTGGCGTTACCACAGATTATCTTTTGAAGGAAAACGACGGCGAAATTCCACACGAAGAACCTGTGGAGCAGAAAGAAGAAAAATGTGAAAACGTGCGCAAAGTTGGCGAAAAAGAGGCATATGAATATTTGGAAGCAAGCCGCAAAGCGGCGAAGAAAATAGCGCTGGCCGTTCTTATGTGCATATTATCGCCCGTTTGTATGCTGTTGCTTATAGGGGCGCACGAAACGCAATTGATTACGGCGATTTCCGAGGATATTTGCATACTTATAGGTATAATAGTGCTTTTGCTTATAGTTGCAGCTGCAGTTATGGTATTTATATTCTTCGGGATTCCGCTTACCAAATTTGATTATATGGAAAAAGAGCCCATAAAGCTCGACGAAGCGGCAAAAAAAGCGATGGAAAGCGAAAAAGAGGCTGCTGCTGCGGGTTATACAAGGCATAACGCTATTGGTGTGGCTCTCTGCATATTCGGCGCGATATCGACGCTTTTGGGGGCGTTTACGGAACACGAAATGCTTATTATGATAGGAATTTGCGGCACGCTTTTGCTCGTGGCTTGCGGCACGTATTGCTTCGTATCGGTCGGTATACCGTGGGGCGCTATGCAAAAAATGCTTGAAGAGGGCGACTATGCCCGTCGTACGAAACTTGCTAACAAGGCTATGGAGCCTATATCGGAAATATATTGGCTTGTAATCACAGCAATTTACCTTGCATACAGCTTTATCACTTCTAACTGGCACATAAGCTGGATTATATGGCCCTTGGCGGGGGTGCTTTTCGGCGTTATTTCCGCTATTGTAGCAATAGTTATGCGAAAAGATAAATAAAAGCATTGACCTTTGGCTACGAAAGTGATAAAATAAAAGAAAAATCACTTTTGAGGTTAAAATTATGGAACTTAAAGGCATAAAAATGGCTGTTCTTGGCGACAGTATAACGGAAGGGCACGGCGTTGCCGACAAAAACAATATGTACTACAATATCGTTGCTCGCGAATGTGGCATACGCGAGCTCTATGTAGACGGTATTTCTGGCACTCGCTTTGCAAGACAAGACGAAGTGAGCGAAAAACCGCGCCACGATATAGATTTTATTTCCCGCATAGATAAAATAGACGCAGACAGCGACCTTGTTGTGGTTTTTGGCGGAACGAACGATTTCGGCCACGGTACGGCACCCCTCGGCTCGCCCGAAGACAAAACCCCATATACTTTCTGGGGCGCGTGCAACCTTATGTGCGAAATGCTTATAGAGCGTTTTCCTCGTTCTCAAATCGTTTTTATGGGCCCTATGCACAGGGAAGTGGAAGATAACCCCTGCGGTTCTCACAAAACAGAGCCTGTGGCAACACTTTACGAATACGTTGATATTATAAAAACGGTTACGAGAAAATATTCCATTCCGTTCCTCGACCTTATGAGCGTTTCGGGTATCACACCGCGCGTGCCCGTGCTCAAGGAGCTTTATATGCCCGACGGGTTGCACCCCAACGATGCGGGTCAGGCGAAAATCGCGGAAAGACTTAAATATTTCTTGCTGTCACTTTAAATTTAAGATAAAAAAAGAGTTGTGGTATACACAACTCTTTTTTTGCTATTTATCGAAGCTGGGGTTGAATGCGTAGAAGTTTTTGCTGTTAAGGTTATCTTGCGTTATGCGCAGTGCATCACCGAAACGCTGATAATGCACGATTTCGCGCTGACGCAGATATTTTATGGGGTCGCGAACGTCGGGGTCGTCTACAAGACGTAAAATATTATCGTAAGTCACGCGAGCCTTTTGCTCGGCGGCGAGGTCTTCGTTGAGGTCGGCTATAATATCGCCTTTTATACCAACGTATTTCATATCAAACGGCACGCCCGAAGCGGCAATCGGATAAATGCCCGCTGTATGGTCTACGAAATAAGTATCGAGCCCTGCACGCTTTATTTCCTCGGGGGAAAGGCCTTTTGTGAGCTGATAGAGAATTGCCGATATCATCTCAAGATGTGCAAGCTCTTCCGTGCCCACGTCGGTCAGTATTCCCACAACCTCTCTGTACGGCATAGAGTATCTTTGGTGAAGGTAGCGCATAGACGCAGCAAGCTCACCGTCCGCGCCGCCGAGTTGCGATATAATGATTCTGGCGTAATTTGCGTTGGGATTTTTGATTTTTACGGGGTATTGCAGCTTTTTTTCATATATCCACATAGGTTAGTTTGCCTCCTTTTCCCAGGGCCACGGTTTGTCTATCCAATGCCAGCACTTACTGTCCCCGTTATCGTAAATTGTAAGCGGACCGTATTTTTTTGTGTATTCGCGTTTGAGTTTTTCAAGTGTGTCGCGGTGAGCGCTGTAAAAGGCGAGCGCCGCTTCGTCGTGCGGGTGACCATCGAGGAAAAGCACGGTTTCGTACAAAGCGAAATCTTCCGCCTGTATTTTGCGAAGAAGGTTATCTCTTTCGTTCAAATTCATCTCCCCCTTCCGGTAAACGGCATATTAAGCTCGGAAAACAGGGTGCCGCAACGCAATGCTTCCATAGGCTCATAAAGTTTTTCGAATTGTTGGCAGGGGGAGTAGACCATAGCAAGGCTCATTCCCGAAAGGCAAGAATTTTTGGTTTGTATATTTCTATCGGCCGTTGTGGGAACGCCTTGTGCCACCGAACGCCTTCCGAATGTGGAGTTCGGATAATATATCGTGTTTTTGGGATATTCCATAGTATTGCTCCTTGTTGTTTTGTTGAGCTTTGGCTTGTTGCCCGGCTCGTTGTATTATATGCGCACGGTTGCAAAACGGATAAAATTTATGCGGCCGCTTTATCCTGCACAAAATTCGCGAAAAAAGGCGTATTTTGCCGAATTTTTAAAATGCGTGAAAAGAAAAAATGCCCGAAAAGGGCATTTTTAATTGGTGAAATGATTTTATTTCTTTGAAAGCAAAATTTTTGTTTTGCAAAGCAATACGGAAACTGCTTTGGAAATTCGTTTTTTCCTTTGAGCGGCGGATTCGGAACGAACAAAAAGTGTTTCGTTTGTTTCGCATTTCACTTTGAAATGCAATTTCAAAACGGAGTTTTCCAGCTCGTATGAAAGCCAATCCGATTCAAACATTTTACATTTTTCCAAAATATCGAATTCAAAAGAAAATTCGGGGAGCATTTTCAAGAGGGAAGAAAAGCTTTTGCCGCATACGTCTTTCTTTTTAAGGGCGGTGCGCACGCTCACGCAAATATCTGCGTGGTTTGTGTGCAGATAATTTATGGAAATTTCCAAATTGCCGTCTGCCGAGAATTTAAAGCCTGAGTATATGAGGCGAAAAACGATAAAAAGAAAGCTGCAAAGAGAAATGTTGGCTCGGCAAAAATCACGCGCTTCGCCGCTGATTTTTGCGCAGTAGAGCTTTAAACCGAGTGCTCGGAAACTTTCGCCTGCTCGTTTTGCCGTATATGAAATAATCTCTGCCAAATCGAGCCCCTCTTTTTGCATAAAAGAAGGATTACCTGCCAAAATGCGAATAAGCGCCAAAAGGTCGGCGTATGTTCTTTCCGGGACATTTGCCTTTTCAAAGTTTGATATTTCCTGCAGATTCAAATATTCTTTATATGCCAAAAAATAGAAGTTCAGAAAATTGCCGTCGAATTTTTCTTTTATATACTCTGAAAGGAGCTCGTAACTGTCGAATTGCATCGCCGAGAGGAAAAAGAAAATAACAAAATCTTTCTCTTCAAAAACAAGGGCACGCTTTATAAGCGTGCCCGTTTCAAACTCGGCTTCTGAAATTACCGAAAAATCCGTATTCTTTGCGTAATCAGAAAGATATTTCGTTATTTTGGAACGCTTGCGCAGCTTTCCGAAATATTCACACGCGATATTGTTTTTATATGTTATTATAAAATTCTTATCCGTTATGACTACGGGAAAGTCGACAAGGTCGAAAATATCGTACGAGATATTCATTATGATTAAACTGTGTGGATTTTCTTTTCAAAATCGGCGTTTGCGCCGTCGAGGTTGTACATTTTGTTTTTGCGCTGTTCAAAGAATTTAACTGCTACCTGGTCGAAAAGTGCATAGGAAAGAACGTCTTCGTCCTGAATAGCCCA
This sequence comes from Clostridia bacterium, assembly GCA_017463815.1. Classification (GTDB taxonomy): domain Bacteria; phylum Bacillota; class Clostridia; order Oscillospirales; family CAG-272; genus UMGS731. The sequence continues at coordinate 1,176 of JAFTOK010000100.1, read as the reverse complement.
GGGTTTAACCTTTTCGCGGAGCTCGGCAAGTTCGGGTTTAAGCTTGTCTGCAGGGCGATATGTGATGGGCTTTTCATCGCCGATGATTTTCTTTGTGAATTCGGGGTCGATTGCAACGGGTGTTTTACCGTATTCGCCGCGAACGATGCCTTTGAATTCTTTTGTGCACATTTTGTAGCGCTCGCCGCCGATTACGTTAAACACAGCCTGTGTGCCGACAATCTGGGAGGAGGGCGTTACGAGCGGAGGATAACCTGCGTCTGCACGTACGCGCGGAACTTCTGCGAGAACTTCGTCGAGCTTATCGGACTGACCTGCCTGTTTAAGCTGGGAAACGAGGTTGGAAAGCATACCGCCGGGAACCTGATAGAGAAGTGCGTTAACGTCAACTTTAAGCACTTTGGGGTCGAGAAGACCGCTTTCCATATATTTTTCACGGAGAGGTGTGAAGAATTTGCAGATTTTGTCGAGTTCTTTGAGGTCGAGCCCCGTATCGTATTCAGAGCCTTTAAGCGTTGCTACGATAGCTTCTGTGGGGGGCTGGGAAGTACCGAGAGCCATATGAGAGATAGCTGTGTCCACGATATCTACGCCTGCTTCTATAGCTTTGAGAAGCGTCATAGAGCCAAGACCGGATGTGGAGTGTGTATGGAGCTCTACGGGGATTTTAACCTTCTTTTTAATCATAGAAACGAGCTCGTATGCGTTGTAAGGTGTAAGAAGAACCGCCATATCTTTGATACAGATAGAGTTTGCACCCATTTCTTCGAGCTGTTTTGCGTAGTTTGCAAAACCTTCGTTTGTATGAGCTTTTACGTTTGAAGGGCTGATTGTGTAGCTGATAGCCGCCTGAACGTGGCCGCCTTCTTTAATGGTGGCTTTAATAGCTGTTTCGAGGTTTCTTTTATCGTTGAGGGCGTCGAAAATTCTGATGATGTCGATACCGTTTGCTATGGATTTCTGAACGAAGTATTCTACAACGTCATCTGCATAGTGGCGGTAGCCAAGAATGTTCTGGCCGCGGAAAAGCATCTGGAGCTTTGTATTTTTAACTGTTTCGCGTATTTTGCGAAGTCTGTCCCAAGGGTCTTCATTAAGGAAACGAAGGCAGGAGTCGAACGTCGCGCCGCCCCAAGCTTCGAGGGCGTAATATCCGACTTTATCCATCTGCTCGAG
>JAFTOK010000099.1 GCA_017463815.1 Clostridia bacterium | reverse complement strand
GTAACGATAGATATTGCCGGCGCGAACGACAGCGAGGAGCTCAGCGGCAATCTCGACAGATATTCCGATATCGGCAGTGCGAAAGTTCGCTATCAGAAGATTACCGGAACGCAGTATAGGAACGCGCGCCAAACCTTAAGCCGCAAACCCAAGACTTATATTATGCAATAACCCAATCCTCTCAATAAAAAACACAAAACGAAAACGACGGAAGTTCCGTCGTTTTCGTTTTGTGCTTTATTTAATAAAATTATTCAAATTTAAGCGTTAAAATTTCAAATCCGTGAAGCGTTACGCTAACCTTACCGTCTGTAATCGGAAGCTCCTCTTTTTCGTTTTCGAGCATATCGCAAACGAAGCATTTTTTTGCGGGGAAGCCGAGCGTTATCTGCGTTTTTGTGCGTGTGTTTTTGCTTTCGTATAAGCGGAGCACCGTTTCCGTGCCGTCTTCGGCTTCTTTAACCGTTTCGCAGATGACGTTGTTTTTATCCACGGAAACGAAAGAGTAGCTTTCGGGGAGCTCCGTGCGTTTGCCCTTTGCGCGCACCGCTACGGGCGGGTTGTTGAGAAGGTATGCAAGATTTACCGTGTCGCTTTCGCGGAGCGTGCCTTCGTGAACGTAGATGGAATACGTGAACTCGTGCTCGCCCTGGTCGGCTTCGGGGTAGGGCATAACGCCGGATTTGAGGAGCGAGAGCATCATCACGCCTTCGTGAATGTCGTGGCCGTATTTGCAATCGTTGAGCAGGCTCACACCGTAGCCGCCGTCGGAAAGGTCGGCGTATTTATGCGCGCAAACCTCGAATTTCGCTCTGTCCCAGCTCGTGTTTTTGTGCGTGGGGCGCTCTACCGAGCCAAACTGTATTTCATACGTCGCTTTTTCGGCGTTTATATCTACGTCGAACGCGGTTTTCAGCATCTTGTTGTGCTCGTGCCAATCGATATGCGTTTCAAAATCTATGGTTGGCGTTTCATCGCAGAACCACATCGTCTGCGTCACCGTGGAGTGCATAAACGGGCGCGTTACCTTCACGCCTTTTCTCGCGCCGTCTTCCACGATTTCGACTTCGGAAACTGCCGTGAGCGTTTTGTATGCGGAAAGGGAATATTCCTGCCATTCCCAGTTGTCGTAAGTGTCGGGGTAGTCCGCATAAACGCGAAGCTCGTTGCCCGCGCCGCGCATAACCTCGCGCTCTGCCTTTTTATCATAGAGCGATTTGATTTGCCAGCTTTCGTCAAATTCCACGCGGAGAAGCGGGGTTTCCGCCACGTTGCCTTCTATGCTTACGCTGTTTGTAAACTTAATATCGTTCGTTGCGACATAGCCTTTCGCGGGAATGCCCGAAATGAAGCCTGTTTTGCCGCCTGCGAGCACCTTTCCGCTCGCGGCAAAGGAATTGGGGTTGAACACAACAAAGCCGCGCTCAGCGCTTATTTTGGAGGCGATTTCCTCCTGCGCGTCTGCGATGATGTTGCGGGCGCTGAACATAATTTTTGCATAGTCCACGTCGCTCTGGTCGTATACGGGACCTATGGAAGAGCCGGGAATGATATCGTGGAACTGGTTGGTAAGTATGGTTTCCCAACCCTCGCGGAGCGCTTGCTTCGGCACGCTTTCGCCGAGCAGGTGTTTTGCCATTTCGGAAAGCCACTCTGCGTTCATATAGAGAAATTCGCTCTTGCGGTTGTTTTTCTTGTTTTTCGCTATGGATGTGTACGTGCCGCGATGGTATTCGAGGTAAAGCTCACCTATCCATTTTGGCAAGGCGGGGTTATTCTCTATTTTCTTTTCGAGGCGGGAGAGGAATGGGCCGACGTGCTCGAAGCGTGTGTTCGGTATGCCGGGAACACCGTGCGTAAGGCGTTTTCCGACCTCAATTTGCTCTGCCGTGGGGCCGCCGCCGCCGTCGCCGTAGCCGTATGTGAGGATAACCTCATCAGAGATGTTTTTCTGGTGGTAGCGTGCGTATGTGCCGGCTACCTGTTTGGGCTCTGTCGTGCCGTTGTAGTTTACGCCGCGGGGAATATGGTTATCCTTGTGTTTATCCTGCGCCGTAAGGAAGTATGCGTTTACAGATGTGCCGTCTATACCTTGCCACTTGAACGTGTCGCAAGGCACCGTGTTTGTGTCGTTCCAGCTGATTTTGGAGGTTACGAACCAATCTATGCCGCAGCTCTTGAGAATCTGCGGGAGCGCCGCGGAATAGCCGAAAACGTCGGGCAGCCAGAGCACGCGGTTATCTTTGCCGAATTCCTCGCGGAAGAAACGCTTGCCGTAGATAAACTGGCGTATGAAGCTCTCGCCGTTGGGCAGGTTGCAGTCTGCTTCCACCCACATACCGCCTTCGCACTCCCAGCGCCCCTCCGCTACGCGCTCTTTTATTTCCGCATAAAGCTCGGGCGCTTCTTCTTTGACGAATTTATAGAGAAGCGGCTGGGAGGAGGTGAATTTATATTCGGGGAAGCGGCGCATAAGCTCCAGCACCGTGGCAAAGGAGCGCTGTGCTTTTTCACGCGTCTGGCGGAGCGTCCAGAGCCAAGCGCAGTCTATGTGCGTGTGGCCGATGCAAGCGACGGTGGCGCGCTGTTTTTGGCAGTATTTTTCGTAAAATTCCTTGTCGAAAAAGTCTTTGGCGGCTTTCATAGATTCAAAATATTCCGCAGAACCCACGTCATAGAGGTCGAGCATAGAAAGCGCGCGGTCTATAAGCGTGAGTATTTCCATATACTCCTGCGTGTTTTCGTCTATGAGCTGTATAGCTTCGTGCGGGGTGTTTATATCGTAGTAAAAATCGCGCGCGATAAGGTTTACGTTGCGTATTTCCGCGTTAAATTGGCACGCGGGAATGGAGGGGCCTGTGTATGCGTAAATATATATGTCGAAATGCGTGCCTTCGGGAAGTAAGTATTCTCTGTGGCGCGTGTCCATACCCTGGCGTATTTTGCCGTTTACGTAGAGCAAAAACTGCGGGTTTGTGGAAACGCCGAAGCGGTCGAAGTTCGTGCATATACCAAGCTCTGTGG
>JAFTOK010000098.1 GCA_017463815.1 Clostridia bacterium | reverse complement strand
GGCAAGCAAGGTCTTACCCGTTCCGGGAGGGCCCTGCAAAAGCACACCGCGCGGTATTCTCGCGCCGAGCTTGCGGTATTTTTCGGGGTTTTTGAGGAATTCCACGATTTCGCGCAGTTCTTCTTTTTCTTCGTCGGCACCCGCCACGTCGGAGAAGAGCACGCGCTTTTTATCCTGGTCGAGAAGGCGCGCACGGCTTTTGCCGAAGTTTGCCACACCGCCGCCTGCGCCCGTTTTCTTTATTATGAAAATATAGAAAACTATCATCAGCACAGACATAATCACTATGGGCAGGAAGTTCCAGAGCCACTCGTTGTTGGAGGGTTCTGCATAATCGTAGCCGCCAGTGAGGTTTTTGTACGTGCCGTCTTTAACGCCCTTGAGGTATTCGTCTATATCCTCGCGGAACGTGGAGAACAGCAGAAGCACGCGGGAAATCTTCTTTCCGTCCACGGTTTCCACGGTGAGCTTGCCGTTTGCGGCAACCTCGAAGGATTTGACCTGGTCATTATAGAAGAGGTCTATTATTTCGCTGTACGAAAGCTTCGTTGCTTCGTTGAACCCTTGCAGAAGCGACGTAGCCGCAAAAATCACTACGGCAATAAGCAACGCATACAGCACTATGGTTTTTATGTTTATTTTCATCTTTTGCTCCGTTTTTTATTTTTCGTAAACTTCCCTTTTAAGTATGCCTACGTAAGGAAGATTACGGTATTTTTCGTTGTAATCAAGACCGTACCCCACAACGAATTCATCGGGGATTACCGCACCGGAATAGTCCACTTCCAGTTTGCCTTTGATGTGTTCTGCGCGGCGGTCGGGTTTGTCGAGAAGCGTGCAGAGTTTAACGCTCTTTGCGCCTTTGTTGTAAAGATACTGCTTCAGGTTATAGAGCGTGTTGCCGCTGTCTATAATATCTTCTATAACCACAATATCGCATTCCGCAATGTCCTTGCGGTTTATATCGAGAATAATATTAAGTTCGCCGGAAGAAACTGTTCCGCTGCCGTAAGAAGAAACGCGCATAAACTCAAATTCACAGGGGATTTCGAGCGATTTTACAAGGTCGCCGAAAAAGGGTGCGGAACCTTTGAGTATGCAAAGGAGAACGAGGTGTTCGCTTTCACGATAATCCTCGGAAATCTGCTTGCCTATTCTTTTTACTATTTCCGCAATCTGCTCTTCGGAAAGAAGTACTTCTGCTATGTCGTTTTCCATATTGTAATTCATAATATTATTGTCCTTTCAGAAATCAATATTCAAAATAATGTAAAATATACATTTTTTCTTTCTTATTGTAAATATCGTCGCGCAGACGAAACCCGGGAAACCAGAATATGCCGTTTTCGTCGCAGAAAACGGGGCGGGATTTTTTCGCTGTTTCCGTGCCTCCCGAAAGCAGTTTTTTCAGCGTCCTTGTCATACCGCCAAAGACGTATTTATCGCCGTTTTCTCTGTTGCGGACATACATATTCCGCACCGTGCTTTCAGCCAAAAGCACCTTTCCCGAAAATACGGCATTTTTCGCAAGTTCTGCGGCAGTTTTTTCGCACGGCTCACCTTTCGGGTAAAGCAACGTGGCAAACGCCCCGTCGAATTCGCACGCGCCGCAAGGGATGCGTTCTTTAAAATATTTTTTTTCGTTTTTTTCGAGAAAACGTTCGTCTTTCATAAACGAAAGCTCGCCGTTTTCAAGCACCGCGGCGTTTTTGCCCGGCAAAATTATGCGCGCGCCGTTTTTTCCGCTTTCGAGAAGCGCTTCTATATCGGCAAAATGCTTTTCCTCAAGGCTGTTTTCGCATAAATTCCCGAACATAGCGGCATATACGCGCGTGCGCACCGCTTTGTGAAGCAAAGCCAGCTTTTGTGCGCTCACGGCAGTATTCACGCAGTTTTCTTCCATAAACGCGTGCACCGCGCTCATAATAAAATCTTCGTCTGTGCGCAGGCTTTCACACATAGCGCCCACACGAGTATGCAGAGCGTGGTTAAGCTCGCGCATTTTCGGCACGATTTCGTGGCGGATAAAGTTTCGGCGGTAGTGCACGTCGCTGTTGGTGGCGTCGGTGCAAAATCCAAGCCCCAACTCGCCAACATACCCCTCTATTTCCTCGCGCGTGCAAAGAATAAGCGGGCGAATGATTTCCGCTTCGCCGCACGGGCGTTTCGGCGGTATACCGCGCAACCCCGCAAGAGCTGTGCCGCGCGAAAGGTTGAAAAGCACGGTTTCCGTATTGTCGCTTGCGGTGTGGGCAAGGGCGATTTTCGTCGCTCCCACTCGCCTGCACTCCTCTGCCAGGGCGGCGTAGCGCGCATTCCGCGCCGTTTCCTCCACGGCGCTGCCGCGGGAGAGCGAGGCAACGTCTATGCGCACGCTCGAAAAAGGGATGTTTCGCTCCGCACAGAAATTTTTGCAAAAACGCTCGTCTGCGTCCGCCTCATCACCGCGGAGCATATGGTTAACGTGAAAAGCAAGCACGTTTTCTCCCAAAATCGTGTAAAGCACGCACAGAAGCGCCAAAGAATCCGCACCGCCCGAAAAACCCACGAGCACACGCTCGGTTTCCGAAAAAAGTGCAAATTTTTTGTTTGCTTCTTGAGCACGGGCAAGAAGTATTTCCGTAAAACTCATTCTTCGTGCTCCACGTCTGTCGTAATAAACTTAGTATATTCGCCAATCCAGCGAAGCGGTACGGTTTTAACCTCACCGTGACGGTTTTTGGCGATGATACATTCCGCTTTGCCCTTCTTTTCGGGGTTCTGCGGGTCATAGTAGCTTTCGCTGAAAAGGAACATAACAAGGTCGGCGTCCTGCTCGATAGAACCCGATTCACGAAGGTCGGAAAGCGCGGGGCGGCGCAGCTCTTTTTCAGGGCCACGGGAAAGCTGTGCGGCGCATATGCACGGCACGCCGAAGTCCTTTGCCATAAGCTTAAGCCCACGCGAAATTTCGCTTACTTCGTTTACACGGCTGTCTGTTTTCTTATCGCTTTTCATAAGCTGGAGGTAGTCCACCACGATAAGACCGAGGTTTTTCACCCTGCGCAGTTTGGATTTCATACCCGTAACGGTAATGCCGCTCGTGTCGTCTATAAGCACGTTGCATTTGGAAAGGCGCGCCGCAGCACCTGCGAGCTTCGCCCAGTCGTCGTTCTGCAGGTTGCCCGAACGCAAGGAGTAGCTGTTTACCATCGCTTCGCTGGAAAGCACACGCGTGGCAAGCTGCTCTGCCGACATTTCGAGCGAGAAAACGCAAACGGTCTTGTTCTCTGCTTTTGCCACGTTTGTGGCTATGTTCAGCGCAAAACTCGTTTTACCCATACCCGGGCGGGCGCCCAGAATAATCAGGTCGCCGGGGCCCATACCTACGATGGTCTTGTCCAGCCCCTCGTAGCCCGTGGGCGTACCCATAGCGGCTTTTCTGTTCTTGGTTATAAGGTCGAGGCGCGCGTACGTCTGCTGAATGGCCTCTGCAAGAGGTACAAAAGAGCGAACCTCGTTGCCGTGCGCCACGTCGAAAATCTTCTGCTCGGCGCTGTCCACAAGGAACTGTATATCGCCCTGTTCGGAAAAAGCGTCCTCGCGTATTTCCTCCGCCGCGCCGATGAGCTTGCGGAGCGTGCTTTTATCTTTTACGATTTTGGCATAATCCCGCACGTTTGCGGCGCTGGGCACGATTTGCGCTATGATTTTTATATATTTTTTGCTTTCTTCCTCGTTATAGACGCCTCGTTTAACGAGCATATCTATGAGAGTAACAAGGTCTATTTCCCTGTTTTCCGCAAAAAGGTCGCGCATAGCGGAAAATATTTCCGTATGCTCCGAAAGGTAGAAATCATCGGCATTTATTATATCCGTAACCTCCGTGAACCTTTCGGGGTCAATCAAGATTGAACCGAGCACGGATTGCTCTGCCTCGAGGGCAAAAGGCATATTTCTTTCTGTTTCTGCCATTTTTTCTCCTTTCACACGCTTTTTTGAAAAAAAAGCTTAGCAAAAAACTTTACTCAAAAAATCAGCGCGTAACGCAATAGCGAATATTATTTTTTTGTTTGTAGATTAGTAATTTTCAGGCTCCCTCCGGGAGGGAGCTGGCTTTGCCCTTAGGCAAAGACTGAAGGAGTGGGCGTGTACTTAAACCTTTGCAAAAATAAATTTGTTTATCTTTGGTAACTCCTTCCACCGCATATCGAGAACCCCAAACAATGCTTCGCATTATTTGAGAACCCCGTGCGGTCCCCCTCTCACTGCGGTTCGGTCACGCTCGGGGTCTTAAAGCCATTTAGGCTTTAATTCAATACCCTCGCGCCGCTTCGCTACCTCGGAGATGGAGGCTTGCTTAATTCTGCATTTATTATTCCGTTACCGTAACGGTGATTTTGCCGCTGATGTCGGCGTAAAGTTTAACGTCGAGAATATACGTACCGAACGTGCGAATGGGCTCGTTCAGCGAGATTTTGCGGCGGTCAACTTTGATTTTGTGCTGTGCCTCGAGCGCCTCGGCAACGTCTTTTGCCGTTACGGAGCCGTATGTTCTGCCGTCTGTGCCGCCCTGAGCTTTGATTTTAACAGTCGCGTTCTTGAGCTTTTCCGCGATGTCTTTTGCCGCCTTTTTTTCAAGCTCTATATTGTGAAGTCTTGCTTCCTCTTTGCCTTTCATTTCCGTAAGAACCTGATTGTCTGCGGGAACAGCGAGCTTCTTCGGGAAGAGGAAATTGTTTGCATATCCGTCGGATACGTTGATAACCTGACCTTTTTTACCCTGACTCTTAACGTCAGCCAAAAGTACAACTTTCATTTTCGTTTATCTCCTTATGGTATATAAATTCGGCAAGATTTGCCGTTTGATAATTTTTTCCCTTATAAAGATAATATTATCATAGGAAACAATTCAAGTCAAGCAAAATAAAAAATATAAATTCAAAAATTCCGCAAAAATCAAAACAAGAGGGCAAAACCCTCTTGTTTTAAAATAAAATTTCGAGAAATTATTCGTTGTCGCCGTCTTTCTTAGTGCTTGTAACCTTGTTGAGAAGAGCCGAAACGAAAACTATAGCCGCGATAACTATGAAGATGCCGAGCATACCTTTGCCCATAGCGCCGAGGCTTTCGCCTATTTGGTCTGTGCGGAACTGAATATTGCCCATAGCGTCATCTGTTCCCACTGTCGTAACAAGTTCCGTGTTTTCCGTCGTGGAAATATCGGTTGTAACAACCGTTGTGTTGTTTGTTGTTTCCATAATTCAAAAAGCTCCTTTCGTAAAATTACATAAACATATTAAGGATTAAACCGCCCGCGATAACAGAAGCAATCTGACCGGAAACGTTTACACCGATTGTATGCATAAGAAGGAAGTTGCCGGGGTCTTCTTCAAGGCCCATTTTGTGAATAACACGCGCAGACATCGGGAATGCGGAAATACCTGCCGCGCCAATCATCGGGTTGATTTTCTTCTTTGTGAAGAGGTTTACGAGTTTAGCAAACAATACACCGCCCGCTGTATCGAAAATGAAGGCAAAAAGACCGAGGCCGATGATGAGAAGTGTGGAAGGCACAAGGAATTTTTCCGCTGTCATCTGGGAAGCGATTGTGATGCCGAGGAAGATTGTAATCAGGTTTGCGAGCACATTCTGCGCCGTGTCGGAAAGGCTGTTGAGAACGCCGCATTCGCGGATAAGGTTACCGAACATAAGGAAACCAACGAGCGCTACGGAAGAAGGAGCAACAAGGCCTGCAATGACCGTAATCACGATGGGGAAAAGGATTCTTGTAAGCTTTGTAACTTCTTTGGGTTCGTAGGGCATACGAATCATACGTTCTTTCTTCGTTGTGAGAGCCTTGATAACGGGGGGCTGAATAATCGGCACGAGCGCCATATAAGAGTATGCCGCAACCATTATCGCAGGAACGAAATTGGAGCCGAGCTTCTGAGAAACGACGATAGCCGTGGGGCCGTCTGCCGCACCGATAATACCGATGGAAGCCGCGTCTTTGATATCGAAGAAGAAAGATGCGAAGAATACCGTGATAAAGATACCGAACTGTGCCGCTGCGCCGAAGAACATAAGCTTCGGGTTGGAAAGGAGCGGACCGAAGTCAATCATCGCGCCGATACCGATAAAGAGAATAAGGGGGAAAAGTTCGTTGGAAATACCCGCATTGAAAAGCGTGGTAAGGGGGCCGTGTTCAAGTACGCCGTCTACCAGCTGTTCAACAGCGCCGGAGAACGGAATATTAACAAGAATAGCGCCAAAGCCCATAGGAAGAAGAAGCGTAGGTTCCATTTCCCTTTTGATTGCAAGGAAAATAAGCACGCCGCCTATAATCCACATTACAACCTGCTGCCACGTGAGCGCTGTAAAAGAACCGAACAATTCTGCCAAAAAATCAATTAAAAAATTCAAAAAACTCACTCCTGTTCTTTTGTTTTTTCGCGGGAAACCAATCAACAAAAAAAGACTTTTGAACACTGCGCCGTGTACAAAAGTCTTGCCGTTTAATTCTCTGGCAAGATGCAAATGCACCCGCGATGATGCCAAAAGAAACGGGCGATTGCCGCCGGCTACTCCCTTTTAATTACGTTTTATATTGTATCATTTTATTACGAATTTGTCAATAAGCAATTAACAATTTGTTAAAAAAATTCCATTTTCCGCAAAGTTTCTCTGTGCAAAAATTCCATTTTTAAACATTCTTTTAACCATTTCTGCAAAGTTTTATATTACCCTTGATTTTTCGGCACAAATATTTAAAATTTGCAGGCATACTTTTTTCGTCTTTTACTTGACAATCGCAAAAAAAGTGTGTATAATATTACCGTTCACAATTTCATACAGGGATATAGCCAAGTCGGTTAAGGCACAAGACTTTGACTCTTGCATTTCGTTGGTTCGAGTCCAACTATCCCTGCCAAAACAAAAAGACCACCGCACGGTGGTCTTTTTGTTTTGGCACATAGACGGAAGGACTCGAAAGGCGGGTCCTGAAAAAGCCCTAAATGGGCTTTTCAACCGCCGTGGCTTTTCCGCAGAAAAGCGAGTCCAACGGACAGCAAGCACAAAAAACGGAGAAATCTCCGTTTTTTTCGGCTCTGAAGTTTTTCGGATTTTTGTAGATGCATTTCGGGATTTCGGGTCTGTAGATAGATTCGAACCAGCGAAATGCATTTTTTGATATAGATTCCCCACAGAAGCAAAACCGTGGACAGATTCGAACCGCCACATAGTTTGCGGAGAGTTTCAAAAGCCCTTTCTGTTCAAAATTTATTTACAAAGCCGTAGATGCAAAGGGATTTTGGATGGATTCGGACTGGCGAAACGGTTGAAATGTTTACAAAGTTGTGGTATAATTAAAACAGAACAGTTCAAGGAGGATTCAAAATGAAAATCATCGAAACATTGGATTGGATTCTTGATAAGAATGATAAACGGATCAATGGAGAGGAAGAATACCTTCTAAATATAGAATTTGTTCACTCCCTTGGCTTAAAATGCGATTGTGTAGGATGGAGCAAATTAGATTTACAGAATCCTCGTGCAGATGAAATCCTATCCGCTATTGATTCTTTCTGCAAGAAAAATGGATGGAAGGCACGAGTGATTTACACAAGGACATATGCAGATTATGCAAGTGATTGGTACGAAATAGTTCCTACCGCATTCAAGGATAATACGTTGTGTGATTATGATGACGAATACGAAAGCGAACAAGGAAAAAAAGTCAGAGTATTCAACCTCCGCGCCTACCACGAACTTCGTCCCTCCCCCAAGCGTTGGTCACTTGAATCAATGCTTGTTCCGGAGCGCTTTAGAGATGCTTGCATTCGTCACAACATCACCGACATTGATTTTTGCTGGGCAAGGGATAAGGGAAAATATCAGGCGGAGCAATATTTTCATTTGTATTGCAATTATCAAATTCCAACCATTGCATTATGCAGAGATATTACTGTTGAGGATAAAGAAAGAATTGAAGCATTGGGCGGCCACCTTCCATCAATCGCAGGTATTTTCTATAAACTTCAACAAAGCGATTTTCAGGATTGCTACCTTGAATCGAATATCCCAGAATGCAATATTGCACACGCATATCTACAAAGAATCTATTACCCTATGTTTGGTGAACCATATGTAGATTGTGTAAAAAACAAATTCTTGATTCATAAGAATTTTGCTCTAATATTGCTGCAAGAAAAAGCGATTTCGCAGAGTGACTTAATGCCCGCTATGGTTGTAAAAGAATTGCCGCGAGGATATACATTAAGTCGCACGGTTATGCCAGATAGACCTATAGCGAGTTGTTTACAACATAGCATAGCTGAATACAAAAAGCTAAAAAGCACGGAACGCCCTTTGCGCTTGATCTCCGAAAAGGACGCCCTGAAACTTTTGAGGCTTGCCAAAAAAGAGAGAAAAGAAGATTTCAAGAAAGCATTTGCAAAAGCCAAATCTGTCGATATTGCAGAAACAAGCTATGCACCTGTTTTGCCGTATTATTTAATAGCGAATGGTGGGTATCTTTCCGATGAATATGAACTTCTATCTTATAATATCGCAATAGAAGAAACCAAGTCGTTTACCGGAGAATTGCTTACCGAAGAATTGCTCGAAACCAAGCCGGAAGGTATAGTTATCGCTAAATGCCCCGATGGAGATAAGGTGTTGCTTTGCGATGATGGCAAAGTCATACGATTCAGTCACGAAGAACCTGTTGCAACTGAGGAATGGCTCAGCTTGGCTCAATTTATCGCTGATGCTATTAACGAATAACAGAAATTGAGTACATAGGCCTCGTTTGCTCGCATGGCGTTAAAAGCCCGGTAGAACGCGGAACCTTTTAACTCCCATCATCGCCAAGGGGTTAGTGTACCCTCTGCGAAATTAGTGTGCATCTAAATCGGACACACATCACAAAACAAAAAGACCACCGCCGGTGGTCTTTTTGTTTTGGCACATAGACGGAAGGACTCGAAAGGCGGGTCCTGAAAAAGCCCTAAATGGGCTTTTTCCCGCCGTGGCTTTTCCGCAGAAAAGCGAGTCCAACGAATGGCAGGTACAAAAATAACGGATATCTTCGTTTTTTTTGACTCTAAAGTTTTTCCAAAATTTTTCAGATGCATTTCCAACCATTTGGCGATTTTTTTGCCGCAAAAAATCCATCAAATCGACAAATGGTATCTTCATTTCAAGGTTGCAACGTGATATAATATAATCACAAAAACAAAGGAGTGAATAAGTATGAGCATCGGAAAAAATATTGCAAAATACAGAAAAGCAAAAGGCTTCACACAAGAGGAATTAGGGGCAAAAATAGGCGTCACAAACCAAGCCGTATCGAAATGGGAATCGGAAGTTTCTATGCCCGACGTAATGCTGCTTCCCCAAATTGCAAATGCTTTGAATATTACACTGGAAAATCTATACGGGATAGAAAAAGAACCCGAAAAAATATCTTGTTCAGCCGATGATTTTCCGTCATTCTGCCATCAAAAACTTATTGAATTGTTCTACTACAACACAAAAATGAGATTCACGCATATAGGCTCATCGGATAAAGAACAGTTGGAATATCAAATCAAAAAATTGATGGAAGGTTGCAGAATCGGTTGCCTTTCCAATACTCAGGGTGCAATCGTTACAACAGAAGATTTTTCATTCATTGATAACACTTATAAAGCCACCAACAGCGAAAACGTCATAAAAAGCCAAGCTGATGATTATACGCTTATGTATTTGACCGATAGGAATTTCCGCAAAGTTTTTTATTATCAATACAAGACAGCTTTTGAAAAATCAAAGGTGAACAATACGGAATTTACTTTTGAGGAAATTATGAACGGTTGCAATCTTACAGAAGAAGAAACCGCCGCAGCTTTGAGGCTCTTAAAGGACGCTAACATCAACGCGGTTTATACAGATACGGCAACCAAAACAAAAAGGTACGTGTTTTTGATTTCAAATGCTTTGTACGCTCACGCAATCTACAAGCTAGCAAAATTACTGTCTGAAGATGCTTGTTG
>JAFTOK010000097.1 GCA_017463815.1 Clostridia bacterium | reverse complement strand
CTGGTCTGCCCTGTGTGCCGGGGTAGCGGAAGTTTACGTTTCTGTAAGAAACCGCGATTTGAGCGGGGGAGGCGCAATCTTTCCCGCTTTTTATAACGGGCTCTGTGTCGAGAATTTCATTTACGCGTTTTGCGGAAGCGCTGGCACGGATAATGGACTGGAAAATATTCGTAGCCATCATAACAGACTGAATAACCTGTGTTATGAAGGTAATTGCCGCCATAATGTCGCCCGTGCTCATACCCGCGTTTTCTATGCTTATGTTAAAGCCGCCGATGTAGATAACGGCGATGATGGAAAAGTTCATTATAATAGTAAGCACGGGGGAGATGATTGCCATAGTGGTGAGCGCTTTTAAGTTTTCGTCGCGCAGGGATTTGTTTGCAACGTCGAAGCGCTGGCATTCGTAATCTTCGCGTACGAAGGCTTTTACCACGCGCGCGCCGCCGATGTTTTCGCCCACGACGGAGTTTACTTTATCGAGCTTTTGCTGTATGCGCGTGTAGATGGGCGTTACGCGTATGAGCACGCCAACGACAACGATGAGGAGCGCGGGAATAGCGCAGAGAAGCACCGTTGTAAATTTAAGGTCGAGCATAACAATCATAAACGTGCCGCCGATGATGAACATAGGCGAACGTACGAAGCCGCGCATTATCATTTCAAAAAAATCGACCACTATGGAAATGTCGTTCGTCATTCTCGTGATGAGCGAGCCTGTGGTGAATTTATCCGTTTGCTCTATGGAAAGGGACATAACCTTGCCATATGCATCGCGGCGGAGGTCATAGCCCAAGCCGTGCGCCGCTTTTGCGGAGGTGTATGCGCAGAACATACCGAAAAAGCCGCCGAAAAGCGTTATGAGAAGCATAGTTATGCCGAACGTGACGATGATGTTTACCTGCGTGTAATTTTCGCCGAATATAAATCTTATAATGCCTGCGGCGAGCTTAGAGCCTTCCTCGGGGTCGTTTATATTTATACCCTCTATGCCGTAGTTTACAATGTATTTCATAAAGTTAGGCAAGGCAAGGTCGGCGGCAACCTCTGCCATCATCATAAGGGGGGAAATGATGGCAAGAAACCAATAAGGTTTCAGGTATGAAAACATTTTTTTCATTGTTTGGAGCCTCTCTTTCGGTCGGGTGGACCATATAATTTTGCTTCTTCGCCGAAGCGGTAATCCCAATCGGCGAGCAACTTGTTCATAAGATTTTCAAGAGTGGTCAGTTCCTCGGATGTAAGCGAAAGCATCATTTGTTTTACTGCTTCCTGTTGTTTTACCATTACTTCTTCCGTAATCTTTCTGCCGTTTTCCGTGAGCGTCACGTTTATGTTGCGCTTGTCGTCGTCGTGGCAGGTGCGGGTGATGAGCCCTTCGCTCTCCATCTTCGCCAGAATGTCGCTTGCGGAGGAGGGGCGGATGTTCAGCTTATCCGCAAACGTCTTTTGCGTAATCGTGCCCGAATCGTAGAGTATACGCAAAGCGCGGTCGCGCCCGGGTTTTTCGAAGAAACGGTGAAAAATAT
Organism: Clostridia bacterium; assembly: GCA_017463815.1. GTDB lineage: Bacteria > Bacillota > Clostridia > Oscillospirales > CAG-272 > UMGS731. Next base: position 22,236 of record JAFTOK010000097.1, on the reverse strand, counting down.
AGTGCGCATACTTTTCCATAAGGAAAATAACGCGCGTTTTTTGCTCTAAATTTTCGTTTTCTGTCATTTTTTGCTCCTTTCATTTTATTTTTACATTATAATGATACACCTGTGCATATAAATTGTCAAGGTATCTAACGAAAAAATCTTTCGGTATCTAACTGTTTTCAGGGAAAATTTTGAAAAAATAGCAAAAAATCTGTTACTTTTTTTAAAAAAATGGTACTATATTAGTGAAAGGGGGCGCGGTTCTATGGAAGACAGCGACATTTTGGCTTTGTATTTTGCACGCGACGAGCGCGCAATAGAAGAAACACAGAAAAAATACGGGCGGTATTGCCGAACGGTTGCATATAACGTTTTCGCAAACGAGGCAGACGCAGAGGAAACCGTGAACGACACGTACCTCGGCGCGTGGAACAGTATTCCGCCGCAAAGGCCGCGCATTTTTTCCGCATTTCTTGCGAAAATAACGCGCAACCTCGCGCTGAAAAAGCAACGCGCCAATATGGCTGCGAGGCGCGGCGGCGAAGCGGAGCTTACGCTTCTGGAGCTTTGCGAGTGCGTGCCTGCAAGCTCCGACGTGGAAAAAGAGATGGAGGCGCGGGAGCTTTCTGCCGTAATAGACACATTTCTGCGCGGACTGCCCGAAACCGAACGCCGCGTTTTTATGCGCAGATATTGGTATATGGATAGCATAGACGACATCTGCCTTGCCCACGGCTTTACCGAGGGCAAGGTGAAGATGCTCCTTTCGCGCACTCGAAAGAAACTTTTGGAAAGACTTGTGAAAGAGGGTGTTAACTTATGAAGATAGAAAAAGGCGAAAAATTGCAGGACGCCATAGGGATGGTCGGCGACGACCTCGTGGCAGAGGCGGCGCAAGCGCCCAAAAGGGCGAAATCAAGGCGCAAAATCTGGGTTTCCGCGCTGGCGGCGAGCCTTGCGCTGTGTATTATAGCTTTTGCCGTTCTGAACCCGTTTGGGCCCACCGTGGGCAACGCATACGCGCTCGTTCTGGCGGAATACCCCGAAACGCCGCGTTACCCGGATGGTTTTAATTATTATGATTCTCCCGAATACGAGGCTTGGAGCGAAGCGAGAAGCGAACGCTGGGCGCATATGGAAAACATAGACGTAGAAGCATTTACGGCTTTTATAGAAAAGACGGTGCCCGAATTTTTGAATACGGAAAACGGCAAAAACTCGCTATATTCGCCCCTTAACGTATATATGGCGCTCGCTATGCTCGCGGAAACGGCGGGCGGCGAAAGCCGCGAGCAGATTCTGGGCTTGCTCGGTATGGGGAATATAGATGCGCTCCGCACAAACGCGCACGCGCTTTGGAATTTGAGCTATATAGACGACGGCACACAAAAATGCCTGCTCGCAAACTCCGTGTGGCTGAACGAAGGAGCGGCGTTTAAACAGGCGGCGCTCGAAAACCTTTCCAAACATTATTACGCCTCCGCTTTCAGAGGCGAAATGGGCGCGGAAGATTACAACAAAGCGCTCAGAAACTGGCTGAACGAGCAGACGGGCGGTTTTCTGAAAGAGCAGGTGGAGGGAATGGGCTTTTCGGCGGAAACGGTAATGGCGCTCGCCTCGACGCTTTGGTTCAAAGGCGCTTGGCGAAATGAATTTTCCGAAAACGGAAATGCCGCAGGAATTTTCCAAACGCCTAACGGTGAAATCGAATGTGAATTTATGAATAAAACACTTGTGGATTCGTATTATTACCTCTCAAATTTTGCCGCGGTGTCCCTCGGTTTTAAAAACGGTGGGCAGATGTTCTTTATACTGCCAGACGAGGGGTTTGCGCCCGAAGATTTGCTCGCGAGCGAGGAGCTTGCGGAGTTTATAGCGTACGGTGGCTCCAAATCGCCCAATAAATTTACACAAATCAATCTTTCCGTGCCGAAGTTCGACGTTTCCGATGATACAGACCTTAAGGAGGGGCTTGAAAACCTCGGTGTTACGGACGTTTTTGACCCCGAGAAGGCGGATTTCAGCACGATTTCAAACACACCTCTCTTTGTGACGCAAGCCTCCCACAGCGTAAGAGTAACGATTGACGAACAAGGCTGCGAGGCGGCGGCAATTACTATTTTTGAAGCCGGTGCGGGCCTTCCCAAAGACGAAGTGGATTTCGTGCTCGACAGACCGTTTATATTTGTTATAACGAGCGACGTTGGCTTGCCGCTTTTTGTAGGTGTTGTAAACGTGCCGAATTAAGTTTTTAGGGGACGGTTTTACCGTCCCTTCTTTGTCTTAGGCACAGCTTTTTGCCTTGACGGGCGGGGCGAAAAATGGTAAAATGGAAAAAACATCTCTTTTGAGGCGGATATGGAAAACAGAAAAATTATAAACGACATACTTATGTGCCCTGTGTGCGGCGGCAGGCTTTTGCTCACGGCAGACGGCAGAAGCGCCGCGTGTGACGGCAGAGGAAAACGCCACCTTTTCGATTTTGCTTCGGGTGGATATATAAATCTTTACACCTCCCGCGCGGCGGGCGGCGACAATGCGGAATGCATCGGCGCGAGAAGCGCCTTCCTCACAAAAGGCTATTACGAAAAAATTTCGGACGCCGTAAACGCGCTTTTGGATAAATATGCGGGAGCACGCGCACGTGTGCTCGATGCAGGCTGCGGCGAGGGCTATTACACGAACAGAATGGCGGCTTTGGGAAACACGGTTTTCGGCTTTGACCTTTCCAAAAACGGCGTGAATATCGCGGCAAAAGCGGCAAAACGCGCCTCTTTGCCCGCGTTTTTCGGCGTGGCGAGCGTTTTTGCCTTGCCCGTGCTCACGGGCAGTATGGATGCCGTAACAACAATTTTTGCCCCCTGCGCGGAGGAAGAATACGCCCGCGTTCTGCGCGAAAACGGCATACTTATTCTGGCGGGAGCGGGGAAGGAGCACCTTATAGACCTCAAGAAAGCAATATACGATTCTGCATATGAAAACGAGGGCAGGCGCGATTTGCCCGCGGAAAAATTTGAGCTTTTGGAGGAAACGAGCGTCACATACGACATAACGCTTACAAGCGGCACCGACGTGCAAAACCTTTTCGCTATGACACCGTATTTTTACCGCACTTCGCAGAAAGATAAGGAAAAATTGCGGGGAATTTCGTCACTTTCCACAAAAATTGATGTGGAATTATTTATATACAAGAAGAAATAAAAAGTCTTGACTTTTCGGGGAACGGAATGTATAATAATTCACATACTTGTTCATTCACTAAAAGCGTTTGAACGGAGAGAGGCAAAGTACGAAAGCACACAGAGAAACGTCGGTTGGTGCGAGGCGCAGGTAATTAGGCTTTGATATACACTCCGTGAGCTTCGCAAGGAAACCCGAAAGGGGAGTATTGGGCGACGGGTGCAACCGTTATATTGCAAAAGCCGAAAGCGGCTTTATGAGGCTTTGCGCGCAAGCGTAAGGCGAAGCAGGGTGGTCCCACGATTTTTGTTTTATGAAAATTCGTCCGTGCAACTTTATTACGTTGCACGGGCTTTTATTTTTTTATAAGACCGCCCGCATATTTTCGATAAACACCCGCACGGGTATTTATATAAAAACTTTTAATTTCATAGGAGATTTTCACAATGAAAAACATCAAAAGAATCTTGGCACTTGCTCTCGCAATGGCGCTCATTGCTTGCTCTTGCCTCTCTCTCGCATCTTGCTCTGACGGCAAATACACAATCGGTATCCTTCAGCTCGTAACACACGACGCACTCGACGCCGCTACAGAAGGCTTCAAACAGGCTGTTATCGACGAACTCGGCGAAGAAAACGTTACGTTCATCGAACAGAACGCAAACAACGACACAAACCTTTGCTCTACAATCGCAACAGACCTCGTTGCTAAAGACGTAGACCTTATTATGGCTAACGCAACAAATGCGCTTCAGGCTGCTGCTTCCGCTACAATGGATATCCCCGTTCTCGGCACATCCGTAACGGAATACGGCGTTGCGCTCGGCATCAAAGATTTCGACGGTCTTGTTGGCGGCAACATTTCCGGTACTTCCGACTTGGCTCCCCTCGACCAGCAGGCACAGATGATTATCGACCTTTTCCCCGATGCTGAAAAAATCGGTATCCTCTACTGCTCTGCAGAAGCTAACTCCAAATATCAGGTTGAAGAAATCACAAGATTCCTTATCGAAAAAGGCGTTAGCGCAGAAAATATCAAAGAATACGCTTTCACAGACTCCAACGATATTTCCGCTGTAACAACAACAGCTTCCGCTGAAAGCGACGTTATCTACGTTCCCACAGATAACACGGTTGCAAACAACACAGCGATTATCGACAGCATCTGCCGCGCAGACAAAACACCCATCATCGCAGGCGAAGCAGGCATCTGCAAAGGCTGCGGCGTTGCAACACTTTCCATCAGCTACTACGACATCGGTTATGCAACAGGTCTTATGGCGGCTAAAATTCTCAAAGGTGAATCCGACATTTCCAAAATGCCTGTTGAATACGCTGCTACATTCACAAAACAGTACAATGCAGAAATCTGCGCTGCTCTCGGCATTGAAGCACCCGAAGGCTACACTCCCCTCGGCTGATTTCGCGGAGAATTTTTAGAATATGGATTTCCTTTTAGGTCTTGTAAGGTCTATGCCCGGTGCCATTGCTCTCGGTCTTATCTGGGGTATAATGGCGATAGGCGTATACGTTACATATAAAATACTCGATATTGCCGACCTTACGGTAGACGGCTCTATCTGCACGGGCGCTTGCGTTTGCGCGGTACTCACGTTAAACGGCGTAAACGTTTGGGTGGCCGTTATAGCCGCTGTTATAGCGGGTATGCTCACGGGCTTTGTAACGGGCTTTTTCCACACCGTGCTCGGTATCCCCGCAATTCTGGCGGGTATACTTACCCAGCTTATGCTTTGGTCTGTAAACCTTAAAATTCTGGGAAAAGCAAACCTCGGTATAAACGCACGTGTGCTCAAAGTAATCGTTACACAGCTCGATAAAAACAAGGCGGTTATGACGCTTATCGGGTTCGTGGCTGTTGTAATCGTGTTGCTTTACCTTTTCTTCGGCACGGAACTCGGCTGCTCCTTGCGCGCAACGGGCTGCAACATAAATATGAGCCACGCGCAGGGGATTAACACAAACTTCAATAAAATACTCGGCCTTGTGCTTTCCAACGGTCTTGTTGCTCTTTCCGGTGCGCTCCTCGCACAGTACCAGGGCTTTGCAGACATCAATATGGGCAGAGGTGCGATTGTAATCGGTCTTGCTGCCGTTATTATAGGCGAGGCGATTTGCAGCCATATTTCCATCAACTTCGGCGTGCGCCTTGCAGGCGTTGCGGCGGGCGGTGTGATTTACTACATCGTATATCAGATTGTCGTGGCAATAGGCCTTGACCCCGAGCTCCTCAAAATGCTTTCCGCGCTCGTGGTTACAATGTTCCTTGCCGTTCCGTATGTAAAGAGCAAATATTTCTCTTACACGCCTAAATTCAAAATGGAAAGAAAGATGCGCAAAATTCAGGCTGCTACCGCAAAAAAAGAAGCGAAGCTTGCGAAAAAAGCTGCAAAAAAAGGGGGAAAAGCATAATGCTCGAACTCAGACACATCAAAAAAACTTTTAATGCGGGTACAGTTAACGAAAAGGTAGCGCTTAACGATATTAACCTCACGCTTGAAGACGGCGATTTCGTAACGATTATCGGCGGCAACGGCGCGGGTAAATCCACAATGCTCAACGCTGTCGCAGGCGTTTGGCTTCCTGACAGCGGCTCTGTTATCGTAGATGGCGTGGACATTACGGATATGCCCGAATATGAAAGGGCAAAATTCCTCGGCAGAGTTTTCCAGGACCCCAGAATGGGTACTGCTACTGATATGTGGCTGGAAGAAAACCTTGCTCTTGCCAGACGCCGCGGCAAAAGCCGCACGCTCCGCTGGGCTATAACGAGAAAAGAACGCGACGAATACCGCGATATGCTCAAAGAGCTCGACCTCGGGCTGGAGCACAGACTCACAACAAAGATGGGCCTTTTCTCCGGCGGTCAGCGTCAGGCTGTAACGCTCCTGATGGCGACGATGCAGAAGCCGAAGCTTCTTCTTCTCGACGAGCACACTGCCGCGCTCGACCCGAAAACAGCGGCAAAGGTGCTGGAGCTCACGGATAAATTTATTAAAGAGGGCAACCTCACGGCGCTTATGGTAACGCATAATATGAAGGATGCCATTGCACACGGCAACCGCCTTATTATGATGAACCAGGGCAAGATAATTCTCGATATCAAAGGTGAGGAAAAGAAGAACCTCACGGTTGAAATGTTGCTCGCACAGTTTGCGAAAGCGAGCGGCACGGAATTTATGAACGACCGCGCGCTCCTCGGATAAAAAGCATTAAAAAAGACCTCGAAAGAGGTCTTTTTTGCGTTTAATGAGCAAAAATCGCGAAAAGCGATTTTTGAAATATTGTATTCGCGCTTTTCTTTGTTTGAAAGAAAAGGCGCGGCAAAAGAAGCAAAAAACCTTGCAGGTTTATCGCTAAGTTCTGCGGAGAACTATGGCGAGAGCGGCTCCCCACACGAAGTTTCGCTCCGTCCCGTCGCAAAAATTGTGTGGAACCACGCCGCTGATTTTAAAGTAAAAAAATTTGATTTCTGCAAGGGGTTACGAACAAAGTTTTGGCTTAATATTTCTCGCTCATATCTGAACCGCCATTGCGGGACGAAACGGGTATGGGATTAGCACACATCAATAGCTTCGGGAGAAAAATTCGCTTGGGTGGTGTTTCGGCTTTGGGTATTCGCTGTGCGTGATAAAATTCGGCTCGCCTTGAGCGAGAAATGCCGCTAAAGCCGGCAGGCTTTTTGCCTCTTTTTGCAACTTTTTCTCTCAAAGAGAAAAAGTTGACCTTATCCCAAGAGTGCGGAGCACTCTTTACCGTAATTAAGAATAAAAAAGGAACGGCGTGAGCCGTTCCTTTCCGTAATTATTCTTTGTTTGCTTCTGCAATAACCTTCTGAGCGATTATATCGGGAACTTCTTCGTATTTTTCGAAGTCGAACGTGTAGCTGCCGCGGCCCTGTGTGATAGCGCGGAGCTGAGCCGCAAAGTCGTTCATTTCAGCGAACGGAGCTTCCGCTTCTATAACCTGTTCGCCTTTCTTTTCTGTGTGTTCCATACCGAGCACTCTGCCGCGGCGTTTCGTGATAGCGCCCATAATGTCGCCGAGCATATCGGAGGGAGCGTAAACGAGAAGCTTGCCGTAGGGTTCGAGAATGATGGGTTTTGCTTTTGCAAGGCCAACCTTGTAAGCCATATTAGCCGCAACCTTGAACGCCATTTCAGAGGAGTCTACGGGGTGGTAAGAACCGTCGTAGAGGTCGCATTTGAGGCTCTTAACGGGGAAGCCCGCGAGAACGCCCTCCTGCATAGATTCGAGCAAGCCTTTTTCTACAGCGGGGTAGAAGTTCTTCGGCACTGTGCCGCCTACAACAGACTGTGTGAACTCGAGGCCGTCTTTTTCGCCGGGAGCGAAACGAACTTTGATGTGACCGTACTGACCGTGGCCGCCGGACTGTTTTTTGTATTTTGCTTCTGTGTCTGCCGTGCCTTTAATAGCTTCGCGATATGCGATTTTCGGTTTTGCGAGCGTTACGTCTACGCCGAAACGCGTTTTGAGGCGGGACATAGTAACTTCGAGGTGCATATCGCCCTGACCGTAAATTACCTGTTCCTTCGTTTCTGCATTGTTTTCGTATTTGATGGAGGGGTCTTCTTCGAGAAGTCTTGCAATACCTGCGGCAATTTTGTCTTCGTCGCCTTTTGTTTTGGGCTTAACAGCCATCTGCATAAAGGAGGTGGGGAATTTGATTGCCGTGTATTTGTACATATTCGGGTTTGTGGAAAGCGTGTCGTTCGTGTTTGTGTCGGCAAGCTTCGCTGTCATACCGATGTCGCCCGCGCAAAGCGAGTCAACTTCCGTCTGTTTTTTGCCGCAGAGGGTGTATATGCGGGAAATCTTTTCCGTGCCGCCCGTTGTGAGGTTGTTGAGAACGGTGTCTTTTTTGAGCTCGCCCGTCATAACCTTGAAGTAGGACATTTTGCCTACGAACGGGTCTGCAACGGTTTTGAACACCAATATGGAAGTGTTGCCCGTTTCGGTAATACGGAAGTATTTCATACCTTCATCTGTCATAATCTTTTCCGCGCGGCGGGAAATGGGGCTGGGGAATGTGTCTACTATTGTGTCGAGGAGCAAGCGGATACCCCAGAGGTTTGTGGCGGAAACGGGGATAACGGGTGCAATCGTGCCCGCGAGGAAGCCTTTTGTAAGCGCTTCGTTGATTTCTTCTGCGGTGAACGCTTCGCCTTCAAAGAATTTTTCCATAAGCTCGTCGCTCGTTTCAGCGAGCGATTCCATAAGCATATTGCGGTAGAGGTCTACTTTAGCGGAATATTCTTCGGCGATTTCCGTCTGCTGGCGCGTGCCTGTGCCGTCTGCTTTGTATGTATATTTGCAGAGGTTGATAAGGTCGATTATGCCTTCTTTGCCCTTAACTTCGTTTACGGGGAGGTAAATGGGGCAAGCCGCGTGGCCGAACGTATCGCGAATCTGCTTGAAAACTTTTTCAAATTTAACCGCAGGGTCGTCTACTTTGTTTATAACGAATGCGTGCGGAACGTCTGCTTCGTTTGCGCGGTCAAGCGCGATTTCCGTACCTACTTCAACACCTGCCACACCGTCTACAACGATGAGCGCGGAAGCCGCTACGCGCAGAGCCTCCAGAATACCGCCGGAGAAATCGAAATATCCGGGGGTGTCGATAAGGTTGATTTTTGCGTCTTTCCACGTAAGGTTTGCCACGGAAGAACAAACGGAGAAGCCTCTTTTAACAGATTCTGCGTCGAAATCGCAAACGGTGTTGCCTTCGCTTACTTTGCCGAGTCTGTCTGTGCGGTTGGCTATATAGAGCATTGCTTCCGCAATACTTGTTTTACCTGCGCCGGAGTGACCGAGCAAGCATATGTTTCTAATATCTTGTGCGAGAGTTTTAGCCATAGTGTATACGCTCCTTAATATGAAAAAATCTATAAAGGATTTTTCGAAAAAAATCCGTTCACGATATTTATTATATAGTAAAACCATTTGTTTTACAAGAATTTAAATTGTATATTTTCCGCAAACAACAGAGAAAAAAAAGAGTCCTCTTTGTGCAGATTTTACATAATTTGGCTTTTGGGAGCCTGAAACGTCAAAAAACAAGAAAAAATGTATTGACAACGAGCTTTTAAGAAAGTATAATTATAGTTGTATCTTTATATTTAAACGGAGGAATTATACAATGCAGGTAACAAAAAATTCTATCATCGGCGACGTTCTCGATATGGCTCCCGAAACAGCACAGTTTTTCTTTGAAATCGGTATGCACTGCCTCGGTTGCCCTTCCGCACGCGGCGAAAGCATTGAAATGGCTTGCGCTGTTCACGGCACGGACGCAGACGAGCTCGTTGCTAAAATCAACGCATTTCTCGCGAAATAATTCAATCTGAGAAACGACACAAATCCCCCTTTTCCGCTCTGCGCGGGAAAGAGGGATTTCTTTGAAAGGTAACTACATATGGAAATTACAGCAAGACTTCTGGCTGTCGCGTCTTTCGTGCGCGAAGGGGCGTATCTTTGCGATGTGGGTACGGACCACGCATATTTGCCCATTTATCTTGCCGAAAACGGCAGAATACGCGCGTGCCTTGCCTCCGATATACACGAAGGGCCGTGCGAAAGCGCCCGCGTGCATATTGCGGAAAACGGCTTTGCCGATATGATAGAGGTTAAACGCGCCGACGGCCTTGCAGGCTTTGTGCCGCGCGAAAAAACGGATATTGTTATCGCGGGAATGGGCGGCGCGCTCATATGCGAAATACTTGAAAAGGCAGAGGGGATAAAATCGGCCGACGTCCGCCTTATTTTGCAACCTATGCGCAACGTGCCCGACCTGCGCGCATATCTTTATGCAAACGGCTTTGATATAAGAGATGAAAAACTCGCGCGCGAGGACGAACGCATATATGAAATCATATGTGCCGAATACAGCGGCGAAAAACGCTCTGTGAGCGAGCTTTCTCTCTTGCTCGGGGAAAAGAATATAGCGAACAAAACGCGCGACAGAGCGCTCTTTTCGGCTTTCTGCGAAAAGCAGGCGGCGGCGCTGCGCAAGAAAATCGCGGGTATGCGCACGGGCGGCGCAGACACGGGCGCGGAGGAAGCGCTACTGGAAGAACTCAGAATGCAGAGTGCGGAATGAAGAATTCAGGAGGAGGAAAGAAAAATGCCTACGATAAAAGAACTTTATGATTATTTGGATAGAGAAATACCACGCTCGCTTTCGTGCGAATGGGATAACGACGGGCTTATGGTGTGCGCCGACGCGTTTGCGCCCGCTAAAAGGGTGCTTCTCGCGCTCGACGCGACAGATGCCGTGGCGGAATATGCCGTGGCAAACGGTTTCGATGCCGTGATAACGCACCACCCGATGCTCTTTTCGCCGCTTCGCTCGCTCACCTCTTTGGAGCCTACGGCTAGAAAAGCGCTTTTTTTGGCGAAGAACAACGTGGCTGTTATGAGCTTTCACACGCGCTTGGACGCGCGCGAAGGCGGCGTTAACGACGTGCTTGCCGAAAAGCTCGGCATTATAAACACGGTGCCGTTCGGGCCCGAGGGCGAAAAGCTCGGTAGAATAGGCGTGCTTCCCGCTCCCGCAGACTTCCGCGAGTTTTGCGCCGGAGTGAGCGAGGCGCTCTCGTCCCCTATGGTGACGGCAATCTGCGCCAAACCGATGGTGCAAAGGGTAGCCGTGCTCGGCGGAGGCGGTAAGGATTTTGTTGGCAGTGCTATTTCGGCGGGGGCAGACGTGCTTGTGACGGGCGAGGTAACGTATAACGTGATGTTGGAGGCAAAAGCCGCAGGGCTGTGCCTTGTAACGGCGGGGCATTACCACACGGAGCGCCCCGTGCTTTCAAAACTCTATGAGATGGTCAAAGAAAAATTTGCGGAAATCGAGGTAGAAGAATCCCCCTCCACCACAGAGATATTCGCCGTTAAATAACAAATGAAAAAACTGCTTAGTAAAGTTATAAACCGCAAGGTGCTCACGATGCTCATAATCGCCGTGCAGATGGCGTGGGGCGTGGGGCTTGTGTACAGCACGGCGCTGATTTTCCCCGTGCTTAATACTTTTTTCTATGTGATAGGGCTTTGCGTAGTTATCTATATTATAAACAGAGAAAATAACCCCGCATACAAAATCGCCTGGATTGTGCCGATAATGGTTTTTCCGCTCTTTGGCGTGCTTATATATTTGCTCTATGCCAACAAGCGCCCGAGCAAATATTTGCGCAAACGGTTTAAAAAGACGGAAGAGCTTGTTACGGAAAACCTGAAGCAAGAGGAGGGTGTGCTCGATGCAATGCCTTCCCGCGATGCCACGCGTGCGCGCTACCTCTGCGATATGGGCTACCCCGTTTGCGGTAGTACAGAGGCAAAATATTTTGCCTCCGGCGAGGAAATGTTCCCGTACATTATTGCGGAGCTGGAAAAGGCAGAGCATTTTATCTTCCTCGAATATTTCATAATCGAGGAGGGCGAGGTTTGGAACTCCATACTCGAAATACTTGCGCGGAAAGCGGCGGCAGGGGTGGACGTGCGTGTAATCTACGACGATATGGGGTGCGTGGGCAAGCTGCCCACGGGTTATAATTTCAAGCTGGAATCTATGGGCATAAAATGCACGGCGTTCAACCCGTTCGTGCCGTTTATAAGCGTGGTTATGAACAACCGCGACCACAGAAAAATACTTGTGGTGGACGGTCACACGTCGTTCACGGGCGGCATAAACCTTGCAGATGAATATATGAACATAAAAAGCCCCTTTGGCTATTGGAAGGATACCGCCGTAATGCTCCACGGCAAGGCAACGTGGAACCTTACCTATATGTTCCTGCAAATGTGGAACGTTTTGCGCGGCACGAAAGAGGATTTCGACATATACCGCCCCGAGAGGTACCACGTGGAAAGCTTTTCGGGCAAGGGCTTCGTTCAGCCCTTCAGCGATAACCCCTTGGACGACGAGGCTATTTCGCAGAACGTGTACGTAGACATAATTTCCCAGGCGGAAAAGTACGTGTACATCTGTACGCCGTACCTCGTGCCCGATGACGAGATGAAAAACGCCCTTATCCGTGCGGCAAAGCGCGGCGTGGACGTGCGCCTCATCACCCCGGGCATACCCGACAAGAAGATGATATACCGCCTTACGCGCTCGTATTATCCCACGCTTCTCGAAGCGGGAGTGAAGATATACGAATACATCCCCGGGTTTGTACACGCAAAATCCATCGTCTGCGACGACAGAATAACGGTTGTGGGCACAATCAATATGGATTTCCGCAGCCTGTATCTGCATTTTGAATGCGGCGTGCTTATGACGGGCACGGGCATTGCGCACACCGTGCGCGACGATAACCTTGCTATGATGAAAGAGTGCAGGGCGGTGGAAAAGGGCTTCCCCAAGCGCACGCTTGCGGGCAGAATAATAGATTCCATTTTGCGCACCTTTGCGCCTATGCTGTAAAATAAAAAATGATAGGTTTCAATCGAAATCTATCATTTTTTTGATTATTTGGCGCAAAAAAATCGGTTGAAAAGACAGCCGATTTTTTTGTTCAATTATTTTTTAAAGGCTTTTGCCGGGGTACGCTTTTGCACGGAAAGAAAAATACAAAATATTGTGTCTTGCCTTCCGTATTTAATAAGTATAGCACACTTCTTCGATTGTGTCAATATGGAAAAATTGTATCAAATATCGCGCTCTGAAGCATAAATCCTTGGTTAAATTGGCGCATAACGTTCCAATATCCGCCCCCTGCGAAGCCATATTCGCGAATAAGCGCGAATTTTGCCTGCATACTTCGCGCGTCCTCAAACCATACCTCGTGCTGCTCGCCCGCGTTATAATATGAAAAGTACGGCGCCTTTGCGGTTTCGTCAAATTTTATTTCCGCGCCAAAACGGCGGGCAATGTCCACCGCCTCGTCGTTGCCTATGGAAGTGGCGCGCGAATATCCCTGCTTATAGGGCAAAATCCAATCGTAGCCGTAGTTGGGAATGCCCATATAAATTTTCTCACGCGGAATTTCGCTCACGGCATAGTCCAGCACGCTACGCACGGCGGGTATGGGCGCTACCGCCATAGGCGGGCCGTAAGTGTAGCCCCATTCGTACGTCATAAGCAGAACGTAGTCTGCCGCCGCGCCGATAAGCGCGTAGTCGTGCCCCTCGTAAAGCACGCCCTTTTGCTCGCGGCTGGCTTTGGGGGCGAGCGCGGCGATAACCACGTATCCCTGCGGCGAGAGAAGGGCGCGAAGGCGGGCGATAAAATCGGCGTAGCTTTGCGCCGTTTCGGGCGGAATGAACTCAAAGTCTATATCCAGCCCCGAATACCCCTTTTCCTCTATTTCGGCGAGCACGTTCCGCGCGAGCGTATCCATAGCGGCAGGGTTCCTGAAAAGTGCCGCCGCGCGCTCTGCGGAAAAGCTCCCGTTTTCCGTAAGCGTGGAAAGGTGCATAAGCGCCTGAGTGCCCACGTTTTTTGCCGCAGATATAAGCGCTTCGTCATCGAGCGGTACGAGCGCGCCCGTGGGCGTAAAGCCGTATGTGAACGGTATGAGCGCGGAAAGGTACGGCACGGCATAGCGCAGGAGCCTGTTTTCTATAAACGGGTAGGCGTATCCTGTGAAAGCGGTACTTGCGGCAGGCTCTTCCTCAAATGCGAGCACAAGCGTCTGCCCCGCGTAAAGTGGGGCTGTGCCGCCGTACGTTTGCGGGTTGTTTGCGAAAATTTTGCGTTTTGCCACACCAGTGCGGGCAGAGATGGCGTCGTACGTGTCGCCCTCGCGCACGGTGTATACGGTGCTCGGCGTTAAAATGAGCAGGCTTTGCCCCACCACAAGCGTGTACGGCGCAGGTATGGCGTTCCAAATGGCGATGAAATTTGCGCTGACACCCGTTTCGCGGGCGACGGAATAGAGCGTGTCGCCGGGCTTTACTGTGTATATTTCCAAAAAATCACCCTTTCAAATAAATTTTGCCGCGCCGTTTTGTTTTGCATATAAAGCGCGGCTTTTACATATATTATGTAGGCGAGGGGGTGAACGTGTGGAACTTTTGCCGAAAGAGGCGCACAAAAAAGTGCTTTATCTTGCTTTTTATATACTTATAGCAGTTTTCGGAACGTATTTTTTCTTTGAGTACGCTCTTTCTGCGGTTTTGCCGTTCGCTCTAGCCTTCTTTCTTGCCGCCTCCGTGCAGAAAAATGCAGAGCTTCTGGCGCGGCGCACGGGCGGGAGCAAGCGTGTGTTTTCGCTTGTTTTGGGGCTTTCCTTTTTCATTTTGGCGGCGCTTGCGCTCGGGTTTGCCTCGTATAAGCTGGTTTTCGAGCTTTCGGAGTTTGTGCGCGGTATTGCAGACGCGCGCGAGGAGCTTCTTGCGCGCGTGGTGGCGTTTGCGGAGCGGGCAGAGGCGTTCTTTGCACGCTTTTTGCCCCTCGGCGCAGAGGACTTCAGAGAAAGCTTTTCTTCCTTGCTTACAGAGGGGGCAAAGAGCCTTATTTCCGCGCTTACCACAAGCATTCCCGCGTTTCTCGGCGCGGTGTTTGCGGGCGTGCCGAAGCTGCTTTTCTTCCTTACCGCCACGTTTATTTCCTGCGTTTATTTTTGCCTGGACTACGATAAACTGCGCGATTTTGCGCGAAAAAATATGGCGCGTTCCTCGTTTGCGCCGCTTTTGCGCGTACCCGGCGCGGCTTTTCGCGCGGCGGCAAAATATCTGCGCGCCGTGTTTCTGCTCTTTTTGCTTGTGGCTATTGTCTTTACCGTCGGCTTTTTGTTGCTCGGCGTGGAGTACGCTTGTCTTTTTGCCGTTTTGGCGGCGTTTGTGGACGCTCTGCCCGCTTTGGGCAGCGGGGCGGTACTTCTGCCTTATGCGGTTTTCGCCTTTGCTACGGGCGATTTTCGGCTCGGTTTGGGTATGTGCGTTTTGTGGGGCACAGCGTCGCTCGTTCGGCAGGTGGCAGAGCCGAAGATAATGGGCGGTCAGCTCGGCGTGCATCCGCTTGTAAATCTCGCGGCGGTGTACGTAGGCTATCGCTTCTTCGGCGTAACGGGGCTTATGTTTATGCCCATAGCCGTGGTGATTGTGAAGAATATTGTGCAAAATGAAGAGTGCAGAGCGAAGAATTGAAAAGTAGGGAACGGCGGGGCATTGTTTCAACAAAAAGTTGACATTTATTATCTCGCATTTACTAACCCTAAGGCTCCCTCCGGGAGGGAGCTGGCTTCGCCTCAAAGGCGAAGACTGAAGGAGTGGGCGTGCACTTAAAGTTTTGTAAAAAATAAATTTGTTTATCTTTGGTAACTCCTTCCACCGCACCCCGAGAACCCCAAACAATGCTTCGCGTTATTTGAGGACCCCGTGCGGTCCCCCTCCCTCGGAGATGGAGGCTCAGAAACGTAAATTTTTAACCGAAACAAGGTGGTATGGGACGACGCCTTCGATGTCCCGATAATACATAAAACCGACATTGGTCTGAACATATGAAAAAAATCTCTTTTTACATAGAACCTTTTGCGCCGGCAGGGCTTTTCCTGCTCTTTTTTTCCTGGGAGCTCACCGCGCGTGTGGCGGTGGTTTGTTCCGTGCTCGTACACGAGCTTGCGCATCTTGCGGCGGTTAAGCTGTGCGGCGGAAAAACGGAGCGCGTGCGCATAACCGCCTTCGGCATAAGCCTCGGTTTTTCCGCACCGAAAACGTATGGCGAGGAGGCGTTTGTCGCCGCCGCGGGCCCTTTGGCGAGCTTTGCCTTTGCCGCGCTCGGGCATTTTTGCGGCGGCGCTTTCGGCGGCGAGGTGCTTTCGTTTTCGCTCTTTCTGGGGCTTATAAACCTTTTGCCTTTCGAGGGGTTCGACGGCGGGCGTATAATAGGGGCTTCCGTTTCCTCTCTGTTCGGCGAGCGTGCGGGGGCGCGCGTTTGCTCGGCGCTTTCCTATGCCTGCCTTTTTGCCGCGTGGGTGATTGCCGTGTATATTTTCTTCTATAGCGGCGTAAACTTTGCGCTTCTGCTCTTTTGTGCGTATATTTTTGTGTTTACCGTGATAAAAAAGGATTGTAATTCGGAAAACAAGGTGATATAATATTACAAAACAAATTTTTTAAGGACGGTATAAAAAATGAAAGCTATAATCGAAATGGAAAACGGCGGTAAAATGACACTTGAGCTTTACCCCGAAAAAGCACCTATCTCTGTAAAAAACTTCGCAGACCTTGCGAAAAAAGGCTTCTATAACGGCATCATATTCCACCGTGTAATCGCGGGCTTTATGATTCAGGGCGGCGACCCCACGGGCACGGGTATGGGCGGCCCCGGCCACACAATCAAGGGCGAATTCGCGGCAAACGGCGTGCCCAACGACCTTAAACACACGCGCGGCGTTATTTCTATGGCGCGCGCATACGACCCCAACTCCGCAGGCTCCCAGTTCTTCATTATGCACGCAGACGCACCCCACCTCGACGGTCAGTATGCCGCATTCGGCAAGATGACGGAAGGCTTCGACGTTCTCGACGAAATCGCAATGGTTCGCACAAACTTTGCGGATAAACCCCTTCGCGAGCAGAAGATGAAATCCGTTACAATCATCGAGGAATAAAAATGAGCGCGCTTACAGACAGAATAAACGAGCTTTCCCGTAAATCCAAGACCGTTGGCCTTACGGAGGAAGAAAAAGCAGAGCAGGCAAGACTGCGCGATGAATTCCGCGCAATCTTCCGCCGCAACTTCGGGCTTCAGCTCGAAAACACCACGTTCGTTGACGAAAAAGGTAACGTAATAAAGGTTCCCAAAAAAGGAGAATAAGCGTTTGAATAACGAACTTATACAAAAATACGCCCGCCTGATTGCTCGCGTCGGCGCGAACATAGAGGCAGGCGAGCCCGTGGTGATTCACAGCGATGTGGAAATCCACAAATTTATCACCGTGCTCACAGAGGAATGCTACCTTGCGGGCGCTTCTGAGGTGCGCGTGGAATGGGGGAGCGACGAGCTTACAAAGCTTGCCTACAAGCACCGCACGCTCGCTTCGCTTAAAAAAATTCCTGCTTGGCAGACGGCGAAAATGCGCGAAAGAGCGGCGAAAATGCCCACGCGCATACACGTCATAAGCGATGCGCCCGACGCTATGGCGGGGCTCGATATGGCGAAATATGAAAAGGTGCGTACGCACACCTACAAAAAGTTCAAAAAGTACCTCGATACGGTAGAGGGCAACGAAAAATGGTGTGTTGCGGCATACCCCGCGCCCGCTTGGGCGAAGGCTGTCTTCCCAAATGAAACGGAGGATGCGGCGTGCGAAAAACTGCTCGCGGCGATTCTCGCGAGCGTTATGGTGCGCGAGGAGGGCGACCCCGTAGACGCTTGGCGCAAGCACGACGAGGAGTTCCATACAAGATGCGAACGGCTTAACAAACACAAGTTTGAATACCTCGAATACAAGAGCGCAAACGGCACGGATTTCCGCGTGTGGCTCATACCCGAAACGCATTTCTGCGGCGGCGGGGAATACACCAAAACGGGCAAATATTTTAACCCCAATTTGCCCACGGAAGAAATTTTTATAAGCCCTATGGCGGGCAAGGCGGAGGGAACACTCGTTTCCACGATGCCGCTTTCGTATAACGGGCATATCATAGACGGTTTTTCGTTCACTTTCCGCGGCGGCGAGGTCGTGGATTTTGCGGCGGAAAAAGGCGCAGACGTGCTCGCTCAGTTGCTTGCCACAGATGCGGGCGCACGCCGCCTCGGCGAAGTCGCGTTCGTGCCGCAGGGCAACGCCATAGCGGCGCAGGGAATACTTTTCTACAATACGCTTTTCGATGAAAATGCGAGCTGCCACGTGGCGCTCGGCTCGGGCTATACGGATACGGTGGACGGTTATGAAAACCGTACGCTGGAGGAATGCCGCGCTCTGGGTATAAACGAAAGCCGCGTGCACGTTGATTTTATGATTGGGGCAGACGACCTTTCCATCGTAGGCTACGAGAACGGCAAAGCCGTGCCCATTATGCAAAACGGCAGATTTTGCAAAGAATTTGAATAAAAAGAAAAACAGAGAATTTTCGCATTCTCTGTTTTTTGCATTAAAAAAACGGAAGCCCTATAGTTGCTCCCGTGGACTTTTCTATGTCGCAAGACCGCTATTGCAGTCAAGCTTTATCTAAAAAGCTGTAAAGCGCATTGGTTTTTTGTTTCAAAAACAGTACGCTTTCGCTTGCACGCCATATCATTATACCACCAAAATGTATTTTGTCAATACCTTTTTTGAAAAAAGTTTGAATTTTTTTGAAAAAGTTTTTTATTACGCATTGACACGTGCTATAAACAGAGATATAATAATAAAAATAAAGTTAAAAATATTGCTTGTTTGCAATAAGGAGGAAAGCAATTATGGCTATTGTAACAATCATCGGCGCGGGTATGATGGGCTCTGCCCTCGCGTTTCCCGCAAGAGAAAACGGTCACGAGGTTCGCCTTGTAGGTACACATCTCGACCGCGAAATTATAGAAACTTCCGCAAAAACGGGGCGCCACCCCAAATTCACAAAGGATTTTCCCGCAGGTATCAAATATTACCAGATAGAAGACGTGAAAGCGGCAATTGACGGCGCGGATATGATTATAGGCGGCGTAAGCAGCTTTGGTGTGGATTGGTTTGGCGACGTTATACTTCCCATTATCCCCGAAAATATCCCCGTGCTCACGGTTACCAAAGGACTTATGGACACGGAGGACGGCAAGCTCCTCTGCTACCCCCAGGTTTGGAAGCAGAAGCTTGATAAAATAGGCAAAAAACTTTCCCTCAACGCCATCGGCGGCCCCTGCACGAGCTACGAGCTTGTGGCGCACGACCAGACGGAGGTTGCGTTCTGCGGCGAAGATATGGCAACACTCGAAAAGCTCCGCGCGATTATGGCTACAGACTATTACCACATCAGCCTTTCCACAGACGTTCTCGGCATAGAGAGCGCGGTTGCGCTTAAAAACGGCTATGCGCTCGGCATAGCGCTCACAATCGGCGTAAACCAGAAAAATTTCGGCATAGAAAGCGAACTCCATTTTAACTCGCAGGCGGCTGTGTTCGGTCAGAGCATAAAGGAAATGTACAAGCTCTTTGAATATCAGGGCACGGCAACACTCGAAAACCTTACGGTGGGCGCGGGCGACCTTTACGTTACCGTTTATGGCGGCAGAACTCGCCTTGTAGGCATACTTCTCGGCAGAGGGCTTAACATAGACGAAGCGAAAGCCGAGCTCAACGGCGTGACGCTCGAAAGCCTTGTCGTGGCAGAACGCGTTGCAAGAGCCGTTAAGAAATGCGCCGAAAAGGGCGTGCTCGACACGGCAGATTTCCCCTTGCTTATGCACGTTGACAAAATCATCTGCGAAAAAGCGGCGGTTAACATTCCGTGGGAAGATTTCACGTTCGTTTATAACAAATAATAAAGATTTTTTGATGCAAAAAATTCCTCTGATTTTTCAGAGGAATTTTTGTTTTGTTTATTCTACAACGACTCTCCAGCCGAACGGGTCGTCGAGCTTGCCGAGCTGAATGCCCGTAACCGTATCGTAAATCTTCTGGCTGAGCTCGCCGATTTCGCCGCCGTTGATGAGCATAACGTCGTCTTTGTAGCGGAGCTTGCCAACGGGGGAGATAACAGCCGCTGTACCCGTGCCGAAGATTTCTTCGAGCTTGCCTGCCGCCTGCGCTTCGAGAAGCTCGTCTACGGAGATTTTGCGTTCTTCCACGGGAACGCCCCAAGCTTTGCAAAGCTGAATTACGGAATTTCTCGTTACACCGGGGAGAATGCTGCCGTTGAGCATAGGTGTAACAACCTTACCGTCGATTTTGAAGAAGATGTTCATAGCGCCCACTTCTTCGATGTATTTGCGCTCTACACCGTCGAGCCAGAGCACCTGAGAGTAGCCCGCGTCGTGCGCTTTAACCTGTGCTGCAAGGCTGCAAGCATAGTTGCCGCCCGTTTTTGTGTAGCCCATACCGCCGCGTACCGCGCGAACGAATTCGTCTTCTATCCAGATACCAACGGGTGCAAGGCCGCTTTCGTAGTATGCGCCGCTGGGGGAGAGAATGATGATGAAGAGGTACGTTTTAGAGGGGGCAACGCCGAGGAATGCGTCTGTTGCGATGATAAAGGGGCGGATGTAGAGGGATGTGCCGGGGTCTGTGGGAATCCAAGCCTCGTCAACTTTTACGATAGCTTTAACCGCTTCTACAAAATCTTCAACGGGGAGCTCGGGAATGCAAAGGCGCTTGTTTGTATCGTTCGTGCGCTTTGCGTTCATATCGGGGCGGAAAAGGCAAGTTTTGCCGTCTTCCGTTTTGTAAGCCTTAAGGCCTTCGAACATTTCCTGGCCGTAGTGGAAAACCATAGAGGAGGGGTCGAGGGAAAGGTTCTGGTAGGGCACGATGCGTGCGTCGTGCCAGCCTGTGCCTTCGGTATAGTTCATCATAAACATATGGTCTGTGAAGATTTTACCGAAACCGAGCGTTTCGCCCTTTGCGGGGATTCTTTTGGGTGTGGTTGTTTTTTCTATTTTGATGTTAAGCATTTTAATACACTTCACTTTCGTTATTTAAGATATTCAATAACTTTTGCCGTTGTTTCCGTGCAGGAAAGGGGTGTTGCGTCGGAAGCGCCGAGAATGTCGCCCGTGCGCCAGCCGTCGTTGAGCATATCTTCAATCGCCGTTTCAATCGCAACGGCTTCTTTCTCAAGGCCGAAGGAGTAGCGGAGCATCATTGCCGCGGAAAGAATCGTGGCGATGGGGTTTGCCTTGTTCTGGCCCGCGATGTCGGGCGCGGAGCCGTGAATGGGCTCGTACATACCGCAGGTTGTGTCGCCGAGGGAGGCGGAGGGGAGAAGACCGATAGAGCCCGTAATCTGCGAGCATTCGTCGGAAAGAATGTCGCCGAACATATTCGTCGTTACAACAACGTCGAACTGCGCGGGGTTCTTGATAAGCTGCATAGCCGCGTTGTCCACGAGCATATCCGTGCATTCAACCTCGGGGTACTGCTCTGCAATGCGGTGAACCGTTTCTCTCCAAAGTCTGGAGCTTTCGAGAACGTTTGCTTTGTCTATGCTTACGACTTTCTTTCTGCGGAGCATAGCCGTTTTGAACGCAACGTGTGCGATTCTTTCGATTTCCATAACGCTGTATGCTTCCGTGTCGTATGCTTCGGGGCCGTATTTGCCTTCGCGTCTGCCGCGTTCGCCGAAGTAGATGCCGCCCGTGAGCTCGCGTATCATAACGATGTCCACACCTTTTTCAGCCACGTCCTTGCGGAGCAGGCAAGCGTCTGCCATAGCGGAGAAGAGCTTTGCGGGGCGGATGTTTGTGTAAAGACCGAGCGCGGAGCGAATGCCGAGGAGCGCTTTTTCGGGGCGCTTGTTACCGGGGAGCGTATCCCATTTCGGGCCGCCAACCGCGCCGAGAAGCACGCTGTCGGAGGCAAGGCAGCCTTCTACCGTTTCTTTGGGCAAGCCTTCGCCGCACGCGTCAATAGCCGCGCCGCCGATAAGATAGGGTGTGAAATTGAACGTATGACCGTAGATTTCACCGACTTTTGTGAGAACTTCGCAAGCGCTGTCGACGATTTCGGGGCCGATGCCGTCGCCGCGAAGGAGTGCTATATTGTAATTCATTATAGGTACACCTCTAAAATATTATAAATATATTTGTGAGTGAGGCCTTCCCCTCAAGGGGAAGCCCGGAAATAGCTCGATTATTTTATTTTGCCCTGTTTGATGGCTTCGATAAGGCCGCCCGCCTCGATAATGGAGTTGATGAATGCGGGGAAGGGCGCGGTTTTGTACTGCTTGCCCGTGGTCGTATTGGTAATCACGCCTGCCGTGAGGTCGCAGGAAAGCACGTCGCCTTCGTTTATTTCGTCAACTGCTTCGGGGCATTCCACGATGGGAAGACCGATGTGTATTGCGGTGCGGTAGAATATGCGCGCAAAGCTCTGTGCGATAACAACGGACCCCTGACTTTCCTTTATAACTAGTGGCTCGTGCTCGCGGGAGGAGCCTCAGCCGAAGGTGTAG
>JAFTOK010000096.1 GCA_017463815.1 Clostridia bacterium | reverse complement strand
TCTACGGTTGTGAACACTGTGGAACTTTAAGAGCTTTTCCGTTTAGATGTAAAAGCCGTTTTTGCACCTCTTGCGGAAATCTTTATTCAATAAAACGTTCTACAAATATTTCTTTCAAATTAGTTCATTCAACCCATAGACACTGCGTTTTTACTATTCCTGAAGAATTACGAATATACTTTCTTAAAGACAGAAATCTTCTGAACTGTCTATTTCATGCTGTACGCGATACAATTCTGTATATGTTCAAAAAACTAAGTAAATCTGAAAATTTTGTTCCCGGTTTCGTTTGCGTCTTGCATACTTTTGGTCGTAGTCTTCAATGGAATCCTCATATTCACGTTCTTCTCTCCGAAGGTGCCACCGGAAATTTTACTCCGTGGAGAATTGTTAAACACTTCAATTTCAATCTCCTTCGTAACTCCTTTCGCCTATCTTTACTCAATAGAATGGAATTTCACATTGGTAAATCATTTAAAAAAGTCAAATCCTCTTTGTACAAAGAACTTAAAGACGGTTTCTATGTTTATGCTAAACCAAATATTACAAATAGCAAAGATGTTTTGAAATATATCGGGAGATATTTAGGCAGACCGGTTATCGCCTCTTCTCGGATTGATAATTATGATGGAAACAACGTTACTTTTCATTACAACAGGCACGAAGACGATAAGCTTATCGTCGAAACTCTTTCGGCTTATGATTTTATTAAAAAACTCATAACTCATATCCCCGAAAAGCATTTTAAAATGATTCGCTACTATGGTATATATGCTAAAAATCATAAAAACTCCAAGTTGCTTTTTCCTCTCATAAAAAAAGAAAAAAGATGCTTCCTTGCCTCGCTTAATGCTTGGAGAACATCTCTTTTCCTGTCTTTTGGCTTTGACCCCATTAAATGCCGTTGTGGTCATACCATGACTATTTTAGAAATCTGCCTTAAAGGCACACCTTTAATTGAAAAATTCAGAAAACTACGGTCTTCCGCTTAATATACCAGCTCGGCTCACCACTTCCTCACTCGCACTTCATTTCTTTTAAAGGTGACTCAAAAAAATACCGCTTTCAGGGGTGTTTTTCTCACCTCTTTTTCTTGCGCGATTTTTTTCGTATTTCAATTATACCATCCCTTTTCTTTTTTTACAACCTTTTTTGCAATTTCCTAGGCGATAAAAAAAGGCTTCCCCTTGAGGGGAAGCTCCCGACCCGGTCGGGTGATGAGGTGTCTGATATACAAAAATCACACAAACACCTCATCCGTCATCTTTCAGATGCCACCTTCCCCTCAAGGGGAAGGCCCATTACAATACATAATTTATCTTCTCACTTCAAACGGGAAATCGCTTATATCTCTGGTAAAAACTTTCCCCGCGAGGTAATCGAGGTGCGAGGGCTCGTCCGCGAGAAATTCCAGCTTGTAGGAGTAAAGCTCCTGGCTCGTAAAGCCCATTTTTCTGTCGTCGCGGTTCACGGCGTACTTACCGTCGCCCACAAGCGGGTGCCCCACAGAGGCAAAATGCGCGCGTATCTGGTGCGTGCGCCCCGTAACGAGCTCCGCCTCCAGCACGTCGCCCTGCTCGTGTTTGCCAACCACACGGTAGCGCGTTACAATATATTTTGCGTCGCGCTTGCCCTTGGGCTCGTGCTCGTAGACGGTAACCTTGTTGTTTTTCGCGTCTTTCCAGATGTAGCCAGTAAGCTCGCCCGACTTTTTCTCCATATTGCCGTGTACGGCGAGCAGGTAATATTTCGCCACGCTTCTCTTTTTGATTTTTTCGTTCATCACGCGCAAGGTCGGCGCGTTTTTCGCCGCTATAACAATGCCCGCCGTGTTGCGGTCTATGCGGTTGCAGAGCGCAGGCGCGAAGGAGTTTTCTTCCTCGGGCACGTATTCACCCTTTTGCCAGAGATAAGCCTTCACCTGCTCTACAAGCGTGTTCTGCTCGCCCTCCTCGTCGCTGTGGCAGAGCAAACCCGCCGGTTTATCGCAGAGAATGAGGTTTTCGTCCTCGTATATCACGCCGAAAGTGGCACGAATATTCTTGAAAAAGTCGCGCGGGGGCTCCTTTTCCATAAATTCTTCCTTTATAAAAAGCTCCACCGTGTCGCCAAGCTCGAGAATCTGCCCTATTTCGGCGCGCTTGCGGTTGACCTTGATTTTTTTAAGGCGTATGTATTTGTACATCATAGATTTGGGCAAAAGCGGGAGCGCCGCCGCGAGGAATTTATCGAGCCTTCTGCCCGCATCGTTTTCTTTTATTATAAGTGTTTTCATTATAGTTCTTCCTTAATTATTCAGCCTCCCTTGTGCAAAGGGAGGTGGATTTCGCTTGCGAAAGACGGAGGGATTGTTTAGGTAAAGATTGAAAATGCAAAAAACAAGAAATTTTTTATCTCTTACCGACTGTCCCGATTGCTTTTTCGCCGTCATAGCCGCAGAGCGTTACGGGCACGATTTTGCCGCGCACGTCTTCGCCCGCTTCGGCGCACACCTCCAGCATATTCGGGGCGTGACCCGTGTAAACGCCGTCTTTCTCCGTTTCAAAGAGCACGTCCACCGTTCTGCCGATAAAACGCTCGGCGTTTTCGCGGCGAAGCGCTTCGTCAAGCTCCATAAGGCGTTTCACACGCTCGTTTTTCACGCTCTCGGGTAGCTGGCACGGCATAACCGCTGCGGGTGTGCCCTCTCGCTTGGAAAACGGGAAAACGTGCATATGCAAAAAGCCTATTTTCCGCGCTATGTCGTACGTGTCGGCAAAATCTGCCTCGCTCTCGCCGGGGAACCCCGCGATAATATCGCAGGTGAACGTGGCATCGGGTATAACCGATTTTATATATTCCACACCCGCGAGCACAATTTCGCGGTTATATTTGCGCTTCATATCCGCGAGCACCTTGTTGCTGCCGCTCTGAAGCGAGAGGTGGAAGCTGGGCATAAACTTTTTCTCGCTCGCAAGTGCGTCCACAAAATCTTTTTTGAGTATAGAAGGTTCGAGCGAGCCGAGGCGTATGCGTTTTATGGGCGTTTTCTCCGCCACGTCGCGTATGAGGTCGGCAAGAGAGTACTTCCCGCCGAAATCCTTGCCGTAGGAGGCGGTTTCCACACCCGTGAGCACGGCTTCTTCATACCCTGCGCGGCAAAGTTTTTCCACTTCCGCCACAATTTCCTCTGCGGGGCGTGAAACCACGTTGCCGCGTGCGGTCTTTATAATGCAGTATGTGCAATGGTTGTCGCACCCGTCCTCTATTTTCACAAAAGCGCGCGTGCGCTCGCTTCTGCTTATGCTCATTTTTTCAAGCGGTGCGCTTTCCACGTCTTCGATTTTCGTTTTTTCGGCTAAATCCTCGCCGCGAATGAGCGCACACGCCGCCTCCGCCGCGGAAAGCTTGTTCCTGTTGCCGCAAACGTAGGAAACACTGGGGATTTTCGCTATAACGTCGCTGTGCACCTGCGAAGCGCACCCCGCCACAATCACGAACGCCTCGGGGTTTTCGCTGTGCGCGCGGCGAATGAGCTTGCGCGATTTTTTTTCGCTTTCTTCCGTAACGGCGCAGGTGTTTATTATGTACACGTCGCATTTTTCGGAAAAAGGCAGGATAAGAAACCCGCGCGCGGCGAGAGTTTCTTCTATTGCCGTGGATTCATATTGGTTGAGTCTGCAACCGAGCGTATATACCGCCGCTGTCGGCGCACCGTTTTGTATCATAATCAGTTCCTCTTTTTCAAAGCCTTATTGTTATCATAATATATTATTTTACCATACATTCGCGCGTATTGCAATAATCTGTGAAAAAAACGCACCTATTTTTGAATGAGCAAACAATTTGTGAACAGAACCGGATTAAGTAATAAAATACGGTCTGATTGGCCTTCCCCTAGCATCAGCGATAGGGGAAGGTGGCACGCAGTGACGGATGAGGTGTACCATCGCTTTACCCGGCTCAATTTCGCACTTTATTTTTTGTGCAAAGACACCTCATCACCGCTTCGCGGAGCTGTCTCACTGCGGCTCGGTCACGCCACGGCTCTGAAAGCCATTTAGGCTTTAATTCACTACCGCGGCGACGCTTCGCTACCTCAAGGGGAAGCCCCTAAAAAACGCACCTATTGATTTTTTTCGGAAAATATTTTAAAATATTTTTATAAAGCACCCAATGAAACGCTTTTTCGGTGCACTTTATGGGCGAAAGGAGGTCGAAGCGATGGATATTTCCGTAATAGAACAGTATATCGACAGAATTTACGGCTTCGCGGTAAAGCACACGTTCACGCGCGACGAAGCCGACGAGCTTTCGCAGGAAATTCTTTTCACCGCGGTAAAGGATTTCCCGAAGCTCTGCGACCATTCGCGTTTTGAGCCGTGGCTTTGGGGCATCGCGAAAAACAAGGCGAAAACGTTTGCCCGCCGCGCGGGGAAAATGCGCGCGCTCTACATTTACGATTTGCCCGAGAGCCTTCCCGCAGAGGAAGAAGACACCAGTGAGGAACTCTACGCCGCCTTGCGCGGTAAAATCGCCGCCCTTTCCGCGATGTACAGGGATATTATCATTATGTACTACTACGACTGCCTTTCCGTAAAAGAAATAGCGGCAAAGCTCGCCATACCCGAAGGCACGGTGACGTGGCGGCTTTCCGAAGGCAGAAAAAAACTTAAAAAGGAGTGTACCGATATGCAAGAAACAGCATTAAGACCGAAAAAGCTAAACATAGACATCTACGGCTCCGGAAACTACGGTTGCAACAATATTCCGTTCCCAAACGTATATATCGACGACGCGCTTTCGCAAAACATTCTCTACTATGCTTATGAATCGCCCAAAAACGCAGAAGAACTTTCCGCGCTCTGCGGTGTGCCCGCGTACTTCGTGGAGGATAGAATTGCAAACCTTGTAAAACGCAACGCCGTTACGGAGCCCGCGCGCGGCAAATACCAAACGGACTTTATAATCTGGAGCGATAAGCACGGTATTTACGCCGAGGAAAATATGAAAAAGGCGGTTGCGCCAATAGCCGGGCGTATGCTCGCCGCTTTGCAGGCTGTGGCAAAAGAAGCCGCAGGGCTTGATTTTTATCGCGCAGAAAAAAGCGAGGATGAGCTTTTCTTCCTCTACGGCATTATGGCGTTTAACCATATCTCCTCCCGCTTCAATAAAATGCCGCTACCAAAAATACCGCAGAATTACGACGGTTTTTCGTGGCGCTATATAGCAAACGACGGCAATACACGCCACTTCCGCGACATCATAGGCTCACAAGCGTGTATGAATACGGGCTCGCGCGGAACGTACGGTTATTATATTTACCGCTTTAGCAAATTCAAGTTCCGCCCGAAACTTATGTACGACATTTATATAAACGTGTGCGAAGATTTGCTCACGCACGGCAAAACCGAGGATAGCGAACACGCCGCGTGCGCCCTGCGCGACGGATTTCTCACAAAACGCGAAAACGGCGAACTTTTCGTGCCCATTCCCGCTTTCACGCGCGAAAGCCACAGCGCTTTCTGCGAAATCGCGGAAAAGCACTTATCGCCGCTTATGCCCGAATACACGGCGATTGTGGAGGAATACGTAAAAGGCTACAAAAAGCTCTTCCCCGCACATCTTGCCGACGATTGCGCGCGCTGTTGCCACAGCACGTTTGTGGATATGTATGGAAAAATCATAGAAATCGCCATAGAAGAAGGCAAAATCTCCCCGCCCGCCTTGCCCCATTGCGAGGTTATGTTGCAGAGAAAGAAATAAAGTGAATTACATCGCATATTGTAGGGACCGACGTCCCCTGTCAAGAGCAAGATTGTAAACAATTGTGCAAGATGATTGGTAACAGTTTTGCATTCGTTTAAGTCAATGCTCTTGGAAGCCGAACGGAGCGTAGCGGAGAGAGGCTTCCAAGAGCGGCGCGCGGCTCAATCAAGGCGCG
>JAFTOK010000095.1 GCA_017463815.1 Clostridia bacterium | reverse complement strand
TCGCCCCAAACAGGGTCGGGTGTGTCGAGCAAGGAGATGATTTTTTTGCCCGCACTCGCACCGTTCATAGCAACGTGGAAAGCGCTGCCGAATGCGCGAAGCGGCAAAAAGAACTCAACCGCCACCAAAATGAGGAAGAGCGCCTGAACGGGTGCAAGACTGCCACCCATAACCGCCGTAATGGCAAAAGCAATACCTGCGCCCGCACCGCCGTACGCCACCAAGTCCATAATAGTGGTGCTGGCAAGCTGCATAACGAGAACTTTCATTGTTATCACACGGAATTCTTCGGCATTTTCGTTCATTTTTTTGTGTTGGGACGCATCCGCCTTAAAAATTTTAAGTTCCTTAAGCCCCTGTACGCTATCGAGGAAGCTATCGCCCATAGAGGTGTATTTTCCCCAGTATTTCGCGAAAATCTTTTTTGCATATTTAGAAACCGCGATAATGGAAACGGGTATAAGCGGCACGCAAGCGAGAAGCACGAGCGCCACGCGATAATCTATGGGAAAACAGATGAAGAAAAGTATAAACGGCGCCATCATCGCATAGAAAAACTGCGGAATATATGAAGAATAGTAGAGGTCGAGCTGCTCCACACCCTCCATAGAAACCTGCGTAAGACCCGCCATACTCATACCGTCGGTGGAGCGCACGCCGAGCTTTACAATTTTATTGTAAACCTTTTCGCGCAGGTCTTTCTTTACTTTTCTGCCGAGAATGTCTTTTATATCTCCAGAAACCCTCGTTGCAGTGTAGCGCACAAGCATACAAAGCGCCGCGCCGCCAAAGGGTAAAAAGTATTCCGCAAGCCCCGCGCCCTGTGTAAGAAGGTAAACGGCATAGCATACGCAAGCCGTAACCCCGATGTTGGCTATAAGACCAAGTACCATAACGGCAACAGCCATATAGATATACTTTTTGTTTCCGCCGAGGAGGCGGAATAGCTCTTTGTCAATCATTTTTAGAAACCTCCGTTATTTTATTTTTACATTCCAACTGCCCTGATTTCAAAATTTGGGCAATACTTGCACGGCTAACGTCGCTGAAAGCGCAAGCCGCATCAAGAGAGTCATCATATGCGATTTCTTTCGGTATACCGCACTGTTTTTCAAGGTGCGAACTTATAAAAGCTATTATTTCCATATAGTCCGCAAGCTGTTTTTTGCCGTGCTCTGTTAAAACAACCTTGTTTTTGTCGTTTCTTTCGATATAGCCGTTTTTTTCAAGGCGTTCTACCGCCCTGTACACGCTTACCTTGGATACGCCGCGTTCCGCCGCAATTTCTATAAGCTTCACGCCGTGTTTGCCGTCGTAAAGCTCGTCTGCTGCAATTAAATACCTAAGCTCTGCCGATGTCATATTTCCTCCCAAAAAGTTAGCCATAGCTAACCGCGAATCAAAAAAATAAGATATTTTACGTCGCTTTTTTTGCAGTATAACATATTTCAAATTGATTGTCAATACAAAAGTTATGCTAAAGCTAACTATATATTTTCTTTTTACTTGATTATATCTTGTCAATATGTTAAAATATTAACGAAAAACAATCAGGAGGCTTGGCATATGAATATTATTTTTCTGGATTTTGATGGGGTTCTCAACTCCGATAGATATATACGCACACACGGCTCTTTCGGCATCTTGCTTGACCCGCGTTGTCTTACACTTTTAAAAGATATTGCAGATGCGTGCCACGCAAAAATAGTGCTTACAACGTCTTGGCGCACACATTGGAGCGCCAACGCCGAAGAATGCGACGATATAGGTAAGGAAATAAATGAAATATTTTCCGAATACGGCCTTTCCGTATACGACAAAACCCCGCGCCTCGGATACTCCCGCGAAGAAGAAATACAAACTTGGCTCACAGATAACCCCGATGTTACAAATTTCGTCGTGCTCGACGATATGTTTTTGGAAGACGACTTTTTAGAAGGTCATTTTGTGCGCACTTCTTCCCTGCGCGGCGGGCTCGATGAAGATGACACAAAAGAAGCTATTGCTATTTTAAAAGGCAGAATATGAAGAAAACGCAGGATTCACCTCCTGCGTTTTTCCATTATAACTCTCGCTGAAAATCTTCTGAAATCTACACAGTGCCCGTTACCGTAAGTACGCTTACGCCGGGGTTAACTATAACCGCGCCGCTTGTCGGCTCCTGCGTGTAAGTTGCCGCAGGAACTGTTATTTGCCCTGGAACCGTCGCGAAAACACCCGTCGTTTCATTATAAGTGTAGTTTGTTGTTTCTGCCCAGGTTTCGCCGTTAAACGCAACAGTAATGCCTCCGAGTATGGGGTTGAAAGTGTCTGTAACAGTTACGTTATCTGTCGCTACCGCCGCCGTGTTGCCACTGTTCTGAATAATAAACGTATAAGTTATCACGCCGTTTTCCGTAACCGTTGCGGGGGAAAGCGATTTGCTTATGGTAAGACGAGCCTCTTCGCTTGCACCGATTGTTTCTTCAACCGTAACGGGTGAAACGTTGGTGCCCGAAATAACCGCCGTGTTCGTAATGCTTCCGCCCACACCGATAGGCGCAAAACCGTTTGTGCGTGCCTCGTAAATTATTGTAGCGTTACCGCGTGCCGGCACGGAAATTCCCGTTATAGTAAGAGGATTTTCGGCGGTAACAGTGGGGGCGGGGCGTAAAACACCGTTTTCGTAATACTGCAAAGAGCCTTCCGTATACGTCAGCGGCACAAGAGTAAGCGCTCCGGAAGTGTACTCGCCGAGGTTGTCTGTAAGCGTAAGTCCTGAAAACGCAGAAGCCCCCGAGTTTATAATACTCACCACATATGTTACGGCATCACCGCTCGAATATTCGTCTACGACAGCGGTCTTGCTCGCGGAAAGCACCTCCAAAATCTCGCCCGTAGTGATATTAGAGGTTGTTGTGTTACCGTTGTAAGAAAGGATTGCCTGATTATAGAAAGTTGCCATTATAGCCTCCGTAAAAATCTTTTGCGAGCGCGGTTTCACCGCCCTCAAAAACATTATATGCACAACGAACAGAATAGTTCTTGACATAATTCGATTTTTATGTTAAAATAACATTAGTTATATAACAAACGTT
>JAFTOK010000094.1 GCA_017463815.1 Clostridia bacterium | reverse complement strand
TATTATAACTTATTTTAAAAAATATTTCAATATTAAATAAATTACACCACACATATACGAAAAGACCGCCAAAGCGGTCTTTTTTTGCGGGAGGGGAAACCCGTCACCTACCATCAATATAATTTTTTAGGTGTGTCTATCATTCCTGCTATATAATCAATAGAAACATTATAATATTGTGCAAATTTTTTTGCCCATTCTAACGGTAAATCGCTTTCACCGTTTTCATATCTTCTATACTGCGTAGGTTGAAGAAAAAATATTTTTGCTACCTCTGCCTGTGTTAAATCTTTGTCCTGTCGCAAATCTTTCAATCTGTTTTCATACTTTTTCACATAATTCACCTCTTTATTTTAATTATATATTATCGCACAATTTTGTGTTGACAATCGCACAATTTTGTGCTATCATTAAATCAAATCACACACATTTGTGCGAAAACAAAAAAAGAGGTATAAATATGGATACAAGTATGGAACTTGATATATTTTGCAAAAATATAAAAACGTTAAGAAACATAAAAAAATTAAGCAAAAGAAAAATGGCAAAAATATTGGGAATAGGAGTAAAAAGCCTCACATCTATTGAAAACGGTGTTATTCCACCACGATTAAGTTGCGAAGTTGCCTTCGAAATTAAACGCCATTTCGGAATCACCTTGGAAGACTTATTCAAAAAAATATTGTAATCCTAAAAATGACTCCCCGCAAAAAACGTGTTCGCCACGCCTGCCGCGTCACGCGCCGCGCCTAAAAGATTCGCCATTCTGACGTCATACTCCGTGGCAAGGCGCGCGTATCTTGTAAGGTCCTCGGGGCAAATACTTATGCAAAGCTCCATAGCCACGCCGTACGCTACGGTATGGGCTGTGTAATCGTCAAACCCAAGCTCCGTGTCGCCTCCTGTTTCCGCGCTCACGTTGGGCGGGTAGGCAAAATAAATGAGTTCGTGTCCGCCCGCGCCGAGGCGGCAGGTGCGTATTTTGCCCGAAACTATTTCAAATTGTTCCCTTGCAAATACACCTCTTTCGCCGCGAATGTATCCGAAAGCAGCGAAATCTTCGGGCAAATCCGCCTGCGCCTTACCCTTTTCCTGTGTGAACGTGAGCGTAGCGCTCTTTTTTATATTTTTCGTGTAAAGCGCAACTTTCTTCGCCACCCCGTCTATGGCGGCGCAAAGTGCGCTCTCGCTCGGCGCTTCCGTAACATCCAAAAGCGCAAGTATTTTATTTTTCAAATTTTCAAGCGTCATATAAAATCCTTTCTGTATTCCAAAATATCCGTGCATAAGCACGGATATTTTGATAAAATCTTAAGCGAGCAACGGGTCGGAGAAAATAATCGGGCGCGCGTCGCCAAAGCCGAAGGCAAAATCGACGTATGCGATGTAATCTGCCACAAGCGGGTTTTCTCTGGGGGAAACAAGCACGCTGGGCTCTGTGATGTAAACGAGCTTGAATACCTCGGAAAGCAGCATTCTGTCTGCCACAGCCCACTGTTGGTCCTTAAATCCTACGTCGCCGCCACCCACAACCATATACGTCATACCGTGCACGGGGTTTGCGCCCACGCCCGTTTCGGGGTTGGCAAGCGGAGAAAGAGATGCGTCAACGCCGCAAATTTCTCTCGCTTTTTCCTCGAGTGCAGGAGAAACGAGCAAAAGGTCGAAATTGCAGGTAAAGGGCAAGCCGTCGCTCGTTACAAATGCGCTCGCCTGCTTCTGCGCCGCCAAAATTGCAGAAACAGAAAGCTCGCTCGTCATAAAGTTGGAAAATGTCGCGCTGCCCTCTTCCGTGCTTATCGGGTGCTTGGAGGAAGCCCACGTAACGCCGTCCGCACCTTTCGTTGTATAAGCGTTGCCAAACATACGGTAAAATTCGCCCAGCACCGTCATATAAGCGGAGTCTGCGAGGCGCGTGCCGATTTTTTCGGCTTCGCCCACGAAATCGTGCTTCGCATTTTTGTATTCCACGGGGAAAGCAAGCGCGCGTTCCACAGGCGTCACCGTGGAAATATAGCCTTTTGTGCCGTCGGAGTGTGCGAGCGCATCTGCCGAGTAAACGGGCAGTTCGCCGTAGCCGCCGAGCCCCTCGATGTCATAGGAAAGGTCGCTCTGCTTCACGATTCCCGCCACCTTGGAAATAAAATTCACGCGGGAATTATATCTTTCATCGAAACGTTTTTTGATTATCGGATACATATCGTCCGACCAAGTGTAAATATCATTCATTATATCTAAAATCTCCTTTTTTAATTAAAATTATTTTGTTTTTGTGGGAATTGCGCGGATAATTTCGTAATATTCGCGGTAGGACATTCCCGCATCCCTTGCTATTTTGCGCTGGCGCTCGGAAAGCGCCACGCCGCCCGCCGCGGAAAAGCCCGTGCTCGGCGTCATCTTCATCATATCCTCTTCGGAAACGGTGCTTCTGCCCGCCGCCAGCATTTTTTCAAATTCAAGCGCGAGCTTTTCCGCGCTTTCTCCCCTGCCACGGGCAAAAAACACAAACATAGGGTTGGTAAGCACACGCGCAAACTCCTCTGCCGAAAGCGCCGTTTCCTCTTCTTGGGGCGCTGTTTCGGGCATTTCTTCGTGTAATTCTTCGGGCTCTTGTGCGTCAGTTTCGTGTGTTTCCTCCACG
Organism: Clostridia bacterium; assembly: GCA_017463815.1. Classification (GTDB taxonomy): domain Bacteria; phylum Bacillota; class Clostridia; order Oscillospirales; family CAG-272; genus UMGS731. Next base: position 1,190 of record JAFTOK010000094.1, on the reverse strand, counting down.
CTTTCTTCCGCCGTTTCTTCCAAAATGGGGGATTCCGTTTCGGTAGTTATTTTTTCGTTTTCTTCCATATTTATTCTCCTGTATCCGTTCTGTATTTTCTATCGAGTTCTTCTGTAAGTTCCGCTTTCGTCGGCAAATCAAGCGCGTTTATGTATGCACGTACGAGCGGATAGTTTTCCGCCGTTATCTCCATAGACGCAAGCTCCGAAAGCGCCGAAATCGTAAAGGAACGGGAGTTTTCCACACCCTCGCCTATGTGTATGCGCACGTCGATTTCGGGAATGTAGCCGTATTCCGCAAAATATTCCGTGCTCGTCTTGCCGCCCGCGTCCGCGCCCAGAATGAGCGAAACCTTCTCTTTCGTGTAAAATTCCAGCGCAAAAAGGTCGCAAAGGCGGTAAAGCTCGCGGAAGCCCTCCTTTTTGCACACGTTTTTGGCGCTTATGCGAGCCGCCGCAAGGTCGGAAAGTATGGCAAGCCCCGTCGCCGTGGTCACGTTTGTGGAATAGTCGCCCTGCATATAGTCGTAGTTGCCGAGCGTTTCTTTAATCATCTTGCGGTAGCGCTCCACAATTTCATAGTGCGCCTCGCTCTCTCCCGCGAGGCCGCCGAGCCGCGAAACCTTGTCTATCATACCGGGGCGCAGTTTCCAAACCGCACCGGGGCGGTTATCGGGGAAGCTGTCGGGCGCGAAAGCGTTTTCCTCGTAAACGAGAACGTCGTTTGCGAAAAACGCCGTGTTCAGCTGTGCAAAGGCAAGCTGTCTGTCTGCCGCGTCTATAAGCGGAATAATCTCCTCAAGCTCGCTTTTGCCCCAGATGCACCCGTCGTTCGGCACGCGCCCGTATATAACGAACGGGAAAGCTCCGCCCACCGTGTTTGTCCAGAACTTCGGTACGTAGCGCACTTCTCTGCCGCCGATGAGTATGGAAAGCGCTATGTCCCCGCGCGAATACGGCGTCACACTGCCGTCGGCGTTCACACAAACACCGTCCTCGCTTTGGCGGAACCACCATTCAAGCACGTCCACGGTCGGGCTTTTCTCGTCGAAAATATCGATGTCGAGCGTTTCGCGCTTCTTTCTGTCCTTGCGTGCCTCCTCTATAAGCTCGTCGAGCGTCGTGCCCATACGCTCAAAATCTGTTGCGAACACGCGGCGCGCGCGTATCTTGCTCATACGGTACGTGTAG
>JAFTOK010000093.1 GCA_017463815.1 Clostridia bacterium | reverse complement strand
TATCTTGCATTTGCTAACCCTGAGGCTCCCTCCGGGAGGGAGCTGGATTCGCCCCAAAGGCGAAGACTGAAGGAGTAGGCGTGCACTTAAAATTTCGCAAAAATAAATTTGTTTATCTTGGGAAAACTCCTTCCACCGCACATCGAGAACCCCAAACGATGCTTCGCATCATTTGAGGACCCCGTGCGGTCCCCCTCCCTCGGAGATGGAGGCTTAGAAACGGCAATTTTTAGTTGAAACAAGGTACTACATACAATAATGGTAATGCTCGGGCTTTTTCACATCGGGTTTTGCGAAAAATGTACCGCCGCGTCGCCGTCCGTTTCGTCCGCGAACGCCTCGGAAATCGCGCCCGCACCCGCCGCGTCGCTTTTAGCAAGCAAAATGTAATTGCCGTACATCATAAACACAGCCGTTTCGGCGGGGTCACAGGGTGCCCAATCGTAGCTTTCTTTCATTTCGGCGTAGAGCTCTTCGGCGCAGGGCTCGTTTTTCGCCACCACCACGCAAAGGCTTTCCGCCGCGGAAAGTTCATCGGGGCGGAAGACGCGCGCGTCTTCCACTTTTTCCTCAAATTCCCCCTCGGTTATGCCCAGAACGTAGGCGTCCGCAGGCTCTATTTTCGTTTCGCTCATATGCCCCGTATCTATGCCCGCGCGCGAATAAACACGGAAGGCTATATCGTGCGCGTCGCCGCGAAGCTCCGCCATTTGCTTGCCGCACGAAACGAGCGTGAAGAGCAGCATAGCGAAAAATGCCGCAAGAAGCGCGTATTTTTGGTTGTTATCGTTGTTATACAAGAAAATCCTCCGAAAGTGAAATTTTTGCTTTTACGCATACTTACTATTTGTGCAGCAGAGGTTTTTTATGCAAAAATATATTGTATTTTAACGAAAAATGTGGTATCATATTATAATAAATAAAAAGTTTTTTGCTTATCCAATCCCGCTTGGGGTTTATATATGAAAGGTTATATTTTATGCATCACAGAGTGGCAAAACCCGAAAACAATATAGAAATAACATACACCTGCTCGGGCAAGAAAGAGTATGCCGCGGGCGAAGAATTTTGCGGCACAAAACTTCCTTTTGAAATGTTTTTTTCCGTGGAAGAGGGAAGGGTGACGTTTGAGCTCGGCGAAAAAACCGTTTCTTGCGAGGCGGGCGAGGCTGTGCTTATGCCGTGCGACACGGAATATAAAATCAAAGCGGAGGAGGCGACGCTTCTCGGTTTTGTGGGCTTCGAGGCGCGCATTTTCACGGTTTTGCGCATACTTTCGCTTTTCGATTACCCATTGTTTTTTTCAAAAGAGAGCGGAATATTTGCCGCTTGCAAAAAGATTTCCGATATGGGCGAGGTTAGCGAGTTTACAAACTCTCGCTTGGAAAACGCCATAAAAACTGTTTCTTTGCTTTATTCTTCCGTTTCGGAAATAACGGAAAAGAGCTTGCCGCTTAAAACAGGCGAAAGTATGATGAACAATTTTGCCTCTTTTGCCGACGTGCTTTCGCACATAGGCACGCACTTGGCGGAAAACATTATGCAGGAAACTCTGGCGAAAATAGCGGAGCTTTCGCCCGACTCTTTCTACCGTCAGTTTAAAAAAGTCATAGGCGTTTCCCCGAAAGATTACATTATTTCAGAGCGTCTGCGCCGCGCACGCGCGATGTTTGTGCTCACAGACCTTACCGTGGGCGAGGTTTCCGCGGCTGTGGGGTACGATAACCAATTCTACTTCAGCGGGCTTTTCAGCAAGCGCTACGGCGTTTCCCCCACAGGGTACAAAAAGAGCGTGGAAAGAATTGTTTAAGAGCGCAGAATGAAATAGGGTTTTGTTCTCTTTGTTGAAAAATCAATTTTTAATCAAACTAATATTGTTTCTTCGTGTAGGGGGCGGGTTGCCCGCCCCGAAAAGCAAAATCGTGCCTTGATTTTGCGCGGGAGGCGAAACGCCTCCCCTACGGTAGCAAATCAATTTTGTTTCCCCAAATTGATTTACCTGCCGCGCTTTGCGATTTCTCTTGACAAATTTCGCACATAGCAGTATAATAACCATATCGCAGATAATGCGAAAAAATAAATACAAACAGAAGAGTAAAAACACGGGCGTGAAGTGCCTACGGGACTGGGAGTTGCCGGTTGGACGAAAGCTTTTTGCTGCGGTTCGTGTTTTGCATCCCGCTTCGTAAGGTAAAAAGTTCTTTTACGCCGTGTTTTTCACGGTGCAAAACCTCTTTTCCCTTGCCAAAAGCAGGGAAAGGAGGTTTTTTTATGCACAATAAAAACAACACAGAAAACAGGCGGCATACCCGCGCGGGCGGTATCGCCCTTTTCGGCAATCTCCACGTTATGGTGGCGGCGGCGCTGCTTGCCGCGCTTTCCATAGTGCTGGGCAAATACCTTGCCTTTAACATCGGCGAAACGCTGAGAATAAGCTTCGAGAACCTGCCTGTTCTTATGGCGGGTGTGTTCTTCGGCCCTGCCGTGGGCGCTATGGTGGGCGCTGTGGCAGACCTTGTGGGTTGCTTTATGGTGGGTTACGCCATAAACCCCGTTATAACGCTTGGCTCGGCGCTTGTGGGCGCTGTTTCGGGCGCGATTGCGATGTACGCTTTCCCGAGGCGTGCGGGCTGGCGCGCTACGTGGCGCGTGTTTATCCCCGTTATGGCGGCGCACACCGTCGGCTCTATGTTCGTGAAAACGCTCGGTATGATGCTCTATTACGGTACACCCGCAGAAATTTTCTTCGTGCGTATACCGCTTTACATAGTTATAGGCTTTTTGGAGGGATACATAATTATGCTTCTCTTTAAAAACAAAACTTTTGCAGGCGAACTCGGCAGAATTATAAAATAAAAAAGAAGGTGCAGAAATGACATATACAGAAGCTCTCGAATATATACATTCCGTATGCTGGAAGGGCAGCCGCCCGGGGCTTTCCCGCATAACCGAGCTTTGCGAAAAGCTCGGCAACCCGCAGAAAGGCTTGCGCTTTATACACGTTGCGGGCACGAACGGCAAGGGCAGCACGAGCGCGATGACCGCCGCCGTGCTCCGCGCGGCGGGCTACAAGGTCGGCCTTTACACCTCGCCCTTTATCGTGCGCTTTAACGAGCGTATGCAAATCGACGGGCAGGACATTCCGGACGCAGAGCTCGCGTCCGTTACGGAATACGTAAAACCTTTTGCCGAAAGTATGGAAGATTTGCCCACGGAATTTGAGCTTATTACGGCGATAGCCTTCGTTTATTTTGCCGGCCACAAGTGCGACTACGTCGTGCTGGAGGCGGGTATGGGCGGCAGGCTCGATTCCACGAACATCATAGAGGCGGAAAACGTGGCGGTTTCCGTAATAACGGGCATCGCTATGGACCACACGGCGTTCCTCGGCGACACGGCAGAGAAGATTGCCGCAGAAAAAGCGGGCATTATAAAGGCGGGCGTGCCCGTAATCTTCGGCGGTGCGCATACACCTGTCGGCGCGAAAGAGGATTGCGAGGTTAACCCCGTGTCCTGCGCGGCTGTAATACGCGCGAAAGCCGAGGAAATGCACGCGCCGTACAGCGAATCCCACCCCGAAATGCTGGAAAATGTGAAAACGAACCTTTTCGGCGCAGATTTCGATTTCGGTACGTACAAGGGCTTGCACATACCGCTCGCGGGCATATATCAGCCGTACAACGCGGCGACGGTGCTCGAAATTCTCTCCGTTTTGCAAAAACAGGGTGCGGAGGTTACGGAAAAAGCCGTGAAAGAGGGTTTTGCTGCGGTTAAATGGCCGGGCAGGTTTGAAATCCTCTCGAAAGAGCCGCTCGTTATTTCCGACGGCGGGCACAACCCCGAGGGCATAGACGCGGCGATTGCAAGCGTGAAAGAATACTTCGGCGAGGAGAAAATACAGCTTCTCTCGGGCGTTATGGCAGATAAAGATTACGCGCATATGGCGCACCGTATGAGCGAAGTGGCGTGCCGTGCATTCACCGTGCGCCCCGACAACAGCCGTGCGCTTGCCGCAGACGAATATGCAAAAGTTTTCTCGGGTGAGGGACTTGTTTCCGCAGGTTTTGCCACGGTAAAAGACGCGGTTTTCGCGGCTATGGACGCGGGCAAGGAAAGCGGCAGGGCAACACTTTGCCTCGGCTCGCTATATATGTACGGCGAAGTGAAATCCGCTGTGGAAGAGTATATAAAAATGCAGAATTAAAAGTGCAGAATGAAAAATTAAAAAGCAGAACTCGAAAGAGTTCTGCTTTTTAGCGTGTCTGCAAACTAATTTTAAGCTCGCCCTTTTGAAGAGCTCCGCGAAACGGTGAGAGCCTTTTTGACCATATTATTTTTACACCAATTTTATCTTCACAGCGTCGAAAAGGTCGCGCGTTTCCATATTTTCCGTGCAGAAATATTCGCGGCGTTTACCGCATTTTTTGCACATTATGCGCACCTTGCCTATTTCGTTGTCCACGAGGAAATCGCCGCCCCCTTTGCAATCGCATTCGATTTTGCCCTCCTCGCAGAGGTCGCCGAGAACGAAAAGTATCATATCCCTCACGTGCTCGTCGTTGTAGAGCATTTCGTCTTCCTCGCCCCTGTTCTGTGCATATATCTGAGCAAGCTCCGTGTCGTCTATGAGCTCGGCAAGGTCGCGGTCTGCTTCTTCAATAGCTTTGAGAACCTCGCCCTTTGTGCCGGAGAAAAATATTTCCGCGCCTGAATTGGAGCAGGCGTAGGAAAATATTTCGTTGTTAGCAAGCACTTCCTTGGAAATAATCACCTGGTGCGGGTGCGCGCAGAAAAGGCAGGGAAGCGTGAGGCGCACTTTATCGAACCCCTCGTTCTTTATAAGAAGCTCGCTTTCGCCGCAGCCGCATTTCAGCTTTATCATATCGCCCGTGAGCGCGAAAACGCCCGTAACGCTTATAACGGATTTACCGCACGCGGGGCAACGGTATGCCACCACGGTATCCTGAGGTTTTATTGCCATTATTCTTTACCTCCAATATATCTTTCATAATAAAATAAATATTGCTGTGCCACGCCCGCGTATGCGCCGAGCGTGCTCACGTCTATTCCCTGCGGGTAATATTTCGCAAGAACGCGCTTTATCCACAC
>JAFTOK010000092.1 GCA_017463815.1 Clostridia bacterium | reverse complement strand
TATCTTGCATTTGCTAACCCTGAGGCTCCCTCCGGGAGGGAGCTGGATTCGCCCCAAAGGCGAAGACTGAAGGAGTAGGCGTGCACTTAAAATTTCGCAAAAATAAATTTGTTTATCTTGGGAAAACTCCTTCCACCGCACGGCGGTCCCCCTCCCTCGGAGATGGAGGCTTAGAACGTCAACTTTTAGCTGAAACAAGGTACTACGATATATATAATTTATATTTAATAAATTCCGTTCGCCTTCGGGCGAACCCCTTAATTCTTCATTCTGCACTCTTCATTCTGCATTCTTAATCATTTCTTCGCTCTGCAAACGGCTTTCATCTTGCAATATTCGCACGCCTTTGCCTCGCACGGGTCGGCGTCTGCCTTGCCTGCGCGAAGCTCGCCCGCCGCACGAAGAACGGTTTCTATGACCTCGCTTTTAAGCGTATCAAACGCCTCCGCCGCCATAAGGTTGCCGCGTTTCTTGCCGCCCTTGCCAGCTTTCACGGGTATAAACCTGCCCTCGAGCTTAGGCTCCATAGCCGCAAGAACTTCGTCATTATCGAGAAACAGCCCGCTGTTGCCGTTTTTCGCCTCCTCGGGCGTTTCCACGCCGAGGTCCACGTTCTCGCTCGCGGGTTTTACGGAAACGTACAGCACACCCGCAGGGGCGAGCTCTTTTCCGTATCTTCTCTGCCCGTTTTCGCAAACGGAATATAGGTAGAGCAGCATCTGCAAATCTCTGCCCGCTTCTATGTTTTTGAGCTCGAATTTCTTGCTGCCCGTTTTGTAGTCCGCCACGCGGACGTAGATTTTGCCGTCGCCGTCCTCGTATGTGTCCACACGGTCTATTTTGCCGCGCAATTCCACACTGCCGTTTTCATCGCGGAGCTTTATGGGCTCTATATCCGCGCCCTTACCTATGGTTATTTCAAAATCCTTCGGCGTAAAGCGGCTTTCGCGGAATTCCTCGCGGAATTTGCCCACGAACTTTTCGCACGCAAAGGAAAGGTAATCCGCAAGGTGCGCGATTCTCGGCGATATTTCCGAGTAACTGCCGCGGCACACCGCCTCGAGGTAGAGCCTGCACTCCTTCTGTATCTGCTCTCGCATCTCCTCGTCTGTGGCGTCGGGGTTTTGCAGGGCGTACCGCACGGTCAGCTCCAGCATCTTGTGCATAAAGTTGCCCACGTCCACGGCGGAAAACTTCACGGGGGAGTTGTCTTTGAGCTTCAGCTCGTATTCGCAGAAATACGAAAAATTGCAGGTAATATATTTTTCAAGGCGCGAATAGCTCGTGTGCATATCCTTTGTAAAGAGCTTTTTTGCGTCCTCTGCAGGTATTCTGCAACGGAAGGAGGAAAGCGGCGTGCCTATATAACGTATTTTTTCGGCATAATCGGGGTTTTCTGCGTAATATTCACGCAGGGCGCGCGCATATTCGCCGTTCCCTTGCATAACGTATTCAAAGGAAGCCGCCGCACGTTCCAACCTTGCCTCCTCGGGCAGGTCCTCAAACCGCTCCTCCGAAAGCCCCGGGAAAAGCTCCTCCACGCTTACAAGCGCGGGGCTGCGGCGCGTTTTTTTGCCCGAACCGTCGTATACGGGGTAGGTAAAGCACAGCTCGCGGCTTGGCGCACACGCGGCGGCGTAGAAATAGTATAGCTCGTCGCACAGCCTGCGCTCCACGGTAGATGTGATTTCTATGCCGTGACGGAAAAGCAATTCTTTCTCCTTGTCGGAAAATACGCCGTCGTCCTCTACCCTTGCGGGGAAAACGCCCTCACAAGCGCCCATAACGTAAGCATATTTGACCTCCGTATACCCGCCCGCCTGAGCGTCGTACACGGTGATTTCGTCGAGCGAGGTGGGTATTTTGCCTATGTCCGTTTCGGAAAGCACCAGGCGCAGAAGCGAGGTAAACTCCGCCGCCCCCACTTCTTCCTCTCCGCAAGCGGAAACGAGCGCGTCGAGCACGTCGCAGAACACGCCGAAAAGCTGGGAAAGCTCTGCGGCGAGCGACTTATCTCCCTCTGCCTTTGCGCGCTCGGCATCGGCGAGTATTTTTTCGTGTGCACCGAGGCTCGTGGCAAAAGAATAGAGCTTTTCGCAGAAATACGCCACGGTATGCTTACCCGCCACGTCCTCGCAGAACGCGCGAAGCGGCAAAACTGCACGCCTGCGTATTTCGGCAAGGCGCAGAAGCTTTTCGGCGCTTTCTTCAGTCATTTCCCCGCGGAAACCGTCGGGGTTCATATTCCATTCGTAGTCGTCGTAGAAACGCGCACCGTTTATGCTCCATTTCCGCACGTAATTTTCAAAAAGGTTGATTTCGTCGGGCGTAATACCCGCAAAATCCGTTTTTATATATGAAATAACAAGCTCCCGCGCAAATCCGCGTTCGCACACGGCAAGCGTGCAAAGCAGGAATTTCACAAAAGCGAGCTCGGTTATGTCTTTTCTGCCCGAAACGAAGCAAGGCAGCTCGTATTTTCGCATCATCGCGTCTATAACGCCCGCGTATGCCTCGCCGTTGCGTATAATCACGGCAAAATCTCGGTATCTCGCACCCCCGCGCACTTTTTTTGCTATGTCGAGGCACACCGCCTCTGCTTCTGCAAAGGCGTTCGCCGCGCTCATCACGCGAATACACTCGGGCTTTTTCTCATAGGTGCGCTTGGCGTACCCGCTGCCGGGGAAAAGATTTTGCGCAAGGAAAGCAAGCTCCTCGTTTTTGAACCTATCGCGCACGGAAAGCACGGTGCTTTCCCCCATCTCGGCGTGCGCCGCCTCCGCCGTGTCGCGCAGGCGCTTCGCCGTGTCGGCAATGCCGAAGAAGCAGGGCGTGTCCCTATCCTCCTCGGGAACGTACGGCACGGAGATATAGACGTTCTCCGCCGTGCGCATAATTTCGCGCACCGTGTTAAGCTGTTCCTTGGAAAACGAGGTAAACGAATCTATATATACGTCGCAACCGCCGAAAAAGTCGTTTTCGGCAAGGAGCGCGTTCATTTTGGCTAAAATTCCGTCGGGGTCTGCAAAGCGCTCGCCCACTTCGGCGTCGAACGCCGTGAAAAGCAAGGAAATATCGGCAAATTTTTTGCCCGTTTCGCCCTCGCAAGCCTCTGCGGCGCGCGCAAGCACCTCGGGGGTAACGGCGGTGCGCGCAAGCTCCGTGCGCATATTTATAAAACGCTCCGTCGCGGCGGTGTCGCTTTCAAAAAACTCGCCCTGTGAGGCAAAAAGCGGCGAAAGCGCGGCGAGCGTATTGTGCATCATAACCTTTTTTGCGCCGCGGGAAATATAGTTTTCGCATATGCCGCCGTATTTGCGGAAAACGAAGTTTGCAAGCCTTCGGAACGTAACCACGTCTATGTCTCCCGCGTTCGGCGCATAAGAGAAAGCGCGCTCTGCCATAACCGCGCCGCGGTCGGGCACGAGCACGAAAATATGCTTATTTTCGGTTTCTGCGGCGCGCGCGAGCATATAGGCGCTTTTGCCGCTGCCCGTTCTGCCGTATATAAAATGAACCATATTCTCTCTCGCTTTCTTTAAAATTTTTCTGTTTTTACGGGAGGCGCAAGTCCCTCCCCATTTTATAAATAATTCTTAATTCTGCACTCTGCACTCTGCATTCTGCACTCTAATACACCTTCACCACGTCGGCGCTTGCCGCTTCCGCTTCTTTTCTGAAATGATAATAAAAGCTTGTGTGCACAAAATAAACGTTCTCGCTCACCTTGCGCACGGCGCCTATGCCGCAGAGCGTTATCGAAGAAGTAACGGCGAAAACAACACCGTCCTTGGCAAAAGCCTGCATAGTTTCATAGAAAAAACCGTCTTTTTTCGGTTTTTTTGCGGGGTAAAGAAAATATATTCTGCGCCCGCGCACATCCCTGAGCAAATCACGCTTGTGCTTCGCAAAAGCAAAAATCGAAAGCGCAAAAACCAAAAGCGAAATAATCGCCGTAACAGGCAAAAGCACCACAACAGAACCGAGCGCCAAAAGTGACTGTAAAATAACGCCAAGCACACCCAGAACAATCGGAAGATAGCGCCATATTTTAGAAGCAAGAATAATTTTCCTTAAAGCGAAGAAAATTCTATCGTATATTCTGTAAACGAGCGAAAACTTGAACTGTCCGAAAAGATAGGGGAAATACCCCTTGTATTTGTCCACGTCGCAGGAAGAAAGGAACATTTCCTTTTCGTGCGAAACGTTTTTCGCCTCTTTCGGGGAAAGCTTTTCTATGCGGTGGTTTAAATATTCGTTTTCGCGCCGCAATTTGGCGTTTTCACGCTTCAGGCGCGCAAGTTCGCTGTTTTTTTCTTTCACTATTCACTCCCCGAATATTTCAAGATTTCGCAAAATCGTCTTTTTTCCGCGCCAGGCAAACGCGCGCTCGCGGAACGTGGCTTTGTCCATCGCCTCCACCTGCGCCGCGGTAAGGTGCACTATTCTGTCTGTTTTAAAAAATTCTATGGGTGTCACATTCCCCGCCGCAACGGCTTTTTTCGTGTATGGGCAGGCGGCGGCGCATATGTCGCAGCCCCAAGCGGAGCCGTGGCGCAAAATAAAATCGCGCTCCTCTGCCGTAAGCTCCCCCTTTTTTTGTGTAACGAAAGAAAGGCAACCGAGCCCCTCGCTCATCGGGCACGCTTTTTTGCACGCGCCGCAATGGTTGCAATAAGAAGGCTCGAAAGGCGAATTTTCGTCTATGCCAAAGGCACTCGGAGCGGCGGTTGTGAGAAATTCGCCGATGAACACGAACGAGCCGTATTTTTCGTTTATAATAAGCCCGCTGTCGCCTGTTTTGCCGAGGCCCGCGAGAGAGGCGGCGTGTACCTCCGCAATAGCGGATTTATCGGCAAAGCCGTAGAAAGGCGCACCGTATGCTTTCTCCAGCATCGGCGCGGCTTCTGCATAAAGTTTCTCAAAAAAGAGATGATAATCGTGCGCGCGGGCATATACGGATATGTTGCCCTCCTCGGCATCTGCCACGTAGTACGGCACTAGGAAAAGCACGGCGGTTTTAACATTCGCCACGTCGATGCCCCTGCGCGTTATTATATCCTCCGCAAAAACGCGGCACTCAGAAAAAGGCACGGCGCCCGCGAATTCCACGCCGAAACCGCTTAAAATTTCACGAAACATACAAAACTCACCCCTTTTTCTCACAGTTCTACTGTTGATTTTGCAAATTTTTTGTGCTATAATAAAAACCGAAATATTAGAATGACATTAAAATTTTCAAACTTATGCAAAGTTTTTTATTAAATGTATTATATATTTTATCAAATTTTTTCGGATAAAGCAATAGCGGATTTTAACAATGTTGAAATAACGTGACAAACACACCATTTCTATTCTCAAGGAGAAAAATATGCCGGCAAAAACACCTGTTTACGATAACGCAAGTATCACCTCGCTCAAGGGCGCAGACCGTGTGCGCAAACGCCCCGCCGTTATTTTCGGCTCGGACGGTATAGAGGGCTGCGAACATTCAGTCTTTGAAATTCTTTCCAACTCCGTAGACGAAGCGCGCGAGGGGTACGGCACAAAAATATATATCACCGTCACGCGCGACGGCGTCATTTCAATAGAGGACGAAGGGCGCGGCGTGCCGCTGGACTACAACGAAAAAGAAGGCAAATATAACTGGGAGCTCGTCTACTGCGAGCTTTACGCCGGCGGCAAATACAACAATAACGACAGCGGCGCAAACTACAAATATTCCCTGGGTCTCAACGGCCTCGGCGCGGCCTCCACACAGTACAGCTCCGAATTTATGCAGGTAAAATCCTACCGCGGCGGCGAAATGTTGGAAATGCACTTCAAAAAAGGCAAGCCCGACGGCGAACTGAAGCGCGAAAAGCTTTCGCGCAAGGATAAACAGCACGGCACGGTTGTAACGTGGCGCCCCGACCTGGAGGTATTTACAGACACAGCCATCCCGCGCGAATTTTACGAAACTATGCTGGAGCGCCAGGCGATTTCCAACAAGGGGCTTTCCTTCATCTTCCGCTGGCAGAAAGCCGACGGCGAATATGATGAAAGCACGTATTATTACGAAAACGGCATCGCCGATTACGTAACATCTCTCGCGGGCGAAAGCTCCATAACCACGCCCGTATTCTGGCAGACGGAAGCACGCGGGCGCGACCGCGCAGACAAGCCCGAATACAACTTCAAGGCGGAAATAGCATTCTGCTTTTCCAACGAAGTGAGCAAAACGGAATATTACCACAACGCAAGCTTTTTGGAGCACGGCGGCTCGCCCGACAGCGCAACGAAAACAGCGTTCAGCTATGCGATAGATAAATATATCAAAGCTACGGGTAAATATAATAAAAACGAAAGCAAAATCAGCTTTTCCGATATAGAGGATAGCCTGCTTATCGTTATAAACAGCTTCTCCACGATGGTTTCCTACGCAAACCAGACGAAGAAAGCCATCACCAACGAATTTATAAAAGAAGCGCTCACAAGCTATATGAAGCACGCGCTGGAAGTCTACTTTGCTGAAAAACCCGCTGAGGCAGACAAAATAGCCGCGCAGGTGCTCATAAACAAGCGCAGCCGCGAAACTGCGGAAAAAACGCGCGTGGACGTTAAAAAGAAGCTCGCTTCCGGCAACAACGACCTTGCCAACCGCGTGGAAAAATTCGTTTCCTGCCGCTCCAAAGACCCCGAAAAGCGCGAGGTCTATATAGTGGAGGGCGACTCCGCGATGGGCTCCTGCATACAGGGGCGCGACGCGGAATTTCAGGCAATCATTCCCGTGCGCGGCAAAACACTGAACTGCCTTAAATGCGGGTACGATAAAATTTTCAAAAGCGAAATTATCGTAGACCTGCTCAAAGTAATCGGTTGCGGCGCGGAAATACAGGGCAAAACGAAGGCCGCACAGAACACCTTCGACCTTTCCCTCTTGAAATGGAGCAAAATCATCATCTGTACCGATGCCGATGAGGACGGTTTCCAGATACGCACGCTTCTGCTCACGCTTTTCTACCGCCTTTTGCCCACGCTCATAAAAGAGGGCAAGGTTTTCATAGCGGAATCCCCGCTTTTTGAAATCACCTGCGGAAAAGACACGTATTTTGCCTACAACGAGCAGGAGAAATCGGACATTCTCTTACGCCTGGCGGGCAAAAAATACACTATACAGCGCTCCAAAGGTCTTGGTGAAAACGAACCCGAGATGATGTGGCAGACGACAATGAACCCCGCCACGCGCAGGCTCATAAAGGTAAGCCCCACCGATGCAGAGCAAACGGCATATATATTCGAAACCTTGCTCGGCGACGACCTGGCGGAAAGAAAAGATTTTATCCGCAAAAACGGCAAATTCTACCTCAAAGACGCAGATATATAATTGCAATAAAACACTTCGCCTTCAAGGCTCCCTTGTGCAAAGGGAGCTGTCAGCGCAAGCTGACTGAGGGATTGTAGCCAAACATTTTGTATTTTCTGAAACAATCCCTCCGTCTTTTGCTTCGCAAAATCCACCTCCCTTTGCACAAGGGAGGCTAAAAACTTCTCACCACGGAGTAAAAAATATGGCAAAAACAAGAAAAAACAACGTAAAAATAGAACTCCCACCAGCACCCATAACTCCACAACCCATAACGGAAACAATCGAAAAAAACTATATGCCGTACGTTATGACGGTAATCGTTTCCCGTGCCATTCCCGAAATAGACGGTTTCAAACCCTCGCATAGAAAACTGCTCTATACGATGTATAAAATGGGGCTTCTTACGGGCGCACGCACAAAAAGCACAAACATCGTCGGCGCCACGATGAAGCTGAACCCCCACGGCGACGCGGCAATTTACGAAACTATGGTGCGCCTTACGCGCGGCAACGGCGCCCTGCTCCACCCTTTTGTGGATTCCAAGGGCAACTTCGGCAAGCAGTACAGCTCCGATATGGCATACGCCGCTTCGCGTTATACAGAGGCAAAGCTGGACACCTTCTGCAACGAAATTTTCGGCGGCATAGACAAAAACGCCGTGGAAATGACGGATAACTACGACGCCACGATGAAAGAGCCCGTTCTTTTGCCCACGGCGTTCCCGAACGTGCTCGTTTCTCCCAATATGGGTATAGCCGTAGGTATGGCAAGCAAAATCTGCTCCTTTAACCTCGGCGAAATCTGCGACGGCACGATAGCGCTTCTCGATAACCCCGATACCACCACGGAAGAACTGCTCGACATAATAAAAGCGCCCGATTTTTCCGGCGGCGCAGGCATTATCTACGACCGCGAAAAGCTCCGCCACATCTACGAAACGGGCGAAGGCAGCTTTACCCTGCGCGCGCGCTACGTTTACGACAAAGCGGAAAACTGCATAGAAGTGCTTGAAATCCCATATTCCACCACGATAGAGCTCATTCTCAAAAAAATCACGGATATGATTAAAGACGGTTCGCTCCGCGAAGTGACGGACGCGCGCAACGAAATCGACCTGCACGGCTTTAAGCTCACGCTCGATTTGCGCCGCGGCACAGACCCCGAAAAGCTTATGGCGAAACTCTTTAAAAAGACATCGCTTCAGGATAATTTCGCCTGCAACTTCAACATTCTCGTGGACGGCACGCCACGTACGATGGGTGTGCGCGAAATCCTTTCGGAGTGGATACACTTCCGTATGGGCTGTGTAAGCCGCGAGCTTCGCTTCGACCTCGAAAAGAAGAACGAAAAGCTACACCTGCTTATGGGTATGGGCGAAATCCTGCTCGATATCGACAAAGCAATCAAAATCGTTCGCGAAACCGAGAAGGAAAAGGACGTCGTGCCTAACCTTATGAGCGGTTTCAACCTCGACGAAGTTCAGGCGGAATACATCGCGGAAATCAAGCTCCGCCACCTCAACCGCGAATATATTATGGAACGTATTGCGGAAATAGAAAACCTGCAAAAGGAAATAGACGAACTGCGCTCCATTCTCGGCTCGGAAAAGAAACTGAAAAAATACATCGCAAAACAGCTCAAAAAAATCAAAGATAAATACGCTATTCCGCGCAAAACGCGCCTCATCTTCGAGGATGACATCGCGGATTACACAGAGGAAAACCACGTGGAAAATTACAGCGTGCGCCTCGTGCTCACGCGTGACGGCTTCTTCAAGAAAATCACGCACCAATCTCTGCGCGCGAGCACGCTTCGCGGCAGCGACGAGCACAAGCTCAAAGACGGCGACCGTGTAATTTTAGAAGAAGACGCGGAAAACGTAGATGAGCTCCTCTTTATAACCGACAAGCAAAAAATTTATAAATCACACGTGTGCGAATTTGACCAGGTGAAGGCATCTTCCCTCGGCGAATTTGTGCCTGCCAAGCTCGATTTCGACGTGGGCGAAAAGGTTGTGGCTATGAAAGCGCTCAAAAAATACGAGCCCGCGCACAACATCGTCTACATCTTCGCAAACGGCAAGGGCGTGAAGATTCCCGTTTCCTCCTACGAAACGAAGGGCAACCGCAAAAAACTCGTGGCGGCATATTCCGACGCCGCGCCGCTTGTCGCCGCAATTTACGAAAGCGAGCCTTTCGAAATGCTTGTTGGCACGAAGGCGGGCAAAGGCACGATTATAAGCACGAAGCTCTTGCCCCTTAAAACCACGCGCACGAGCATAGGCTCTACCATTATAGCGCTCAAAAAGGACGACGAGGTCGCTTTCGCGCTCAAAGATTTTGCAAAAGAATTCCCCGACACAACAGGGCTTCGCAAAACGAAAATACCCGCCACACCGGGAACGCTGAAAAAGTAACGCAGAGTGCAGAATGAAGAATGCAGAATTATTATAATTATAAGAAAGCGAAACTGTTATGAAAGTTCTTATACTGACAAAAGATAAAATTTTCGCCCGAATGCTGTATTTGGAAATTTCCGCTTTCTGCCCGCACGTTTCCGTGGCGGAAAGCCTTTCCGAAGAAACGCGCAAGGAAATATCCGCCGCCGATTTTACCGTGCTCGATGCGGAAATTTTCGCGCAAATTTCGGAAGACTCCTGCGAGCTTGAAAGCACGCAGGTCTTGCTTTTCGGCTCCCCCGAGGCGCTTGCGGGCGTATCCCCCAAAATTGCCGCCGGATTCCACATTTTCACGCGCCCCTTTTCCATAACGGGCTTCATTTCCTCTTTCTTTGAAAAAAGCGAGGAGGCGGATTTCGGTGTGCGCGTGGCGAAGCACCGCAAAAGCGCGGCAGATTCGCTCATTTTAAACGAAAAGGAGCACACCGTTTCCTATAAGCGCGAAACCGTAGAGCTCACGAAGCGTGAATTTGCGCTGCTTCTCTACCTAATAAAGAACAAAGGCGGCACGGTAACGCGTGCTCAAGCGGCAAAAGCCGTTTGGGAAAAAGACGGCACAGACACAAACATTGTGGACGTTTACGTGCGTTACCTGCGCGAGAAGCTGGATGAAAAGTTTGGCATAAAGCTCATTTCCACCGTGCGCGGCATAGGGTACACAATTAAAACGGAATAGAAAACAAAAATGCACTCTTTCGAGTGCATTTTTTGTTTTTTCATTTTCAGCTAAAGCTTACCGCTTTTGCCGTGTTTGTGTTGTCGAGGTAGGAAACGTACGTTGTGCCGCGTGCGAGTTCGAGCGCGTTGCCGTCTTTATCCGTAAGTGTGAGAGCGCCGTCCCAAGCGGATTTAGACCATTTTATTTCAACAGCTTCGCCGCCGTAGAAGTAGTAACCCGTGCCTTCGCCCACAACCATCGTGGAGGTAACAACCTCATCGTTTGCAGTTTTTGTGCTTGTAACGTCCGTGAAGAGTGTGAGCACGTTTGTGAACGCGAGCTGTGCGCCTGTTACGGAGTCTTTGTGAGCCTTGTTGCTTGTGCCCTGGTAGCGCAAATACATACCGAGCTCTGTATCATAAACGTATGCAACGCTCTTTGTGCCCGCGTAATTATCCATTGTGAAAGAAATTTTTATTTCTTTCGCCGCCGTGCCGTTCATAACCTTTGTTTCCGTAAGGTCAACGAAGGTAAACGCCTTTGCAGAGCCCTTTTCCGTAGCGCCGGACTGAACAAACGCGCTTGCCTTGGTGCTGAAAATAGCCGCAACCGCAGAAGAAGTGAGAAGTGTATCGAAGCCGATGTCTTTACGGTAGCTTTCGTCGTCTTTATAATATTTAATTGTGCCGTATCTTTCACCGCCCTCGGCTGTGAAAGCGATATCTTTCATCGTGTTGATGTAGCCGTATGTGTTTTTCTGGAGGTTTTCGTTCCAGCCGCCGCCAAAACGAGCCGCCGCAACGGAAACGAAATCGCCGAGGTGTGTAGCACCGCCGTGAGCCACGAGAACCGCGTTGTGGCTGCCCACGATGTCTATATGTTCCATATAAGCCTCGCGGATGTTGCAAATATCCTTGAGCGCGGAATAATCGGAAATGAGCGCTGTAAAACGTGTGATGCCGGGGGCAACGAGCGTTTCATAAAGAATGTCTGCCTGTGTAAGGCCTGTCTGGTGTGCGTATGCCGCATCTACGTTATCCACGATAACCGCGAGGGGCTTGAGCGTGGAAGCGTCTTTATTATTTGTTTTAAGACCCGTGAGAGGGTTTATGTAATCGCCGTCGTTTACAGGGGGTGTAACTATGGGTGTTGTCGTGCCTGTTGTTGTGCCGTCGATGGGTTCCTGTACTGTACCTGTTGTTGTGCCGCCCGTAGCGTCTACGGTGCCGCTCGTGGAATTGTCGGAGGACATAATGCCGGGAATGGTTTCGCCCGTGGTTTGTGCCGTAGATTCTCTGCCGCAAGAGAAAAGGCAGGTGCTTGCGGAAACGGTAATCGCGAGGGCAAGGAATACGAGCAAGATTTGTTTGAGGTTTCTTTTCATTTTTTCTCTCCTTTTTGTTTTTCTTCCGCTCCGAGCTGTACAAGATGAAGAACGAGCGCTCCGCACGGAAAATTTCCTTTTGTTTTTGTAAGTTAAGTATAGCATATGGCATATTAAAAGTCAAACATATTTTAACCCCATTTTACGCCACTTTGCACGCCGAAAATGCTTTGTTATACAAATTATTTCCTTAATTTGTATGTATCTCGGCTTTTTTTGTCGCATTTTTTTTTGCACGCAGAATTTTAAAAAAATCAGAGAGCAAGGCGGCACATTCCTCCTCGCAAACGCCCGAAACGATTTCGGGTTTATGGTTGAGCGGGAAGTCGTTTAAATCGAGCACCGTGCCGAAAGCGCCCGCTTTTGTGTCTTTTGCGCCGTAAACAACGCGCTTTATTCTGGAATTGACTATTGCGCCCGCGCACATCGGGCAGGGTTCGAGCGTAACGTAAAGTTCGCATTTGTGCAGACGCCAGCCGCCCAGCTTTTCGCAAGCGCGGGAGATTGCCGTGACCTCCGCGTGGCGTATGGCGTTTTTTTCTGTTTCGCGCGTGTTGAATGCCGCCGATACCACTTCCCCTTCGCACACGACCACAGCGCCCACGGGCACTTCTTCTATGGCGAGGGATTTTTTTGCTTCCTCTATGGCAAGGCGCATATACTCAAAATTATCTGTTTCGTTCGTCATATAAAGTTCATAAGCACGGCGCAAGCGATGTATACCACCATAGAAAACGTGAGAAACACAGAGGAAGCGACATTTCCGTTTTCGCAAAAGGCAAATTTTTTCATATTTGGTATAATCGTGTAGAAAGCGCCGAGCGCCATCACGCACAGGGCGATGGTCAGCAGCATTACGAGGTTTGTATAATCCAGCTTTTCCATTTTCGTGCCGACGAGCGACAAAACGTAAGAAAGCAGATTATTCGCAAAGTGGACAGCCGCGGTATATTTTGCCGAGCCCGTTTTGAGGTATACGAAACCGAGTATAAGCCCGCATACAAATGCGTACGGGAACGTATAGAACGAAAAATGCGCAAGGCCGAAAAGAAGCGCGGAAATTATAACTGCAAACGCGCCGCCGTGAAGCGTAAGCTCCTTGCAAATGAGCCTGCGGTAAAGGTATTCTTCAAAAACAGCGGGCACAAGCACCGAGTTTATAACGGTTATGGCAACCGAGAAAGCGTCGTCGCCGGCGAAAGAAGCCGCCGCCATAGGAAACGCTGCGGAATACATTAAGCCGAAAACGAATATAACCGCAAAGCCGCCGAAAGCAAGCGTTACGTTATATTTTGCCGAACCCTCGGGATTTTTTTTAAGTTCGAGCTCTTTAAATCCTGCGCGTTTTTGCATAAGCCCGAGCATAAGGGCGGGCACGCCGAGGCGCAAAACGGAAAAGGCGGCAGAAGCTATGCTCCGCAGTATATCGTTCGGAATTAACTTTTCCGTAACGAGAAAAGAATGGGCAAAATAGAGCAAAATGCCCATAAAAAGCGCAAGCGCTATATGCTCCGACGTCCTTTTTGCGCGTATTACCACAACGTTCACTCCTTTCAAAAAAACTTTACCTTTTACATTGTAATACAAAAAACGAAAAAAGGCAATACGCAAAGAAAAACTTTAACAAATTTTAAGGATTGCTCGCGTCTGCGCAAAAAAATCCCCGCCGAAGCGAGGATTTTTATATTATCACATTATTCCATAAAGTCCATAATATCAAGGCCGAGCATAGGCATAAGTCTTGTTATGAGCAAACGGTAGCGCATATAGGGGTGGAAACGGAGCGCATTTTCGAGGAGTTCTTCGCCCACGTGCACTTCTTCGGGCGTGGTAGCCGCGCCTGCCGCCTTCATATCCGCCATAAGTTTTTCGTCTGTGGGGAGCGTTTCGAGAATGATTTTGCGGATTTCGGGCCAAAGCTCTTTGAGCTTCGCGGGGTCAACCTTGTCCGTAATCGTGGGAGTGTTAACACGTTTTACGTCTGCAAGCATACATTCGTCGTATTTGGAGTAAACGAGCTCCCAATCCGTCGGGTCTGCCACGGGGTCTATTTCCGTAACGCGTTCTGCGAGGTTGCGGTATGCGCGGTTGAGAAGCACAGTTACCACGCCAACCTTTTTGCCGTGGAACTCGGGCCAGATGCCGCGGTTAACCTTGTAGCATTCGAGGTAGTGGGAAACAACGTGTTCCGCACCGGACGCGGGGCGGGAGCAACCTGCGAGCTTCATTGCAAGGCCTGTGAGCACGAGAGATTCCATAACGGCGCCTGCGGCTTCTTCGCTGTTTTCGCAGATTTTGTCTGCGAGGGCGGAGATTTTGTCTACAGCCTGCTGCGTAATCGCGGCGATATTTTCGCAGTAGTATTCGCCGATGAGCAGGTTTGCAATTTTCCATTCCGCAAGACCTATGTATTTGGCAACCATATCGCCAAAGCCGGAGGCTTTAAGCTCTGTGGGGGCGGCGGCGAGAACTTTTGTGTCACCTATGATAACGAGCGGCTGTTCCGCCTGCCAGGATTCTTTGAAGTTGTTTTTGATAATGGGCGCTGTGTCGGAAGCAAAACCGTCCATACTGGGTGCTGTGGCAAAAATGCAGAATTTTTTGCCTGTTTTGAACGCCGTAACACGGCAAATATCGTTGAGCGAGCCCGTGCCGACAGAGATAATACCCTCAACGTCCTCGGAAAGGGCAATCAACTCTTCCACCTGCTCTGCGCGGGCATACATCATATTTTCATAAATCTGTTCCTTAACGGCAAAGCCTGCCTCTGCAAGGCTTTCGCGAATACCGCTTGCCGCCGCGATGGTGTTTTCGTCGGCTACCAAAAGAAGTGTGTCGGCAAAGCCGTTTGCGCGCAAAATTTTGCCCGTATCTTTCGTGATGCCGCTGCCTATTTCAATCGCTTTTGTGAAAAACGTGTGTTTTTTACCGCAAGGGCAGTTTTCGAGCCCCGCGAGAATTTTTGTCAAATCCATAATGATTACCTTCCCTTTATTAAACCTTATATATAAAGTGTACCCCAAAAACGCCGCATTGTCAAGACGGGATTTTATTTAAGATAGGGAAATCAATTTTTCAAAAATAAACCAAGAAGGCTTTCCCTCTTGATAGGGGAAGCTGTCCCGTGAGGGACTGAAGGGGTGTACCCTCGCACCGTATTTTTATAAAAGCGAAAGAATACCCCTTCCACCGCAAGCGGTCCCCCTTCCCCTAATGCTGATGCAGGGGAAGGCTTTCTGCAAATTCGGCGCGCTTGCAGAGGCAAAAATCCTCCGTAAAAAAGGCTTCCCCTCTTAATAGGGGAAGCTGTCCCGCGAGGGACTGAAGGGGTGTACTTTCGCACCGTATTTTTATAAAAACGAAGGAATACCCCTTCCACCGCAAGCGGTCACCCTTCCCCTAATGCTGATGCAGGGGAAGGCTTTCTGCAAATTCGGTGCGCTTGCAGGGGCAAAAATCCTCCGTAAAAAAAGGCTTCCCCTCTTAATAGGGGTAAGCTGTCCCGTAAGGGACTGAAGGGGTGTACCTTCGCTTAACAAAATTGAGGTGAATTTTTATTTTTTAAGATTTTTAGACACCTCATCACCGCTTCGCGGAGCTTCCCCTCAAAGGGGAAGCCCGTTTTTTCCGCCTTCTCAACTAAAAAAGCTACCTCACACAGGGCAGGCTTTTTATTTATTCAATTTTATCTCATTAACATCGCCACATAGCCACTCCATAGAAACGCCGAGTGCTTTGGCTATCATACGCAATTCTGCATCGCAAATGTGACGTTGATTTTGCTCTATTCTGGAAATTATAACAGGTGTCATTTCCATTCCCATAAGTTGAATTTTTCGAGCAAGTTCTTCTTGTGTCATATGCGGGTTTTGCAACGCTCTGCCGAGGCGCACTCGTTCCGCACAAATATTTCCTTTTATTAAAAACATCGTTTTTGCCATAAATACAATCCCAACAATTATATACACTATATATTTTTTATCTTTTATATTGATTTTATACTAAAATTAAATATAATTGTTAATAGAGTATATATTAAATATCTACTCTGTATATTAAACAAAAATTTTTTTCAAAGGAGAATAGTTTTATGAATGAATTTGATAAAGAAAAAGCGCAAATCGGGCTTGAAAAGTTGAAAGCCGCATTTATTGAATGTAACCGTATAGAGTACGAAAAAACAAAAAAAGAATTGCGCTCCACAGAAAAAATAGAGCCGAGCGACAGATATAAACGCGGAATAAACCGAATTTTCCGAGAAAGACACGGAATTAAAAATATCCCCTACCCCGAAGTAGATAACGCTTTCGAGCGCACGCGCAGTTTTTTCGCAAGAGGAATATATCTTATAACGAAAAGATAACATCAGGCTCGCCCCCTGGGGGAGCTGGCGCGTTAGCGACTGAGAGGGCATATTTTGCTTAGCCCAAGCCCTCTCCGCCTCGTAAACTCGGCACCTCTCCCAAAGTGAGAGGCTCTCTAAAAAATCCTCCTTTTCAGGAGGATTTTTCTCATATTATCATTTCTTGCCGAGGTAAACTTCCACTTTGAGCGTTTCGCCTGCTTTTGCGGGAACGATGTTGCGTTCATACGCCACATCTTCGCCGTTTACTTTCATAGCGATAACGTCTGTGCCTTCGCCGTTTCCGATAAATTTAATATCGTACGTGCAGCCGCGGAATACTTTCTTTATAGAGCATTCCTTCCAGGAAAGCGGCAAGCAAGGCTCTATACGCAGGCCTTCCATTTCCGCGTGCATACCAAAGATGTATTCCACAACGGATTTAAGCATCCAGGAGCTCGACGCCGTGCGCCAGCTCTGGCCCGGTGTGCCCATTCTGTAGCCCGTTTCGGGCGCAAAATAGGAGTTGTACATAGCGTAGGGTTCGCCGCAGGTTTCGCCGCCGTATGCGTTCGCGCCGGGGAGCATTTTGAGTATGCCCTCTTCCACTCTGTCGGGTCTGCGGAGGAGCGAGTCTACCGCGAGCTTCCAAGCGGAGGGGTGGAGGTAGATACCTCCGTTATCCTGTGTGCCGGGTTCTTTTTCCGCCATAGAGCCGATGTAGTCGTACTGATGGGAGTACGCGGGGTATGCGAGGCGGATACCGATGGGCGTTTCGAGGATTTCTTCCGCTTTGTCCATCGCTTCTGCAGCGTTTTCAAGCCCCGCGAAAACGGACCAAAGCTGAGAAATGAGGAAAATCTGACCTTCTTCGCAATCGTGCGCGCCCATTACAATATCGTCATCTGTACGGGCGTAGATGTAGTAGCCCGCTTCTTTATCTCTGCCGTATTCCTCTATGCGCTCTGCCATAATCTTGCCGCGCTCTTCGGAAAGCGCCGCGTCTTCCTCTTTGCCGAGCATAACGGCGAGTTCGCGGAAGCGTTTGTTTGCATAGCACCAAGCAATGGAAAGCCAAACGGAAACGCCTTTGCCTTTAAGACCTGCGAAGTTTACGCAGTCGTTCCAGTCGCCACCCCAAATTTTAACAAGACCGTAAAGACCCTGGAAATTGAAGAGGAAATCCACGCTTCTGCGGATATGCTCGTAAACCGTGGCAACTGTGCCGTTGTTGAACGCAACTTCTTCGTTAAGAAGCTCTTTGTTGCCGAGCTCTTTTACGATTGTGGCAACGGCGGAAGCAAGCCAAACCGTGTTATCCGCAAAATTGCGGTCCTTTATAGCGCCGTCGATAAACGTGCGGGGGGCATAACCCGTGTCATATTGGAAAGTGAGTATGCGTTTTATTCTTTCCCAAGCGAGTGCGGGGTTTACGCAAGCGAAGCATTCCGTGTCGCTCGTGAGGTCGCGGTAGCCATTGTGGCGCACGCGTGCCCAGCGGCTGCCCATATGCGCCGCATATTTGAGCCAACCGTTTACGAGGTTGTCGAGCTGTGCATTGGGTGTGTTTATTTCAACGCCCGCAAGGTCGCGCGCATATTTTGCTTTCATAGCGGCAAATTCAGCCTCTGCCCATTCTGCCGTGGGTGTAACCATTTCATCCCAAGAGAGCGCAACGCCCACAAGGTAGTGAACCGTCTTCTTTTCGCCGGGGGCAAGTGTGAGCTTGTTTTCGAGCGCGTAGCAAAGCTTTTCGGAATGGCATTCGGAGTTTTGGCAGCCGAGCATTTTCGTTATAGCCACAGGGTGCTGTTCGTCACCGAAAGGACCGATGAAGGCGTTGCGGCGGCTGTCGTAGCCGTCTGCCGTTTCGCTTGCAGACATATATCCCCAAACGTCGCGGTTTTTGGCGGTTTCATATGCGGCATATACGTGACCGTAAACGGCGTTGTGCTTTTCGCAGAAGCCGCCTTTGCCGAGGCTATAGCACTGCGGGCGGTAAGTACCGTCGATTTCCGTTTTTGCGTATGCGATTACGGAAAGCTCTTTTGTTTCAGCCGTCGTGTTTTCCGCGGTAACGCTCCAGATTTCGTATTTGCCCTTGTTGGGGACGAAAATGCGAACCGCGCTCTTTACGCCTTCATATGTAAGGGAAACCGTGCTGGCACCGTTTTCGTGTGCGCAAGCGTAATCTGTGTAGCCGTAGCCAACAGGCAAACCGAAAGCGCTCCACGCCTTGTCGGCGGATTTAAGGAACACGTTTCTGTTTGAAACGAGGAAAATTCTTCTTCCCATACTGTCCTGGCAAAGACCTTCGCCAAAGCCCACCTGAGAGGTGAAAGAAACGTATTCATCATTAAAGAAGTAGTTATACCAATGTCTGGGGGTTTCGATGTCGGTAATCACAAAGGTTTCGCCGCTGTTTTCAAAATGGCCGTAGTTTTTTGTTTTGGAAATTTCAACCATAGCTTTTCTTTCCTTTTCTTTAAATTTGGTTTTATTAAAAACAGCAGGGTTTGCGGTATTATCTCCACCACGGCAGGTAGGGTTTCGGGTCTACGGTGTTGTAAACACCCGTTTTCGCGTTATACTTGCGTATCTCGAAATGCAGGTGCGTACCCGCATAAGGCCCCGTGGCTGTGGTATTCAGCCGCCCCGTGTTGCCCGAAGCGCCGATGACCTCGCCCTTCTTCACCTTGTCGCCCTTTTTCACCGTGCGGCGGGAAAGGTGCGCGTAATAGGTGCGGAATCCGTTGTCGTGCTGGATAACGACGTACGTGCCGTATGTCCAAAGAATATTGTTTTTGGAAAAATAGCCCGCGTCGTACGCTTCTATCACCGTGCCGTCCATCGTCGCTATTATCGGGTCGCCGTAGTAAACGGCAAAATCGAGCCCGCGGTGGTTGTTCGCACCGCCGAAGGACTGCGTGAGCTTGTAGTCCACGCCGCCGTGCGCCGCATCGATAAACGGCAAGCCGAAGCTCTGCGCTTTCGTGCCTACGAGAATAACCTCGTCCACACGCGTGCTCAGCTCCTCCGCTACAATTTCCGTGCCCGTAAGCTCGCCTTTCGTATACGTATAACGATAGGTTCTTGTGGCAACGGAATCTTTGCCTTCTGTTTTTAATTTTGTTGTGCCTACTTCCATAGTATCACATTCTTCGTAAATTGTCGAGTATTTTTCCAAAGTTTCGGTGATAGTATTTTCTTTTATTTCCACGCTCGGCTTCGTTCCGCGCAAAATAACGCGGTTTTTCGCCTCTGCAAGCGTGAGCGTTTCCTGCCAAACGTCCTGCACCTTGCCGTCTTTGTATAGCGTGTGCTCGCGCACCTCCGCCTTGCCTGCCGCGCCTTCTTCCTGTACGATTTCTTCATCGTCGTAAAGCTCGGGGCTTTCTATGTAAACCGTTTCAAATGGAATTTCTTCGTAAAAAACGCTCGTGTGCGTGCCGTTTTCGAGCGGGGCAACTGTTGTAACGTCGCTCGGGCGGGTGCTGCCCGCAGGCCGTCCCGTGCTTCCCGTGCCACTCTCCGTGCCGTCGCCCGAAACCTCTCCGCAGGAGGCGAGCAAAATAGAGAGCGTGAGCGCCCCCGTGGCAAGCGCCGCCTTGCCACCGTTTTTGAGCTTGAATTTCTTCCCTTTGCCGGGTAAATGTCTTATTCTTTGCGGTTTCTTGTTCATAAAAAGTTTTCCTTTCAGGTAGATTTTTTTATTTCAAACAAATTTCTCGTCTGATTACAAAATCATTATATCTTACCATAACCTACCGAATCAATAGTAGAAGATTGGCACGAAATCCTTATATAAACTCCCTTTCCAAGCGCTTCAAAAATAAGAAAATTTAAACATTTGCAGAAAAATGTTAAAAAAGTATGAAGAAACCGTATATTTTGTTGACACATCGTTCATATCGTGTTAAAATTAGTTAGGTATCTTACAAAATTTACATATTTTCAAGGAGGAAAGTATTTATGATGATGGGACCGCCCCCCGGCGAAGCGAGCGAAAAAAACCGTGTGCCAAAACCAAAAAGCATACGTGAAGTGCCCTCTTTCGTCTTCAACGTAGTAAAAAACTTCTTTTTCAGACTTTTCTACATCGTAGGGCTTGTTTGGCAAACGCGCCCGTGGATACTTTTTGCGCTTCTCTTCATAGCGATTATTCAGGGCTTTTTGCCCGTTATAAAATCGCTCGTAGGCGCGGAAATCTTAAATGAACTTGCAGACATATACCTTAACAACCAGAACGGTGAAGCCGTTTCGTTCGATGCCACGATGAAGCTGCTTATTTTGCAGTTTGCGCTCATTTTCATAACGAGCATAGTTTCCAACGTGGAAACTATGGTTACGCGCATTTCGGGCGAGCTTGTGGTAAACCACGTAAACACAAAGATTATGAAAAAGGCGAAAACCATCGACATCGCCAGCTTCGACCGCCCCGAGTTTTACGAAAAGCTCGAAAACGCTTCGCGTGAAGCAGGCTCCCGCCCCATTCAGATTTTGCGCTCCACGTTCCAGATAATGAGCACGCTTATAAGTATGATTTCCTACGTTACCATACTTTGGGCAATAAGCCCCGGCGCGCCTTGGCTCATTATTCTTCTTTCGCTCCCCAGTGCGATAATCACATTCTCCTACCGCAAGAAAAACTTCAATTATATGCGCCGCAACTCCAAATCCCGCCGCGAGCTTTCCTATTATTCGGGGCTCACAACGAACAAGGATATGGCAAAAGAGCTTCGCATTTTCGGACTTTACGACCATTTCACGGAAAAATACCAGAATATCTTCCAAAAATACTTCAGCGGCCTTAAAAAGCTCTTTATAAAAGAGGGCGTGCTCAATATTTCCGTAGCCGTCGTTTCCGCCGTGGTAAACTGCTTCCTCTTCCTCTACATAGCAAACGGCGTTTTCGAGGGCTGGATGGAGGTCGGCGACTATAACCTCTACACCGGCGCGCTCAACTCCATTTCCCACGGTATCACCACGTTCATCGCCACGATGTCATCTATTTACGAAGGCACGCTCTTTATAGACAACCTTATCACGTTTATGGACGAAAAACAGACGGTTGTTCCCCTTATTTCCGAGCCGCTCAAGGTTAAACGCCACACAGGCCACAGAATAGAGCTCCAGAACGTGTCTTTCCGTTACCCCGGCACAGAACGCTTCGTTATAAAGAACTTCTCCGCCGTGCTTGAACCGGGCGACACCGTCGTTCTCGTAGGCCTTAACGGCGCGGGCAAAACCACGCTGATTAAGCTCATTACCCGCCTTTACGACCCTACGGAAGGGCGCATTTTGCTCGACGGCCACGACATACGCGAATACGACCTTAAAGAGCTTTATTCCCTCTACGGCATCATCTTCCAGGATTTCGGCAAATACGCCGTTAGCGTGCGCGACAACATCACCTTCTCCCGTATAAACGACCCCGTAGACGAGCAAGCAGTGCTTTCCGCAGCAGAAAAATCCTCCTCCACGCAGTTTATCGAAAAACTCCCCAACGAATACAACACCTCGCTCACGCGAGTGTTTGAAAAGGACGGCATAGAGCTTTCCATAGGTCAGTGGCAGAAGCTTTCCATAGCACGCGCATTCTACAGCGACTCTGACATTCTCATTCTCGACGAGCCCACGGCGAGCCTCGATGCCATTGCCGAGCAGGAAATTTACAACCAATTCGACACTCTGCGCAAGGATAAGACGACGATTTTCGTTTCCCACAGGCTTTCCAGCGCCACGGTAGCGGATAAAATCCTCGTTATCGACGGCGGCGTGCTCACCGAGCAGGGCAACCACCAGGAGCTTATGAAAAAGCGCGGCACGTACTACGAGCTTTTCTCCACACAGGCAAAACGCTATATGGAAAACCCCGACGGCGAAGAGCCCAAAGGCGATTTTCCGCCCCCTCCCCCGCACGGCAGACCGCCCAAAGGCGAACGCCCGCAATTTTAAGCATAGAAAAATCCCACAAAACCGCCCTACGGTCTGTGGGATTTTTTATTTGTGCGATTTTTCCGTTAAGCGTGTTTCTATACAACCGTGTAAAGCTTGTAAAGCTCGCTGTATAATCCGCCTTTTGCGAGAAGCTCTGCGTGCGTGCCGCTTTCCTCTATGCCGTTTTCCGTGAGCACGAGAATGCGGTCTGCGTTCTTAATCGTCGTGAGGCGGTGCGCCACGGTGAATGTTGTTCTGCCTTTCGCCAGCTTTTCAAGCGACTCCTGCACCAAACGCTCGCTTTCGTTATCGAGCGCGCTCGTGGCTTCGTCGAGAATGAGAATGGGAGGGTCTTTTAAAAATACGCGCGCTATGGAAATGCGCTGTTTCTGCCCGCCCGAAAGTTTCACGCCGCGTTCGCCCACGTATGTGTCGTAGCCGTCGGGCAAGGCGGAAATAAACTCGTGTGCGCCCGCAAGGCGTGCCGCGCGCTCTATTTCTTCGTCGGTAGCGTCCGTTTTGCCGTACGCTATGTTTTCGCGCACACTGCCCGAGAAAAGGTAAACGTCCTGTGCCACCACGCCGATGTTTTCGCGCAGGGAGGCGAGTGTTACGCCCTTTATATCCGTGCCGTCTATGCGTATTTCGCCCGCAGAGGCTTCATAGAAGCGCGGAATAAGAGAGCAAAGTGTGGTTTTGCCGCCGCCCGAGGGGCCAACGAGCGCCACGCTTTCGCCCGCCTTAACGGAAAGGTCGAGCCCGTGCAGAACCTCCTGCTTTTCGCTTTCGTAATGGAAAGAAACGTTGCGAAATTCCACCGCGCCCTTTACGTTTTCGAGCGTGCGTGCGCCCGCAGCATCGCGGATTTCGGGCTCTGTGTCCATAATTTCCGCAAAGCGTTCTATGCCGCTCATACCAAGCTGGAACTGCTCTGCAAACTCCACGATTCTGCGTATGGACGTAAGGAGCGTGGAAACGAACATAAGGTACGCCACGTAATCTGCCGCCGTGATTCCTCCGTTCAAAAGGAAGACACCGCCGACCATAACCACCACGATGTACATAATGCCCTCGAAAAGGCGTGTCGCGGAGGTGAAACCGCCCATTATGTAGTAGCGCTCCGATTTAAGGCGCAGAAATTCTTTGTTGCCTTTGTCGAATTTTTTCTGCTCCAAATCTTCCTTTGCGAAGGATTTAACCACGCGTATGCCGAGCAGGCTATCCTCGATTTGCGAGTTAAGCTCGCCGATTTGCTTGCGCGAATCTGCGAAGTTCGCCTTCATTTTCAAGCGGAAATAGATGAGCACGATAATCATAACGGGAACGACAGAGAAAATTATGAGCGTGAGCGCGACGTTCATCGTGCAAAGAATGATAAACGCGCACACGATTTTTATGCCCGCGATAAAAAATTCCTCGGGGCAATGGTGTGCAAACTCCGTAACGTCGAAAAGGTCGTTCGTTATGCGCGACATAAGCGTGCCGACTTTCGTATTGTCATAGTAGGAAAAAGAAAGTTTCTGCAGGTGGGCAAAAAGGTCGCGGCGCATATCGTTTTCGATTTTCGTGCCCATTATGTGCCCCACAGATGTCATATAATAGTTCGCCGCCGTGTCGATTATGCGAAGGGCAACGTAGAGAAGGCCGCAACGCAAAATAAGCTCAAGCGTGAGCGAGGCTATATCTTCCGTAGCCGCGCCCGTTATTTCGCGCACAATCATAGGCAGGACGAGTTCGCAGACCGTGGTGAGCGCGGCGCAGAAAAGGTCCGCCGCCATTATCCAGCTGTATTTTTTGTAGTAGGGCAAAAAGCGTCGAAGCAAACCCTTATTTTTTGTTTTTTTCATATATTCTCCTTGTAAATTAAACCTATGTCTGCTTGCTTTGCCACAATGCGCAGGCAAATATTTATTTGTTCCAGAAATTCGTCCGGCAACATCGGCTCGCGCAAGGTAAGCCACCTTTTAAAAGAACATATAACACCGTCCGTAAGAAGGTTGGCTTGGAATTCCATAGCATCCGGAAAACCTGCAAGCTCCTTTATCTCTTCAAAAATTGCAGGGTAACAAATACTTCTGAAGTGTTCCGAAAAAGAATTCTGGCACTCTATGGCAAAAGCCTTTCTGTAAAAATTTCTGTTTTCATAAAAATAATATGTAAGAGTCTTCAAACCATAGATTCCATTTATTTCAGACACACACACAAATTCTTTGAATTCTGTATCAAAAATCCAGTTTACCAGCTCATATTTATCAGAAAAATGGTAGTAGAAGCTTTTTCTGCTCATATTACATTTTTCGCAAATATCACCTACGCTGATTTTTAAAAACGGTTCTTTTTCCATCAGCTTTTTAAGCGAAGCCGCCAATGCTTTTTTTGTTATAACGGAATCTGCCAAAAAAATCACCTCGTGTTCAAAAATGTTTTTTGCCCAAAAAGCTCAAAATGTCCAAAAACGTCACTTTCCTCTTTTTTGTCCAATGACAAACCTTAATATGGTTTTTATAATGTTTAATATCTTGATAATTCCGGAGGAAAACTATGTTCAAACAAAAATGGTTTCGCGCTATATTCAGGCAGCGCGTTTTTACAATTTTTCTTGTTATTGTTCAGCTGGCTATTATCATCTACAGCCTTGCCGTGAGAAGCACCATATCAGACATAACGAGCAATGTGCTCAAATTCATAAGCCTTTGCGTCAGCATTTATATAATAATCAAAGATGATAACGGCTCATATAAGCTTATGTGGGTTTTCCTGATTCTGAACTTTCCGATATTCGGCGGGCTTATGTACCTTCTTTTTGCTTTTCAGTCGTCCACTCGCCGTTTCCAAAAAAAGCTGCACGGAACACAGGAAAAAGTAAAAAAACTTGCACTTCTCCCCGGCACGGGTTATGAAAAAGCAATCGCCGAAATGCCGGCATACACTGCGCAAATAAATTATCTGCAAAATTTTGCGGGGTTCCCCGTATACACACAAAGCCGCACAAAATATCTTTCCCCGGGCGAAGCAAAGCTGGAATCGCTCCTTTCAGAGCTTGAAAAAGCCGAAAAATACATTTTTCTCGAATATTTTATTATTCAGGAGGGCGAAATGTGGGGCAAGGTTCTGGAAGTTCTAAAGAGAAAAGCCGCCGAAGGTGTAAAAATAAAAATCATATACGATGATATGGGCTGTTTTCTGCTTTTGCCGAAAGATTACACAAAAACACTGCTCGCTATGGGCATAGAGTGTGCCGTTTTCAATCCCTTTCGCCCGTTTTTAACAGCGAAGCAAAACAACCGCGACCACAGGAAAATTGTTTCCATAGACGGCAAAGTTGCCTTCACCGGCGGTATAAACCTCGCCGACGAATATATAAATGCCGTGGAAAAGCACGGGCATTGGAAAGATGCTTCCATAATGGTGGAAGGCAAAGCCGCCTGGAGCTTCACGCTGATGTTCCTGCAAATGTGGGAGCTTGCCTCCGGTAAAAGCGAGGATTATGCAGAATATTACCCCTGGCAAAACGTCGGGTGCGATATCCGGACCGATGGCTTCGTGCTCCCCTATGCCGACAGCCCCATAGATAAAGACAACGTAGGCGAACAAGTCTACCTGCAAATCATTAACAACGCAAAAAAGTATATTTACATAACCACACCGTACCTTATCGCAGATGAAAAAATGCTCTGTGCGCTTTCTCTGGCCGCCAAAAGCGGTGTAGACGTGCGCATAATCACGCCGCACAAGTGGGATAAATGGTTCGTTCATATGACGACAAGGTCATATTACCGCGAGCTTATCAAAAACGGTGTAAAGATATACGAATATACAAAGGGGTTTATACATTCAAAAACCTTTGTTTCCGATGATACCGTCGCCACAGTAGGCACAACAAACCTGGATTTCCGCAGTCTTTATTTGCATTTTGAATGCGGCACTGTCATTTACGGCAGCGAAACCATAGAAGATGTAAAAAAAGATTTTCTTGATACTCTTGAAATTTGCCAGGTTATAACAGAAAAGGATTGCAAGTGTAATATTTTCGTGAAATCAATTCAGGATATACTCCGCATATTCGCTCCTCTTATGTAAAAATATGGGTTGTTTACGCAACCCATATTTTTTATCATAGTGAAATACTCTTTTATGTACGAGATGCTTTTTCGTTACTTCACGAGCTCTATAATAGCGCGGATATCGTTTTCCTCGCCCTTTACGGTAACAACGTAGGATTTTTCCGTTTCGCCGTAGAGGCAACGCACCGTTTCGCCGTATTTTATGGCGCGGCGGTACATAATTTTAAATCCCGTAAAATCGCAGTTGTTATATACGTCCTCGGGCAGCATAAGCTTGGCCACTTCGAGGTAGTAAACGTTGTTCATATGGTGGTTGGCATCTATAAAATTGCGCGTAACCTTAAAATCTTGCGCGGCGGTATATTCCGCGGGCTCTTCCAGCTTCGGCGCCCAGATGAAATCGAAGTTTGTGCGTTCTTTTTCGCTTTGGTAAGCGGCTACGACCTCCGGTGTGGCGCGCTCTACCTTCTGTGTGGCGGCGTTTACGCGCGCCCAGTTGGAAATACCCACTACGCAAAGCTCGCCGTTGCCGTTGTAAATTTCAAATTCACGGCAGGCGGAAACGCCGCGCATATCCCTGCTCCAGGTGTGCACGGTTACAGTATCCTCATATTCGGGGCGTTTGAGTATTTTAACGTCATATGCCGTAAGGAACCATCTTGCCGGGCACGTTTTTATGCTTTCGCCCGCGCGTGTGCCGTGCATACACGCCATATTTTCAAAAATTTTCAAAATCGAAGTGTCCGAAAGTTTGAGGTCGCTTGTTATGTCGCTGTAACCGACGTAAAAAATCTCTTTTACAACCATATTTTATACCTGCCTTTTTAAAAATTGATTATTCCCAGATGTTCGAGAAGAATTTTAATGCCCATAGCAATCAGAATGATGCCGCCCGTAAGCTCCGCCTTGGCTTTGAATTTGGCGCCGAAAACATTGCCGATTTTAACGCCGATTGCAGAAAGCGCAAACGTGATTACGCCGATGAAAATGATGGCGAACCAGATGTTAACGTCAGGCATAAAGCCGAACGTAACGCCCACGGCGAGCGCATCTATGCTCGTGGCGACCGCCATAGGAAGCATAGCTTTTACGCCGAAAGAATCGCCGCATTCTTCCGCTTCGCCTTTTATAGCTTCGCGAATCATATTTCCGCCAATAACGCAGAGAAGCACGAAAGCTATCCAGTGGTCGAATTTTGTGATATACTCTTCAAACTGCTTGCCGAGAAAATAGCCCGCCAGCGGCATAAGCCCCTGAAACGCACCGAAATAAAGCCCGACAATTAGCATATGGCGCGGTTTGAGAGATTTCACCGAAAGCCCTTTGCATATAGCAACGGCAAAAGCGTCCATAGAAAGCCCTACGGCGATGATGAAAAGTTCGAATGTTGACATAAACGTCCTCCAAAAATTTTATATTAGGGAGATGTCTTGCGGGAAAGGAGGACTGAACAAACAAAAAAAGACCCACCTACCCCGTTGGCAGATAAGTCTCATCGTTTGGGGCAGAGCCAGAAAGCACACGCTTCCAGTATGTTGACTTCGCCACGTTGCAATCGCAACGCCGACTACTCCCTTACTATTGTTTAATATTCTATCATATTTTGCCTGTTTTGTCAATCACTAATTTGATATTGACAAATAAGATAATAAAGGTTATAATATATATAGAAGGAGCCACCCGGTGACGGTTACGCTCCGACCACTGTAAACAGAAACATCGCCTTTTTAACTTGTCAGGGTAGAAAGGCGATTATTTCTTTATTATTTGCGGCTGTTGTAAAAGTCTTTCACAAGCGTTATAACAGCGATGAGTACCATACAAAAGGCATACAGCTCTGTAGGTGTCATTTGCCAAACAAGGTGCACTATGAACAATCATATCGCACCACTCATTTCCTATGTATTTGAAATGAGCAAAGAATATCACCCCTTTCATAAAAAGGGGCATAACCGCCACCGTATCGAGTGACTCTGCAAACCATATTAACACAAATTGTGATTTTTGTCAATTCATTTTGATTTAATTAAAAGCTGTTGCGTGCAACAGCTCTTTTTCTTTCCCTTACAACTATATTTAACCCAATGTTAACAAATAACTTGTTGCATTTGAGCGGTTTATATGTTATACTAAACAAAGAAAGAATTTTGTATGAGAAAATATGACGCTTTTTTCGACATATATTTAAAATGACGTATGTTATAATTAAGGTGTATTATGAAATTGAAAAAAGACACATTATTTGAATTTTTGCGTTATGTCGTCGTGGGCGGCGTGGCGGCGCTCGTGGATATGGGCGTGAACTACGCGGTGCTCTATCTGATTTTGGGCGCTACGAAGGACGATAAATGGCAGGTTGCCGCCGCAGTTACTGCGGGCTTCGTTATAGGGCTTATCGTGAACTTCGCGCTTTCGAATGTCTTCGTTTTCCGCAAGGCGGAGCAGCAAAAAGACGGCAAGACCGTGAAAGCGTTCGTAATCTACGCGGTTGTGGGGGTCATAGGCTACTTCCTTACGGTAGGGCTTACGCTTCTCGGCACGTATTTTATAGGTGAATCGGGCATCTGGTACCTTTTGCTCACTTGCTTTGTAAAAGGTGTGGTGCTTATCTGGAACTACATAGGCAGAAAAATTTTCGTCTATCGCGGACATTGATTTTATGAATTGAGGAAAAATTATGGAATGTAAAAAAACTGCAATAATCATCGGTGCGGGCCCCGCAGGGCTTTGCGCGGCGTACACTTTGCTTGCGGAAACGGACATCGTACCGATTATTCTGGAAGAATCTGAATTCATCGGCGGTATTTCCCGCACGATTGAGTACAATGGCAACAGAATGGACATCGGCGGCCACCGCTTCTTTTCCAAAAGCGAGGAGGTAAACGAGTTCTGGGCGAAATTTATGCCCACACAGGGCGCGCCCTCCAAGGATGACATCGCTCTCGGCACGACGACAAAAAAACTCGCGGAAAACGGCCCCGACCCCGAAAAAGAGGACAAGGTTATGCTCGTGCGCAACCGCGTTTCGCGCATATACTACCTTAAAAAATTCTTCGATTACCCCATAAGCCTGAAGCTTCAGACTTTCACGAATATGGGCTTTGCGCGCACGATGAAAGCGGGATTCGGCTACGTTAAATCCGCTATGTTCAAAAAAGAGGAAGATTCGCTCGCAAACTTCTACATCAACCGCTTCGGCGAACCTCTTTATGAAATGTTTTTTGAAGATTACACAGAAAAGCTCTGGGGTGTGAACCCCAAAAACATCGACCCCTCTTGGGGCGCACAGCGTGTAAAAGGTCTTTCGCTCCGCAAAGCTGTGGCGGATATGATTACGAAGCCTTTCAAGAAAAAAGACGCGAAAAATGTGGAAACTTCGCTTATAGAGCAGTATATCTACCCGAAAAAAGGCCCCGGTCAGCTTTGGGAAACCGTTGCCGAAGAAATTGAAAAGCTTGGCGGCAAAATCATCAAAAACTGTGCTGTAAAGACGCTCGAAACAGACGGCAAGGAAATCCTTTCCGTGGGCGTGCTCCACAACGGCAGAGAGGAAATGATGAAAGCGGACTACTACTTCTCCACAATGCCAATAAAAGACCTCGTGGCAGGTATGGGCGAAGTTGTACCCGAGGACGTACACGACGTTGCCGTAAACTTGCCGTACCGCGATTTTATAACGGTAGGCTTGCTTGTAAACAAGCTGAAAATCAAGAACGAAACGAAAATCAAAACCGTTGGCGACATCGTGCCCGACTGCTGGATTTACATTCAGGAGCGCGACGTGAAAATCGGCAGACTTCAGATTTTCAACAACTGGTCGCCCTATATGGTTAAAGATTTTAAAAACACCGTTTGGATTGGGCTTGAATACTTCTGCTCCGAGGGCGATATGCTCTGGAGAATGAACGACAAAGACTTTATTCGTTTTGCATCCACGGAGCTTGAAAAAATCGGTATAATCGACAAAGAAGACATTCTCGATGCAGTCCGTGCGAAAGTTAAAAAGGCGTACCCCGCGTATTTCGGCACGTACGCGCAGTTCGATAAGGTTAAAAACTACCTCGACGGCATTGGCAACCTTTACTGCATAGGCAGAAACGGCCAGCACCGCTACAACAATATGGACCACTCTATGATGACAGCGTTTGAGGCTGTTCGCGTGCTCAAAAACGGCGATGCTTCCCGCGAAGCCATCTGGAACGTGAACACGGAAAAGGAATACCACGAAGAAAAGAAAGAAAACTGAGAAAATGACGAAAAAAGCCGCCTTGCGCGGCTTTTTCTTTCAAAGAGCGTATGGCAGGAAAGCCTTCGTCTTTCCTAATAATTTTATTAACTTTTTCTTTTTGAAAGAAAAAGTTAATAAAGAAGCAAAAACCCTAACGGTTTATCGCTCGGTGTGCGCAGATTTGATGTGTGCGAATAGCGCGGCGAATAAGTGTATTCAAAGCTCGAATATATCGACGCGTGAAAACTTGTAATCAAGCCATAACGAGCCGCGCAGGCCTTATTTTGGTGAATATAAATACGCGAAGTTTGCGAAAAATCGCAAACTTGAATTTTATGCCATCAACCGCGTGGTTCCGAGTAATTTTTGCGAAGCGTTCGGAGCAAAAATTCCACTCGGGGAGCGGTTCTTGCCATAGTTGTCAGCAGAACCAAAGCGATAAAACGGCACGTTTTTTTGCTTCTTTTGCCGCGCCTTTTCTTTCAAATAAAGAAAAGCGCGAATAAAATAAATTTCAAAAATTGCGAAAGCAATTTTTGTTCTTATTCGAATACGGAGCACTCTTTGAAAAAACAAAAAAACGATGCGTGAGCATCATTTTTTGGAAGGTATTTGTGAGATTACGGTTGCCGCGAACATAAGCGCACAACCCGCAAGCTCCGGCAGCGTTGGAAATTGTGCGAGCAAAACAGCACCGCCGAGCACCGCGAAAACGGATTCCAAGCTCATTATAATCGAAGCCACCGTCGGCTCGGTGTATTTTTGCCCTATGATTTGCAGGGTGTACGCCACGCCGCAGGAAAGCACGCCCGCGTACGCTATGGGCAGCCACGATGCCGCTATGTCCGAAATATTCGGTTCTTCAAAAATGAACGCGCAAGCAAGCGACAACAACCCCGCAAAAGTCATCTGCACAAGCGACACCTTAACACCGTCGAGCGCGCCCGCAAGTTTGTCCACCGCGATGATGTGCAGGGCGAAAACGAACGCGCACAGCGTTACGAGCACGTCGCCGAGCGACATAGAAAACCCCTCGCCCGTCATACAAAGCAGGTAAAGCCCCGCAAGAGCAAGCGCGATGCAAAGCCAGATGCGCGAGCCCACTTTTTTGCCCGTAAAAATGCCGAGCACGGGCACGATGAGTATGTAGAGCGCCGTGAGAAAGCCCGCGTGCCCCACGCTCGTGTGCGCGATGCCCATCTGCTGGAGCGCAGACGCACCGAAAAGGAAAAAGCCGCAGACTATTCCCACAAGCAGCGTTTTCTTATCCATAAACGCCGCTTTTTCGCCGTTTTTCTTTTCCCCTGCTTTGTGGAAAACGAGCGCTGTTGGCAAAAGCACCAGCGCGGCGAGCAACATACGCGAGGCTTGAAACGTGAGCGCACCGATTTTTTCCATACCCTCGCTCTGCGCCACGAAAGCAAAGCCCCATATTATGGCGGTAAGGAGCAATATAGCCCCGCCGCGAAGATTTTTATTCATAAAAAAGCCCCCGAAATGCGTGAATTTTCTTTAGTTTACCACATCGGGGCGGCAAAAGCAATATAAAAACAGATTTTGGAGGTTTAAAATGGATATAACGGGTTACATAGCAATAGGGTTGGTGGTTGCTATCATCGCCCTCGGCGTTTTTTCCACGATGCGCTTCAACCGCAAAAAACCTATGACACGCGAGGAATATGAAGAATACGAAAAAAGCAAACGCGATGAATAAACAAAAACGCCCGATTTCGGGCGTTTTATAGTTGACGAAGTCAACTTTTTTATTTTCTCGCCCAGAACGAGGGCATAAGAAGAAGCAATATCGGGAAAATTTCAAGTCTGCCGAGAAGCATCGCAAAGGAAAGCAAAAACTTCGCAGGCACGGAATACGCCGAAAAGCTGGCAAGCGGCCCTACCGCGCCAAATCCGGGGCCGATATTGTTAAGGCAAGCCGAAACCGCCGTAAAATTCGTTTCAAAATCGAACGGTTCAAAGGAAATAAGCATAAGTATAACAAAGAAAATTATAAAATAAAACGCAAAATACGTGCTTACGCCGTGTATGGTTTTATCGTCTACTTTTTTGCCGTCGAAGCGAACGCCCGAAACCGCCGTGGGGTGAAGCATTTGCTTTATATCCCTGAAAACAGCTTTGATTAAAAGTATAAAACGTGAAATTTTAATACCGCCCGAGGTCGAACCCGCGCAACCGCCCACAAACATAAGGACAACGAGCAATGTTTTGGAAAACAGCGGCCACTCGTTGTAATCTGAAATGGAATAACCCGTTGTGGTCACAATAGAAATCACGTGGAAGAACGCCTGGCGGAGCGATTCCCAAAACGAACCGTATATTGGCATAACGTTGAACGTAACGGCAACGCCCGCCACAACTATGATTATAAGGTACACCCAAAGCTCCGTGCTTTTTACGGCGGGCCTGAAATGCCCTATAAGCATAAGGTAAATGAGGTTGAAGTTGATGCCGCCTATCAGCATAAACACCATAACCATCCATTGCAAGTGGGGTGCATAGCTCGCAAGACCGTCGGCTTTTATGGCAAAGCCGCTCGTTCCCGCCGTACCGAAGGCGTGAACAAAGCTTTCAAAAGGCGACATACCGCCGAGAAACAGCAAAATCGCCTCCACAATAGTTATGCCGATATATATAAGGTAAAGTATGCGCGCTGTTTCTTTTAGCTTGGGCACGAGCTTACCCACCGTGGGCCCCGGCATTTCCGCGCGCATAATATGTATGCTTCTGCCCGATTCCTGCGGGAAAATCGCCATAATAAACACAAGCACACCCATACCGCCGAGCCAATGTGTGAAACTGCGCCAGAAAATTATACCGTTGCTCAGGTTTTCCACATCGTTGAGTATAGTGGCGCTGGTGGTTGTAAAACCGCTTACCGTTTCAAAAAACGCATCTGCATAAGAGGGGATTGCCCCGCTTATGACATACGGCAAAGCGCCCACGGCAGACATAGCGAGCCACGCGAGCGCAACTATGGCAAAGCCTTCGCGTGCGAAAAGCAGTCTATCGTCTTTACCGAGAACATATGTCAGGAGCAAGCCAACGGCAAGTGCCGCCGCCGCAGAAATAAGAAAAGCTATTACGTTATCCGTTTCGCGGTAAAGCAGGCTTACGAAAAGCGGAAGCAAAAGAAGCGCCGCTTCAAGCTGTAAAATCCGCCCTACCGTATGTGAAATAATTCTGTAATTCATAAAAACCCCGCTTATCTTTCAAGTATGTCGGAAAGGTCGCCCAGGCCTTGGTTTGCGGTAATAACCACTACCCTGTCGCCGAGCTGTATTTCCGTTTCACCCGTGGGGGTTATAAGTTTTCTGTCGCGTATGACGCCGATAATAAGGATATTTTTGCGCAGTTTAAGGTTTTTAAGCGGCACATCCACCACGCGCGATTTTTCGCGCACGTTAAATTCCAGCGCCTCCACCTTATCGTCCATAAGTTTATAAAGCGTTTCTACGTTACTGCCCAGCGAGTTTTCTATGGCGCGGGCATAGCTTACCACAACATCGGAAACGGTTTTTCGCGGGGAAACGATGCAGTCAAGCCCCAAATCCTCCGCCATAGGAATAAGCTCCTCGCGGTTTACCTTTGCAATCACCTTCGGCACGCCCCTGCGCGTGGCAAACATAGAAATAAGCACGTTTGTTTCGTCAAGCCCCGTAAGCGCCACAAAAGCATCTGTGCGGGAAAGCCCCTCGCGCAGAAGCAGCTCCTGCTGTGTGCCGTCGCCGCGTATAACCACAGCCTTCGGCAGCTTATCGCCCAAAAGCTCGCAAACCTTTTCGTCGCGGTCTATAATTTTAACCGAAGCGCCGATTTCCGCGAGCATTTCCGCAAGATAATAGGAAACGCGGCTGCCGCCGAGAATTATAACGTCCCTTGCCTGCTTTTTCAGCAAGCCCGTGTAGCGGAAAAGCTTTTGCAGCTCCGTATGCGATGCCGTCATACCTATTCTGTCGCCGCCGCGAAGCGCAAAGCTACCGTCGGGAATAAAGATTTCTTCGCCGCGCTGAACACAGCAAACAAGCACGTTTGCTTTGAATTTGCCGCGGATTTCGGAAAGCTTAACGCCGTCCAGCGGCGAATCCTCTCGCAAAACCACCTCTGCCATTTCCATATTTCTGTGGGAAAAGGTTTCCAGCTTTACGGCAGACGGGAATTTCAGTATATTGAAAAGCTCGCGTGCGGCAAGACGCTCGGGGTTTATGGGCATAGATATTTCCAGGTTATTTTTCATAACGAGCAAACTTTTGTCGTTATACTCGGACGTGCGTATACGCGCGATTGTGTGTTGCGCGCCCATTTTTTTTGCGAGAAAACAGCTGAGCATATTCAGCTCGTCGGAATCCGTAACGGCAAGGAAAAGCTCTGCTGTTTTCACGCTCGCTTCCTCCAAAACGTCGCTGTCTACACAGTTGCCGCAAACGCCCATTACGTCGAACACATTGGTTATTTCCTGTATTATAGAATCGTCGTTATCTATTATAAGTATATCGTGGCCCTCTGCTACAAGGCTTTCCACAATAGTCGTGCCGATTTTACCGCAACCCGCGATGATAATTTTCATAAACCCAAATCCCCTAACAGTTGTCAAGTTAAAATTCATATAATATTTCTTTTTTTATTTTACCATTTTTTAACCGCTTTTGCAATACCTGCAATAAAGGTTGGAAAGATTTTTGCGCCCGGCAATAAATATTCCCCACGTATAACGGGGGATATTTCATTTTCGGGCATATCCCTAAACGCTACTGGCTACGCACAAGTGCGTTTTAGATTGGCCTGCCAGCCACGCAATTATTACTTATACCCATAAATGGGTTTTTATACAAGCCTCCCTTGTGCAAAGGGAGGTGGATTTTGCGAAGCAAAAGACGGAGGGATTGTTTTAGAAAAAATAGTAAATCTTTGTAACAATCCCTCAGTTTCGCTATCGCTCAACAGCTCCCTTTGCACAAGGGAGCCTTTGACACCACAACATCTCCTACCACTTTTTTCTTTTCAATTTATCGGCATAGCCTTTATTGAACCTCGCGACTATCGCGTGGTTTTTTCGTTATACAAAAAAAGCCTTCCCCTGTCGGGGAAGGCTAAAGTTATATTTTATTTCTTTTTCCACATAGACGGTGTAAAAATGAGCAGCAGAGGGAAAATTTCGAGCCTGCCGAGAAGCATCGCAAAGGAAAGCAACAATGTCGCCGCATCGGAATATATCGAGAAGCTGCCCATAGGGCCTACCGCCGAAAGCCCAGGACCTATATTGTTAAAGCAAGCGGAAACCGCTGTAAAATTCGTTTCAAAATCGAACGGTTCAAGCGAAAGCAAAAGGAAAATGATTAGGAAAATGATAAAATAGAAAGCAAAATACGTGCTTACGGAATTTATTGTTTTATCGTCTACCTTTTTGCCCTCTAACTTCACGCCCGCAACAGAGCGAGGGTGGAGCATTTTCTTTATATCCTTGAAAACCGTCTTTATCGCTATTATAAAACGCGAAACCTTTATGCCGCCCGCCGTAGAGCCCGCGCAACCGCCCACAAACATAAGCACAACGAGAATTGCCTTTGAAAAGCCCGGCCACAGGTTAAAATCCACAGAGGAATAGCCCGTCGTGGTTATTATGGAAGCCACCTGGAAGAACGCGTGGCGCACGGAAT
The DNA here is from genome assembly GCA_017463815.1 of Clostridia bacterium. Taxonomy (GTDB): domain Bacteria; phylum Bacillota; class Clostridia; order Oscillospirales; family CAG-272; genus UMGS731. The sequence goes on along the minus strand of JAFTOK010000092.1, from coordinate 4,702 downwards.
CGCCCACATCGCCGAGCATAGGGTAAATGTTAAACGAAATAAGCACGCCCGAAACGAACACTATAGCGCCGTACACCCAAAGCTCCGTGCTTTTGATGGCGGTTTTAAACTGTTTTATAAGAATAAGATAATAGAGGTTGAAGTTCACGCCGAAAACCAGCATAAATATGGTTATAACCCATTGTAAATAAGCGTTGTAGCCGCCGAGGCTGTCGGCTTTTATACCGAAACCGCCCGTACCCGCCGTGCCGAACGAATGAAGCAAGCTATCGAAAAGCGACATACCGCCGAGGAGTAGCAAAACAACCTCCACCGCCGTAAGAACAATGTAGATAACGTAGAGTATTCTCGCCGTATCTTTAAGCCTGGGCACAAGCTTGCCCACAATGGGCCCGGGCATTTCCGCGCGCATTATATGGATATTTCTGCCCGTGTCCTGCGGCAAAATAGCCATTACGAACACGAGAACACCCATACCGCCCACCCAGTGCGTAAAACTGCGCCAGAAGAGCATACCGTGGCTCATAGCCTCCACGTCTGTAAGAATGGAAGCGCCCGTCGTGGTAAAGCCGCTCACGGTTTCAAAAAACGCATCTATGAAGGAGGGGATTTCCCCGCTTATAACGAACGGCAGAGCGCCCACCACGGACATAAGAATCCACGCAAGCGCAACTATGGCAAAGCCCTCGCGCGCAAAAAGCAGATTATTGTTTTTGCCCAGAACGTACGTAAGAAAGAACCCGAGCGCAAGAGATATGCCGATAGCTATAAGAAACGCCCATATTGCGGCAGTACCGTCCTGCCCCGCATAGATAACGCTTACGGCGAGGGGGAGCAACATAAGCAAAGCCTCTATCTGCAAAATGCGCCCCACCGTATGTAAAACAATTCTGTAATTCATAAATCAAACCGCCCTTACTTTGCCAAAATATCGGAAAGGTCGCCGAGCCCTTTGTTCGTAGTTATAAGCACGACCCTGTCGCCCGCGTGAATTTCCGTCATACCTGATGGTGTTATAACGGCTCCCTCGCGCACAATGCCGATAATAAGCAGATTTTTTAGCAGTTTTAAATCTTTCAGCGGCGTGTTCAGGCATTTTGCGTCTGCGCGCACGTTAAATTCCAGCGCCTCTACCTTATCGTCCATAAGCTTATAGAGCGTTTCCACGTTGCTGCCCATAGAGTTTTCGAGAGAGCGCGCATATCGCAGAACCACATCCGAAACGATTTTTCTGGGGGAAATGATGCAGTCAAGGCCAAGCCTTTCCGCCATAGGCGCGATTTCGTCGCGATTTACTTTGGCAATAACCTTTTTCACGTTGTTCATCATAGCGAACATAGAAACAAGTATGTTCGTTTCGTCGGAACCCGTGAGCGAAACAAAGGCATCTGCCGTGGAAATGCCTTCCTCCAGAAGAAGCTCCTGCTCCGAGCCGTCGCCGTGAATCACGACCGCTTGCGGCAAGGAATCGCTCAAACTTTCGCAAATATTTTCGTCTTTATCTATAATTTTTACGTCTGCGCCTATATCAATCAGCATTTCCGCCAGGTAATACGCCGTGCGGCTGCCGCCGAGGATTATGACGTTTTTAACAGGGCGTTGCAAAAGCCCCGTGTTTTTGAAAAACTTCACAAGCTCCGCATTAGAAGCCGTAACGCCTATTCTGTCGCCGCCGCGAAGCACGAAGTTACCGTCGGGAATGAACACATCTTCGCCCCTCTGCACACAGCAAATAAGCACTTGCGCTTTAAATTTCTGGCGTATATCGAGAAGTTTGACGCCGTCGAGCACGGAATCTTCCTGCAAGCGCACCTCTGTCATTTCCATAGTTCTGCGAGAAAAGGTTTCCACCTTCAGCGCAGAGGGGAATTTGAGTATATTGAAGAGCTCTTGTGCGGCGAGGCGCTCGGGGTTTATGGGCATAGATATTTCCAGGTTATCCTTCATAAACACCAAGCTGTTATCGTTATATTCGGGGGCGCGTATACGCGCTATGGTATCTTTTGCGCCCATACGTTTGGCTATAAAACAACTGAGCATATTCAGCTCGTCGGAGTCTGCCACGGCGAGGTAGATGTCTGCTTCACCGGCGTTCGCTTCGCTTACAATATCGCTGTCGGCACAGTTGCCGCAAATACCCATTACGTCGTAAATATTCGTAAGTTCTTCCACTATTTCGGGCTTAGTGTCTATTATAAGAATGTCGTGCCCCTCTGCCACGAGGCTTTTAACTATAGCTCTGCCTATTTTTCCGCAGCCTGCAACAATTATTTTCATAGAAAACTTCCCTTCCGAAACGTTTTTTACCGTGTCTTTTCCAAGTTTTTCATTTTACCTTTTAATTATACCATTTTTCACATACGTTTTCAAGTAGGCAAAAGAAAACGCACTTAAGAAGCGGTTAAACTTTTCAAGTGCGTTTTTTATTTTAGCCTTTGTTTCTCATACACATAACCATAACGGCTTTCTGTGCGTGGAGTCTGTTTTCCGCTTCGTCGAAGATTTCAGCCGCGTGTGCTTCGAGCACGTCTGCCGTGATTTCTTCGCCGCGGTGTGCGGGCAGGCAATGGAGCACCATTGCGTCCTTTTTGGCAACAGCCATAAGCTCTGCGTTTACCTGGAAGCCCGCAAAAATCTGCTTTCTTGCTTCTGCTTCCGCTTCTTCGCCCATAGATGCCCAAACGTCTGTGTAAACGACGTCTGCGTCTTTTGCGGCTTCGTAAATATCGTCTGTGCAGAGGAATTCGCCGTTTTCGCTCGCCCATTTCATAATTTCGGCGTCGGGCTCATAGCCTTTGGGGCAACCGATTGCCACGGACATACCCATTTTTATGCCGCCTACGATAAGGGAGTTTGCCATATTGTTGCCGTCGCCTATAAAGCAGAGCTTTCTGCCGCGGATAGAGCCCTTATGCTCGCGTATTGTCATAAGGTCGGCAAGCACCTGGCAGGGGTGCGCGTAGTCTGTAAGACCGTTGATTATCGGAATATCGCCGTATTTTGCAAGCTTTTCAACCTCTTCCTGGTCGTACGTACGAATCATAATACCGTCGAGGTAGCGGGAAAGCACGCGTGCTGTGTCTTCAATAGGCTCGCCGCGGCCAATCTGGAGGTCGCGGGAGGAAAGGAAGAGTGCGCTGCCGCCGAGGTCGTACATACCAACCTCAAAGGAAACGCGCGTACGCGTGGAGGATTTCTGGAATATCATACCGAGCGTTTTGCCCTTAAGATAGTGGTGCTCAATACCGTATTTCTTTTCGTATTTAAGCTGGTCTGCAAGGTTGAGAATTTCGAGAATTTCCTTGTAGCTCAAGTCCATAAGTTTAAGCAAGTGTTTCATTTTTACATACCTCTTTTATAATTTCAACTGCTTTTTCAAGCTCTTCGTAAGTTATATTAAGCGGGGGGAGCAAGCGCACCTTCGTTTTCGCCGTGAGAAGAAGCACGCCCTTTTCCATTGCGGCGGCAACAACGTCTGCCGCCTTCTTTTCCGTTTCAATGCCCATCATAAGGCCCATGCCTGAAACGCTTTTTATGCCCTCTGCGCCGCAGAGCGCATTTTTTATATACTCGGCTTTTGCCGTAACGTCTGCCATAAGCTCATTTGTAAGGCGCGAAAGCACATGGCACGCGCCCGCCGCGCAAACGGGGTTGCCGCCGAATGTGCTGCCGTGCAAGCCGGGCTTGTAAATATCCGCCGCCTTTTCGCCGAACATGGTCGCGCCTATGGGAAGCCCCGCGCCAAGCCCTTTCGCCGTAGTTACGATATCGGGCGTTATGCCGAAGTGCATATACGCATAGAGCGCGCCCGTTCTGCCGTTGCCGCACTGAACCTCGTCGTCTACCATAAGCAGGTCGTATTTTTCGCAAAGCTCCGCAATTTTCGCCACGAACTCGCGGGAAAGCGCGTTTACGCCGCCCTCGCCCTGCACGAGTTCGAACATGATAGCGCAGACCTTGTTTTCCGCCACGAGCTTTTCAAGCCCTTCGCAGTCGTTCGCCGCCGCGTAGAGGAAGCCCTCGGGCATAGGTGTAAAATGTTCGTGGAAAACGTCCTGCCCCGTTGCCGCGAGCGTTGCGAGCGTTCTGCCGTGGAAGCTGTTTTTAAGCGTTATGATGTTATAGTATTCCTCGCCCTTTTTCGTAATCCCGTATTCGCGCGCGGCTTTTATGGCGCATTCGTTTGCCTCTGCGCCGCTGTTGCCGAAGAATACCTTTTTCATGCCCGTGCGCGTGCAAAGCATTTCGGCAAGACGCGCGCAAGGCTCCGTGTAGTAAAGGTTCGAGGTGTGCTGGAATTTAGAAAGCTGTGCCGTAACGGCCGCGACCCAGCCTTCGTCTGCCATGCCGAAGGTATTAACGGCAATACCCGCGCCCATGTCTATATATTCCTTGCCGTTTTCGTCGAAAAGGCGCGCGCCCTTGCCGCTTACTCTTTCTACGGGAACACGGTGGTACGTATTCGCGACGTATTTTGTATCTAGCTCGTTCGTATTCATCATTTAGCCTCCGAAACGCCGTCGCCTGAAACGAGCATCGTGCCCATGCCTTCGTCGGTGAGTATTTCGATAAGGAGCGAATGGGGCACTCTGCCGTCGATAACGAACACCTTCTTAACGCCGCGGCGTATAGCCTCCGTGCAGCATTCCACCTTCGGTATCATACCGCCGGAAATAACGCCCTCTGTAACAAGCTCCTGCGT
>JAFTOK010000091.1 GCA_017463815.1 Clostridia bacterium | reverse complement strand
TTGCAAGCACCAATGAAGATGATTCTTTGGAAAATGTCAAATTCTTTTTCAATCGCCATTACGGGTTCCAGCAATCCTTCTGTTTTTACGTCGATGTTCATATGCAAGTTTTTTTCGGGCGCAACAAGTGCAAAGCATTCGCGCAGGGTAACACAGCTTTCGGGCGCTTCGGGAACGTCGTGCGAGAGGCGCAAAACGCCGTCTACGTCGCGAACGTCAAACTCGATTATTTCCGCGCCGCTTGCGATAGCGGCGTTTATGTGTTCTATGCTGTTGGGTGCTGTTTCCTCACAACCCGAATGCGCCGTGATGACGGTTTTGCCGAGAGCCCAGACTTCTGTGGGAGAATAGCGTTTCATTGTAATGCCTCCGTTTTAACTGTAATATTTTCTTTCTTTGCTTTTCTTTTGCGGCGGAGCTTTATGCCGAAATGAACAGCGAAAAGAAATGCTGCTATAATCGGCGCGATAAGGTACATATGCCAATAATCATAAGGTATGATTTTTTTGAAAAAAGCGAACGCCGCGTTGCCTTCGTCCCCGAGAGAGTACATATAGTTTACCTGCGGTATTGCTGCGCGGGAACGCGCATAGAGCGCGAGGCTTGCCGCTTGATTTGCCAAGTATTTGTTTATGCCTATGTTTATAAAGTGTACACAAGTGTACGCCGCCATTGTCGTGCCGATAACTGCGGGTGCTTTTTTTATGTTGAACTCTACAAGCCCCGTGGTGAAGAGCAGGGCGGGCACTGTTACGTCTACCGTATGGCAGAGCACGAACACCCAGAACGCCTCCGAAAACATTTCGTAGTACGCCTGCCCTGTGTTGACGATGAGCACGAGCATAGCGCCGAGGCTCCAAACGAGCGTGAGGTGCGCGGCAACTTTGTTTTTTGTGAGCACCGCAAATGGAATGATGAGCGCGTTGAGCGAGCAAAGGTGCAGGGGCAGATAGAGCAGGGGTTGCCCCCAGCGCACGAGGTCATAGAGCACGGCGGCAACGCCGATTAGCGAAACGGCGAAAAGCACGCGTGTTTTAGCCTTATCCGAAAGCCGCTTTAATATAAAATGAAGCGAAACGGCAAACGCCACGATTGCCGCAAGGCTCAGTATATGCTGAACGGTGAAAGTTCCCCAAGTCATAGACATTCTCCTTATAACGGGATACATAGTTTTTTTAATATATTTTACTATGTGTAAGAAAATTTTAGCATTTATTTTGGTGCTTGTCAACAAATTTGTATGCCAAAATTTTGCTGCCATAATTGGAAATTTTGTATACAAATATGCAGTAGGTGCTTGAAAAGTGAATTTTACTGTGATATAATGTCACTATTAAATGAAAAACACTTTAGCTTGCTAAAGTGAGCGCACGCTAACTTTAGCGAAGATTTATATATTAAAGTTTTGAAAAGAGATGAGAAAATGAAGATTTTCACAGAGAGCGAAGAAATTATCTATAAACTGCGCGAGCTTTACGAAAAGTACGGCTACCGCCGATTTAAAATGAGCAAGTTTGAGGAATACGATTTTTATATGGAATATAAAAAATTCCTCACGACGCAGAATATTATTTCTTTCAACGATTTGGACGGCAGTTTGCTTGCCCTTAAACCCGACATAACGCTTTCCATCGCGAAAAACGCGAAGGAGGGGGAAAACACAAAAGTTTACTACAACGAAAACGTATACCGTGTTTCCCATAACATTCACGAATATAAAGAAATCCCTCAGATGGGCATAGAATACATCGGCGACGTTGATATTTATGCCGAATGCGAAATTTTGCGCCTAGCACACGACAGCGTAGAGGAAATAGCAAAGACTGCTTTTGCAAAAGACGGCGAATACACGTATTCGCTCGATATTTCGCATATGGGCTTTGTTTCGGCGCTGCTTGCGCACTACGGCGTTTCCGAGGGCACAAAGCAGGGCGTGCTTGAGAGCCTGGGCAAAAAAGACAGCGAGGGTATACGCACAACGTGCCTTGCCGACGGCGTTCCCGCAGAGGGGGCTGAAAAAATCGCGAGTCTTGCGGAATTTCACGGCTCCTGGGAGGGGCTTGCGGCGCTTTCCGTTTGCGAAGAAACCGAAAAAATTATAGAAGAACTGAAAATCGTTATGAGCACGCTCGGCGCGGACAACGTGAAGATAGATTTCTCCATCGTGAACGATATGAGCTATTACAATGGCATAGTGTTCCAAGGATTTGTGCAGGGTATACCGAGAAACGTGCTTTCGGGCGGCAGATACGGTAATCTTCTTGCAAAAATGGGCAAAAACGCAAGCGCGTGCGGCTTTGCGCTCTACCTCGACCTCATCGACCTCTACCGCGAAAGCGAGGAGCATTTCGACGCCGATATAGTGGTGCTTTACGAAGACGCCTCCTCCTTTGAAAAAATATCTGCCATAGAAGAGGCGGCTAACTTCTACCGCGAAAACGGTTTCCGCGTGGTCGTGGCAAAAAAAGGTTCGGTGCTCCCAAAAGCGAAAAAAATTATAGAGTTTGACGGCGAAAAGGAGGTGCTCGTATGAAAAAGCAAATGCTGAAAGTGGCGCTGCCCAAAGGCAGGCTCGGCGAAAAGGCGTATAAAATGTTCGCGGACGCGGGCTACGATTGCCCCTCTATTTTGGAAAACAACCGCAAGCTCATTTTTGAAAACGAGGAAGCGGGCGTAAGCTTCTTCTGGGTGAAGCCCTCCGACGTGGCAATTTACGTTGAACACGGCGCGGCGGACATAGGCATCGTGGGCAAGGATATACTGCTTGAATACGAGCCCGACGTTTTCGACCTCTGCGACCTCGGTATGGGTAAGTGCCGCGTGGCTGTGGCGGGCAAAAAAGATTTCTGCGACAACCCCGAGCGCTCGCTGAAGGTTGCCACGAAATTTGTTAATATAACGAAGAATTATTATTCTTCCATAGGCAGAAATATAGAGATTTTCAAGCTCAACGGCTCCATAGAGCTGGCTCCCATACTCGGAATGACGGACGTTATCGTCGATATAGTGGAAACGGGCACGACGCTGAAGGAAAACAACCTCGACGTTATAACGGAGATTTTGCCCATTTCCGCGCACCTTATAGCCAACAAGGCAAGCTACCGCTTTAAAACGGAAGACATAGATAAACTTAAACGCGAACTTTCCAAAAAGGATTAAGAGGATACGGCAATGATTAAGATATACAAAGACGGAACACTTTCCACAGAAGAAATTATGTCGCGCGACGGCGAGGGCTTCGACGCCTCCGCCATCGTACGCGAAATTATAGCAAACGTACGCAAAAACGGCGACGCGGCGCTCCGCGAATACTGCGAAAAATTCGACGGCGGCGCGCCTGAGTCTTTGCTCGTTTCCGCGGAAGAAATAGACGAAGCGTTCGGCAAAATCCCCGCAGAGCTTGTGGCGGCTATGACAGAGGCGCGTGATAACATCCGCGCTTTCCACGAAAAACAGGTGCGCAACGGCTTCATTATGGGCGAGAAAGAGGGTGTTGTGCTCGGCCAGAAGGTAACCCCCATCGAAAAAGTGGGCCTTTACGTTCCCGGCGGCACGGCAAGCTACCCCTCCACCGTTCTTATGGACGCGATTCCCGCCAAAATCGCGGGTTGCAGCGAAATTGTTATAACAACCCCCGCCAAAAACGGCGTGGTAAGCCCCGCAATACTTGTGGCGGCGCGCCTTGCGGGTGTAGATAAGATATATAAAATCGGCGGCGCGGGCGCTGTTGCGGCCCTCGCATACGGCACGGAAACCGTGGGCAAGGTAGACAAAATCGTGGGCCCCGGCAACGTGTTCGTGGCAGAAGCAAAACGCCAGGTGTTCGGCGTTGTGGGCATAGATATGGTTGCAGGCCCCAGCGAAATACTCATCATAGCAGACGGCAAGGCAAACCCGAAATACGTGGCGGCTGATATGCTTTCCCAGGCAGAGCACGATAAGCTCGCTTCTGCCGTTCTCGTAACAGACAGCGCGGAGCTTGCCGAAGCTGTAAGCGCAGAGCTCGAACGCCAGCTCCCGCTCCTTCCCAGGGCGGAAATCGCACGCGTTTCCATAGACGGTGCTTCCAAAATCATCGTGCGCGAAAATCTTTCGGACGTTATAGACACGGCAAACGAAATTGCCCCCGAACACCTTGAGGTGTGCGTGGATTCGCCCTTCGATTTGCTCCCGAAAATCAAGAACGCGGGCTCTATCTTCCTCGGCAGAAACTGCCCCGAGGCGCTCGGCGACTATTTCGCAGGCCCGAACCACACTCTCCCCACGTCCGGCACGGCTCGTTTTTCCAGCCCCCTTTCCGTGGACGATTTCACGAAAAAATCCTCTTTCATCTATTACACAAAAGAAGCCCTTTCCGAAGTTGCGGGCAAAATAGACATTTTTGCAAAGTTCGAAGGCTTGGAGGCTCACGCGAAGAGCGCTACAATTCGTTTTGAGGAAGAATAAAGCAAATTTTGCTTAAATTATTTTATCGAAAACCTCAAAAGGCTTCCCATTTAGGGTAGCGAAGCGTCGACACGGTAGTGAATGAAAGCCTAAATGGCTTTCAGAGCCGTGGCGTGACCGAACCGCAGTGAGACAGCTCCCGCGGCAGCGGGTGATGAGGTGTAGCCGACGCAGTTGGCGTTATTTTCTGAAGGTTGGATTTATAGACACCTCATCCGACGGCTAATGCCGCCACCTTCCCCTCGAGGGGAAGGCTAAATAAAATTACCCCCAAGAGGAAACAAATATGAAAAACTTTATGGTTTCGCGCTATGCTTCGCTGGAGGCGTATGTTCCCGGCGAGCAACCGCGTGATATGGAATATGTAAAACTCAATACAAACGAATCCCCCTTTCCCCCTGCGCCCGGCGTTATGGCGGCGATAAACGGGGAAGAGGTGGAAAAACTTAAGCTCTACTCCGACCCAGAGGGCAAAGACCTGCGCGACGCGATTGCCGCACATTTCGGCTACGCGCGCGAAAACGTGCTCCTGGGCAACGGCTCGGACGAAATCCTCGCTTTCGCTTTCTTTGCGTTCTGCGCGGGCGAAAAGGTGCTTTTTCCCGATATAACCTACGGCTTTTACCCCGTATACGCGGAGCTTGTGGGCGCGAACGCGGAAATGATTCCCCTTTGCGAAGATTTTTCCATTGATATAACTAAATATATGGGCAACCGAGGTATGGTTGTTATAGCCAACCCCAACGCCCCCACGGGTATGCCCCTGCCCCTTGCGGATATAGAAAAAATCGTATCCGCTAACCCCGACAACGTCGTGCTTGTGGACGAAGCGTACGTCGATTTCGGCGGAGAAAGCGCTGTGGGCTTGGTTAAAAAATACGACAACCTCATCGTTGCGCGCACGTTTTCCAAATCCCGCTCGCTTGCGGGTGCGCGCCTCGGCTTCGGTATAGCAAGCGAGGGCTTGATTGCCGATATGAACAAGATTAAATATTCCCTCAACCCCTACAACATCAACCGTCTCACGCTTCTTGCGGGCAAGGCAAGCATAGAGGACGTGGAATATTTTGAAAATAACGTAAAAGCTATTATCGAAGCGCGTGAGTACACCGTAGCGGAGCTCAAAAAACGCGGTTTTACCGTGCTCCCCAGCGCGGCAAACTTCATTTTTGCGAAAAAAGACGGCAAAAGCGGCGAAGAACTCTATAAAGAACTCAAAGCGCGCGGCGTGCTTGTGCGCCACTTCACAAAAGAGCGCATAAAAGATTATTTGCGCATAACCATCGGCACGAAAGCGCAGATGGACACGTTGCTTAAAAAACTCGACGAGATTGTTTAAGGAGGCACGATATGGCAGAAAACACCGTTAAAATCGACAGAAAAACAGCGGAAACGGACATTTCGCTTTCCTTTACACTCTATGGCGAGGGCAAGCACGAAATATCTACGGGCTGTGGTTTCCTCGACCATATGCTCACGCTTTTTGCCGTGCACGGCGGCTTTGACCTCGCCGTAAAATGCGTAGGCGACACATACGTAGACTACCACCACACGGCAGAGGACATTGGTATCTGCCTCGGCGACGCATTTGCCCGTGCGCTCGACGTGCGCGGTATCGCGCGCTACGGCGACATAACTCTGCCTATGGACGAAACTCTCGTTTTGGCGGCGGTTGACGTTTCGGGAAGACAAGTCCTCGCCTTTGACCTCGGCGCTATGGCGGAAAAGGTCGGCGATTTCGACACGGAGCTTGTGAAAGAATTTTTCACGGCGTTCGTGCGCAGAAGCGGTATAACGCTCCACATAAAGCTTTTCTACGGCGAGAACACGCACCACAAAATAGAGGCGGCGTTTAAAGCGACGGCGCGCGCCATTGCAAAAGCCGTGAAGAAAGACGGCACGGACAGAGTACCTTCAAGCAAGGGCGTTATTTAAAAAAGTTATATTTTGCGAAAGCCGTAGGGGCGAACTGTGTTCGCCCGCGGGCGTTCAAAGAACGCCCCTACAAAATAAAAAACAAGAAGGCGACTATATATTATGATAGGAATTGTTGATTACGGCGTGGGAAATATATTTTCCCTTTGTTCTTCGTTTAAAAAAATCGGAGCGCACGCCGAACTTATAAAAGAACCCGAACGCCTTGCCGAGTGCGAGCGCATAATTTTGCCCGGTGTGGGCGCGTTTGGCGATGCGCGCGAAAAACTGCGCGCCTCGGGTATGGAAGAAGCGCTTATGGCGGAGGTGCGCGCGGGCAAGCCTATGCTCGGCATTTGCCTCGGTATGCAGCTTCTTTTTGAAAAAAGCTACGAATTCGGCGAATATGAGGGGCTGGGACTTGTGAAAGGCGCTATCCGCCCCATATCCGATGTTATCCCGAAAGATTACGATATACCCCACATCGGCTGGAACGCGCTCGATTTTGAGGAGTGCGAGCTTTTCAAATACATCAAAAAAGGCGATTTCGTCTACTTCGTTCACTCGTTCTACGGCGCGGACTGCGAAGAGAGCGTTATCGCAACCACGGAATACGGCGCGCGCCTCACCGCGGCTGTAAGAAGCGGCAACGTATACGGCGTGCAGTTCCACCCCGAAAAGAGCGGCGACGTGGGGCTGAACATTCTTCGCGCATTCTGCGAAATGGAGGCAAAATAAAAATGATAGTATTACCTGCGATAGACCTTCGCGGCGGCAAGGCTGTGCGCCTTCTGCGCGGCGAATACGATAATATGACGGTGTACGGCGAAAACCCCGTGGCCGTGGCGGCTTCCTTTGCGGAGGCGGGTGCTTCCAACCTGCACGTGGTGGACCTTGACGGCGCACTTTCGGGCAACACAGACAATATGGCGATGATTAAAAGCATCATCGCTGAAACGAAAATGTCCGTGGAAGTGGGCGGCGGCATACGCAACGAGGAAAGGGTGTACACATACCTTTCTATGGGCGCGGAGCGCGTGATTCTCGGCACGGTGGCGGCGGAAAACCCCGCTTTTGCCGAAGAAATGGTGAAAAAATACGGCGCTCATATAGCCGTGGGCGCAGACGTTAAAAACGGCGAAATCGCCACACACGGCTGGACAAAGACCACGGGCACAGACGTGCACACGTTTATGAAGATGATGGAAAATATGGGCGTTGCCGCGGTCATCTGCACAGATGTTTCGCGCGACGGCGCTCTTATGGGCACGAATATGGAGCTTTACCGCGAGCTTTCGGAAAAATACGGCATAGGCATCATCGCCTCGGGCGGTATTACCACCGTGGACGAGGTTTACGAGCTAGCGAAAATGAATGTTTTCGGCGCAATCCTCGGCAAAGCCATCTACAACGGCAACATAGACCTGCGTGAAGCGGTAAAGGCGGAAAAGATATGATTACAAAGAGAATTATCCCTTGCCTCGACGTCAAAAACGGGCGCGTGGTAAAGGGCACGAACTTCAAAGGCCTGGCAGACGTTTCCTCGCCCGTGACCCTTGCGGATTATTACAGCAGATGCGGCGCGGACGAGCTCGTTTTCTATGACATAACGGCTTCTGCAGAGGGGCGCGGCATTTTCACAGACATTCTGCGCGAAACGGCGAGCACGGTGTTCATCCCCCTCACTGTCGGCGGCGGCATAAACACGCTCGAGGATTTCGAGCGTGTGCTTGGCAGCGGTGCCGACAAAGTAAGCGTGAATTCGGGCGCTATACGTAACCCGAAGATTATAGAAGAAGCGGCGAAGCGCTACGGCAGCCAATGCGTGGTGCTTTCCGCAGACATAAGCCTTATAGACGGCAAATATACCGTGTTTGCGCGCGGCGGCAGGGAAAACACGGGTATTGAGGCAATCGAATGGATTCGCGCGGGCGTGGAACGCGGCGCGGGCGAAATCGTTGTGAACAGCATAGACACAGACGGCGTGAAGAAAGGCTTTGACCTCGCTATGCTCGCCGCTGTTTGCGAGGTTGTAAAAGTTCCCGTTATAGCCAGCGGCGGTGCGGGCAAAAAAGAAGATTTTACGGAGCTTTTCAGAAAAGTTCCGAGCATTTCCGCAGGGCTTGCGGCGTCCATTTTCCATTTTGGCGAGGTGGAGATAGCCGACCTTAAAAAGACTCTCGCGGCAGAGGGAATAAACGTGAGAATTTAAAAAATGCAGAATGCAAAGTGCAGAATGCAGAATTATTGTAAGAGAGGACATATAAAATGTTTGATATATCTACACTTAAATTCGACGAAAACGGGCTTATACCCGCAGTAGTTGTGGATTTTTACACGCGCGAGGTGCTCACTCTTGCGTATATGAACAAAGAAAGCCTTGAAATCACTATGGCAGAGGGCAGAACGTGCTTCTGGTCGCGCTCCAGAAAGAAGCTTTGGAGAAAAGGCGAGGAAAGCGGCAACGTTCAGCACGTTTGCTCTATAAAAGCGGACTGCGACGGCGATGCGCTCACAGTTATCGTTAAAAAAGACGGCCCCGCGTGCCACCTCGGCACGGAGTCCTGCTTCAACGACGTGATTTACTCCGCAGAGGGTAACGGTGACTTCACGGTGGACGGGCTTGCAAAACTGCTTCAGGGCAGAAAAGACAACCCCAAAGAGGGCTCGTACACGACTTATCTTTTCGAAAAGGGTATCGACAAAATCCTTAAAAAGGTTGGCGAGGAAAGCACAGAGGTCATCATCGCGGGCAAAGCGGGCGACAAAGCTGAAACCATATATGAAATTGCAGACCTTATGTACCACGTTATGGTGCTTATGACGGGGATGGGCATTTCCACGAAGGAAGTTATCGAAGAGCAAGCCTCCCGCCACATCATCGACCACAAGGTTAAACAGGAAAAAATGACGAAATGATAAAAACGCACCGAAAGGTGCTTTTTCATTTATTGTATAAAGAAAACCACGCGATAGTCGCGTGGTTCAATATAGGCTATGCCGATAAATTGAAAAGAAAAAAAGTGG
>JAFTOK010000090.1 GCA_017463815.1 Clostridia bacterium | reverse complement strand
GCAAATCAATAGGAGAGTCTTGCTCTGCCTTTTGCACGTCTTCTCTTCAAAACTTTGCGACCGTTGGCGGTACTCATTCTTTTTCTGAAGCCGTGTTCTTTCTGTCTCTGAAGCTTCTTGGGCTGGTATGTTCTAAGCATTGTTTTCGCACCTCCTTAAAATAACGACCGGCTGCCGCCGGACGACGGTATGCCGCTTTTATAATTTACAAAGAACATTATACACATAAAATGGTCATCTTGTCAAGTGGAATTTTATTTTTTAGTGATTTTTCTGCCAAAAAATCGTTATATTTTTTGCAAAATACCGCTTGTGCGGCGAAAAACTTGACATATACGAGGTTTTGTAGTATTATTGTGTATATAAAGCGTATAAATTTTAATGTGCTATATATTTTAAGGAGGAAGAAAGATATGTCAAACGTATTGGAAGCCAAAAATCTTGTGAAAGATTATGGCGGCGGCGTGGGTTTGCTCGGCGTGGACCTGGAGCTGCCGCAGGGCAAAATAGTGGGCTTGCTCGGCTCGAACGGCAGCGGCAAGACTACGTTTTTAAAGCTGGTTGCGGGCATACTTACGCCCACGGCCGGCGAAGTGAGCGTTTGCGGCATACCCGTGAGCGAACAAACAAAGGGGCTGGTGGCGTACCTGCCCGAAAGAACGTACCTCAACGACTGGATGAAGGTTGCGGAAATTGTGGAGTATTTTTCCGATTTCTATGAAGATTTCGATTCCGAAAAGGCTTTTGCTATGCTTGCCGACCTCGGCGTAGATGCAAACCTGAAGCTCAAAACACTTTCAAAGGGTACGAAAGAGAAGGTTCAGCTCGTTTTGGTTATGTCGCGAAAGGCAAGGCTCTATTTGCTCGACGAGCCCATAGCAGGCGTAGACCCTGTTGCGAGAGAGTATATTCTCGACACAATTGTTTCCAATTATAATAAAGAGGCTACTGTAATTATCTCCACGCACCTTATAGCAGACGTGGAACCCGTGCTCGACGATTTCCTTTTCGTTCATCGCGGCAAGGTGCTTATGCGCGGCGGCGTTGCAGAAGCGAAAGAAAAATATGGCAGAACGCTCGATGAGCTGTTCAGGGAGGTGTACAAGAAATGTTCGGCAAATGTTTAAAATATGAGCTCCGCGCATATTCGCGCTTGCTTGTGCCCACGTTTATCGCGCTTATGATTGCCAGCGTGCTTATGTCTGTGGCTGTGGGCGTGCTTACCTCTCTTATGGCAAACACCGCAAACGAAATGATACAGGTGATTGCGGGAATGTTGCTTTATTTTATAGTGATGGCGGTATACCTCGCTATGTTCATTATACCCGTTATGGTATTTGTGCTTACAATCCGCCGTTTCTACACGTCGTTTTTCACGGACGAAGGCTACCTCACGTTCACGCTCCCCGTTTCCGTGGATTGCCACCTTACATCTAAGCTCGCTGCGGCTGCCATTGCCGATATTTTCGGCTTGGTTACGGCGATTCTTTCCGTAATTATCATAGGCAGCGGTGCGGCTATTGCAAATATAGATATACTCAAATCTCTTTTTTCGGGCTTTGAATTTTCTGAGATGTCCGTAATGTTAGGGTATCTCGGCCTCGATTCCGTTGTTACGGTCATACTTGTGCTTGTGGCAATGGTTCTCAGCATACTCGGCAACTACCTTTTGCTCTACCTCTCCATTTCGTTCGGCTGTATGCTCGCCAAAAAGCACCGTTTCATAGTTTGTGGCGCGTGTTATCTCGGCGTTTCCACGGTTGTTTCCGTAATAAGCTCCGTTGTTTCCACGGTTGTTATGTTTTTGGTTGCCGCCGCCTTTACGCAGACACAGGCAGTGGGTGTGATTTTCAATATCATCCTCGCCATAGTTTCTGTTTTTGTAGCCATAGAGGTCGTGGCTTGCTATTTCATAACGAGATACATACTCAAAAACAAGGTTAATTTGGATTAAAACACAAACGCCATATACAAAGTGTGGTGTTATAAAGGACAGTAAAAAAGCCGATATAGATTCATTTCCGTATCGGCTTTTTTCTATTGCACCGCCACACTTTGTGGTGAGTAAGTGCGTACTTCCTGATAGTTTTTAGTGATATGCTGTCGCAGACAGCGTGATATTTTTGCTACCGCAAAAGTGATATTGCAAGACGTTGCCTTGCAGTGATATTCTATTCACCACAAAAACTCGCGTAGCGAATATCACTTGGACGAAGTCCAAATATCACTGCGAAGCAATATAACTCGCCGCAGGCGAATAGAGTTGGCGTTGTGTCCTTAGGAACACAACGCCATTGCAGAGGAGTTTTCACTTTTTGCCGCCTTTTTGCATACAATATGTTTGAAAACATACAAAAAGAGGTGCATATATGGCAATAAAAATTTTTATAGACCAAGGGCACAACCCTATGAACCCGAACGCGGGCGCGGAGGGCAATGGGTATCGCGAGCAGGACCTTGTATATTATATAGGAAAGGAACTCGAAGCGTTGCTCAATGCCAACCCGAATTTCGAGGCGCGCACGTCGCGCAATTCCCCCGATGAAATTTTGGGTACGAGCACGTCCACAAGCCTTGCCGCGCGCGTGAACGCCGCGAACTCCTGGCCTGCGGATTACTTTATAAGCATACACGCCAACGCTTCGGGCATAACGAGCGCTTCGGGCAGCGAGGCATACGTTTACAGCGCGTCATCGCCTGCGTACGCTTTGGCAGAGGATATACTTTTGCGCCTTTCGGAGGCAACGGGGCTTGCAGACCGCGGCGTGTTCGAGCGCCCCACGCTGTACGTTCTGCGGCGCACGCAGATGCCTGCTTTGCTTCTGGAGGTCGGGTTTATCACCAACCCGGCCGACGCGGAGCTTATGGCTAACAACCCCGCGCTCATAGCAAGGGGGATATATAACGGAATTCTCACATATTTCGGATTGTGAGAATTCCACCAAAGTGTTTTATACTTTGGTGGAAAAAATCGTTTGCACGATTTTTGAAAATTATTATATTCGCGCTTTTCTTTATCTGAAAGAAAAGGCGCGGCAAAAGAAGCAGAAAAACGTGCCGTTTTATCGCTTTGTCAGTGCGGTGTTAAAGTATGGTAAGAGCGGCTCCCCACACGAATTTTCACTCCGTTCCGTCGCAAAAATTGTGTGGAACCACGCCGCAAGGTCACTGTGTGCGGATCCGTTATGGTCTGCCAACGCGCTAAGGCGCGCTCAAACTTCAATTTTTGTTCTAAAAAAATACCGTAGGTTTGACCTACGGTATTTTATCGTTTTTCTTTATTTGGAGCGAACGAGCGCCGCCGCACCGATTATGCCCGCGTCGTTGCCGAGCGTTGCGATGCGTATGTCTGTTTTAAGAATGGGTTCTGCCGCGTAAATTCTCTTTGCAACTTCTTCGCGAAGCGGGCGAAGAAGGGGTTCACCCTCGTTGCAAACGCCGCCGCCTATAAGGAATACGTTGGGCTGGAAAATGTTGATAAGGTTTGCAATACCGCAAGCGAGATGCTTGATGTAGTAATCCACAACCTCAGCGCTTGCCTTGCAGCCCTTGCGCATAGCGGCGAAAGCCGTTTTGCCGCCGATTTTCATCGGGTCGTTTTCGCACATTTCAGCCATAATGGGAGAATGTGTTTCGAGGAATTTTTCGCGTGTGAGTGCTACGAGCGCCGTTGCGGAGCCGTATGCCTCGAAGCAGCCGCGTCTGCCGCAGGAGCACTGTCTGCCGTCGTATTCTATAACGGTGTGGCCGAGCTCTGCGCCGCCGAATGCGCAACCTGTGAGAAGCTTGCCGTCTATAACAACACCGCCGCCTACGCCTGTGCCAAGCGTTATCATAACGGCTATTTCCGCACCCTTTGCGGCGCCGGAAGTAGCTTCGCCGAGAGCGGCGAGGTTTGCGTCGTTGCCGATAGAGATGTTTGCTTCATCTACACCGGAATATTCCGAAAAGAGCTTTACAACGGGAAAATCGCGCATTTTGATGTTGTTGGAGTATTCGATAAGCCCTGTTTTGGGGTTTACCGTGCCGGGTGCGGCGATACCTATCTTTATGCCGTCGCGAACGATGTCAACGCCGCATTCTTCACAAATTTTTTTGGAAATGGCAGCCATATCTTTTGTGATTTCTACGGGGCCGCGCTGTGCGAGGGTGGGGGCGGAAATCTTCTTTACTATATTATAGTTTTCGTCTACAAGACCAACGGCGATATGTGTGCCGCCGAGGTCGATACCTATTGTGTACATTTTTCTTCCTCCGTGGTGGGGTTTTATTCTTTTCTATATAAGTATTATAAGGTCAAATCGCCGCAAAGTCAACAAAAACTTATTTTTATGTTGAATTATATCACGCTGTTGTTAAAAATCACTAAATGCTGCCCGATAAATCACGCCAAAACGACGAAAAAGATATAAAACGTGATGTTTATGTTTACAATCGGGCAATTTTGTGGTATCATTTAAAATATAAAAACGCTTTGCGTTTAAAAAATTTTTTAAGGAGATTTTTTATGAAGAAAGTAACATCATTGCTTGCTTTTGTTTTGGCACTTATGATGCTTCTCGTTGCTTGCGGCGGTAATAAACCCGCAGAAACAACAGGCACCACAGGTACAACGGCAAGCACTACGACTTCAAACACCACGGGAACGACACAGAAACCCGCAGACCCTACAGGATGCACACATACATACACGATAAAGGTTATTACACAGGTTACGACAACCACAGAAGGTAAAATCGAAAAAACCTGCACACAGTGCGGCGATAAAGTTGAAGAAACTCTTCCCGCAGTTACATCCCTTAAAGTTCTCGCAATCGGTAACAGCTTCAGCGTAGACGCTATGGAGCACCTCGCGGTTGTTGCGAAAGCTGCAGGCATTGAAGAAATCATTCTCGGCAATATGTATATCGGCGGTTGCTCCATCGATACACACGTTGGCAACGCTAACACAGGCGCAAGCACGTATACATACTATAAAAACACAGGCGACGGCTGGGAAGAAAGCAAGAACGAAAGCCTCGATGCAGGTATTTTGGACGAAGACTGGGATATTATCACAGTTCAGCAGGTAAGCCAGGACAGCGGCAGACCCGCAACGTTCAGCACTCTTAACAGACTTCTCGATTATATCGACGAAAACAAAACAAATGAAGACGCTAAAGTTTACTGGCATATGACTTGGGCATACCAGGCAAACTCCACACATACAGGTTTTGCTAATTACAGCAGCAACCAGGAAACGATGTACAACGCCATTGTTGGCGCTGTGAAGAGCGAAATTCTCGGCAACGAAAGAATCACGGGCTTTATCCCCAGCGGTACAGCTATTCAGAACTTGCGTACATCTTACCTCGGCGACACACTCACACGTGACGGCTACCATATGTCTTACGGCATAGGCAGATATGCGGCTGCTCTTATGTGGCTCAAACAGCTCACAGGTCTCGATATTAACGGTATCGACAGAATCCCCGGCGAATACCCCGACATTATCGAACACCTCGAACCTATCAAAGAAGCTGTAAATGCGGCTTATGCTAACCCCTTCGGCGTTACAAAATCCACAAAAACGGAATACGTTAACGAACTTCTCAATATGACAGATGAAGACAAAGCGTACCTCGCGAGCCTCGGCAAAGACCCCTCCAAATACGAAGTTCTCGACCTTGGCTTCAAGTTCAGCTCTTATTGGGATTCCACAAAGACCGGAACAGCTCCCAATGCTTCTGCAAGCAACAGCGGCAACTTCATCACAACAGATGTATTCTCCGTATTCGAACTTCCCATTGGCTCTGTAATCAAGATTGCAGACGGTTACCAGTATCGCCCCGAAGGCTGGACAAAACTTAATACAGCTCATTCCGGCGATACAAGACCCGCTAACACAACAGAAGATGCCATTGTAGATGCTTCTTGGTACGAAACATTCAATTTCCGCGCATTCAACATTTCCAGACTTGATGGCGCAGAGGTTGTTTATGAAGACAGACTCGCGTTCCGCGTTTACGTTCCGATTGTTGAAAAAGCTACGGAATCCAAAGAGCTTACAGACGACGATAAGGCATACCTCACAGAGCTCGGCCTTGACCCCGCTAACTTTGAAAAGGTTGTTCTCGATTACATACCTTTCGGTTACTACAACTCTACAAGCGCAACAACTTCCAACGTTCTTTGCCTTGCAAACGGCAATATTGCAAACAACCTCCACAGCTTCCTTGCTACAAGACTTATTCAGAAATCCGAAATACCCACGGGCTCCATTATCCGTGTTGACGATGGTTACCAGTACCGCCCCGAACGCTTTGTAACGCTCGGCACGAAACCCGCAGCGCGCGGCGCAAATACAACGGATAAATACGTATACGTAAACGATGCTTGGTGGAACGGCCACAACTACGTTGGCTTCAACGTGGCTGTAAAAGGCAATAGTGCAACAGTTTCTATGGAAACAGGTACACACTTCGTTATCTATGCTCTCAAAGCAGGTGCAACACCTGTTAACCCCAGCGGCGAACCTGACCCCGAACCCGAAGCTAAACCCACAACGGTTGAAGGTTGGTTTGAATATCATAAGCTCAATATGTCAAATTACGAGCTTCTTGAATTTACACCCGTAGTAAGCGCATACTATTATTCTAACACTTCCAATAAGACAAATCTTGTAACAACTGAAAGCAATAGCCCCAACTTCTGGGCAACAAAGGAATTCTTCACAAAAGATACACTTCCCGTAGGTTCTCTTATCTTTATTGATGAAGGTTACCAGTACCGTCCCGAAGGTTGGCAGGCTATGGATACGCAGAACACAGCTGCAAGACCTGCAAATGTACAGGAAGCTTGTTTCATTGTTACAGAAGATTGGTGGAAAGACTATACATATCGTTCTTTCAACGTTTCGGCTATAACTGCAAGAGCTATGACGAGTGCTGATACGAGCGTGCTTAAAATTTACGTTCCTAAGAGCACAGCAGATATCGACAAAGATTTGTTTGCCGGAAATAACTTGGATATAAATAATTACAAACAGGTAGAACTTACAAAATCCCTTAAAACGTTCTACAACTCTACCGGCGGTTCCGGTACGACAACAAGCTCAAGCAACGGTGATACAGGCTCTAAATTTTGGTGCACACAAATTTTTGAAAAAGCTAACCTTCCCGTTGGCACAGTTATCATCGTTGACGAAGGCTACCAGTACCGCCCCGAAGGTTGGGTAACGCTTTCAACAAAGAATTCAACCGCTAACCGCCCTGCGGAAAGCTCCAAAGGCTTCTTCGTTGTTACGGAAGATTGGTGGGGTAGCTTCGCATATCGTGCGTTCAACGTTTCCACAAATCAGTCCGCTATCAGCGACAGAGCAGTGGTTACAGACGCTGACCTCGGTGCTCTTCGCATCTACGTTCCCAAATCCTAATTTAATATCAAACCCCAAATGCGCCACCTTTAGGGGTGGCGCATTTTAATAAAAACAATATTATTCTAAGGAGTTTTCTATGAAAAAAATCACATCATTGCTTGCGCTCGTTCTGGCACTTGTAATGCTCCTCGTGGCTTGCGGCGGAAATACCCCTTCTGTCACGACAGACCCTACACAGAGCACGTCCGGCACAACGGAAAACAGCACGACGGGTACGACTGCTGCCACAGAGCCCGAACCCGAAAAAACAATCAAAATCCTCGCAATCGGCAACAGCTTCAGCGTTGACGCAATGGAGCACCTCTACAATATCCTCAAAGATATGGGCTACACGGGCATTCAGCTCGGCAACCTTTACATCGGCGGTTGCTCGCTCGATACACACTGGAACAAT
>JAFTOK010000005.1 GCA_017463815.1 Clostridia bacterium | reverse complement strand
GAAGCAGAATTTTTCACACTTCTATTTCGATTTTTGCGCCGCCGTCCATAATTTCAACTTCGACCATCTTCATTCCGCGAAAACGCTTCATAATTTCCATAACGTCGGCTAAAGCGGGCGATGTGGTTACCCTGAACCTTAATGTTTCGCCGCCAACGGAAATTTCTCGGCTGTGGCACGGAGAAAAATAACCCTCCCCTACATTAAAGGCATTTATCTCCCTGTATCTCACCCCGCAAACGAAGCCGTCTTCAGAAATTTCTTCCTTCAAGACACCGTTTTCATAAATTCTTATTTTCATAGTGCTCCACCGATATAATCACTTTATCGTCGTCATCTTCCACGTCCACGATTGTGCCTGTGAAATCATCTCCGAATTTTTCAAATATTTCTCCAATTGAAGCGCCTTGTTCGCCAAACATACCGGTAATCCCCTTTAAAGCGTCAAGCGGAACCGAGCATTTTACTTTAGCCCCGTCGCTTTCAACGTCAACGACTACGATTCTGTCGTCGCCTATAACAGCCATTTCTTTGTTTTCATTCAAATTGTAAAGGTCGTCGAGCGTAACGCTCAAAGCTTTCGCAATTTCGGGCAAAAGCATTACATCGGGCATACAAACCTCGCTTTCCCATTTGGAAACCGCTTGGTTTGTCACACCCAGAAGCTCGCCGAGCTCGCTTTGAGTAAGACCCTTATTTTTTCTGTATACTGCAATATTTGTTCCTATTGACATATTTACACCTCCAAGTGCATTATCTTTTTTTCTGATTAAATTATAACATAACGCTATTGTAGTGTAAAGATACCAAACGGCGAATGAATCTCCATTTGGTTGGAAAAGGCGTTTTTTAAAACTTCAGCGGGTAATCGCCAAAGCCCATACAGCAGGAGCAGCCCGCGTTCGTTTCCCTTTGCATTTGCGCCGTGGCGAGAATTATGCAAAGGCAGGTGTGGTACATCTCATTTACCTCGTAGGTAAAGCCGAGAGATTTGTGTTTTGAAACTTTTTCTTTGATAATATTATTTTTTATAAGCAAATCGAGCGCCGCGCGCAAATCTTCCCTGCCTATGCACGTTTTTTCCTGCATTTCGCCAAAGCTTATGTCGCTCATAGAAATCACAGCCATAAGCGCGAGAAAGCAGTTTTTTTCGCCAAGCGCCGAAAAGAGCGGTGCGGCAAAATCCGCAAGAGTTTTATCTGCGCTTTCAAAAAATTCTCTTGCAACAATAGCTCCGTAGCCTTTGCCGTGCAAAAGCGAAACGCCGTTTTCATTGGAAATATGTGCAGGCTCTTGGCTTTCGTAATTTCCACCGCGCCCCGAAAGATTGCCTTTCGATATGCCGTGGTGCGCGCGGGCAAAAATTTTGTGCACTTCCTTATAGCTTTCCTCGCTCATCTGCTCGAAAGCGCAAACTTTGCCGAAAATTTTTTCATATATATCGTCATAAACGACGTCTTTTCCATAATATATATAGTCCACGCTAACGCCGAAGTAATCTGCAATTTGCGGTAATATCTGCACGTCGGGCAGGCTCGTGCCCGTTTCCCATTTGCTCACAGCCTGGGGCGAAACGTTCAGCACAGCGGCAAGTTGCTCCTGCGTAATATTTTTTCTTTTGCGCAAATCCGCAATATTTTTTGATATATTTATAGTTTTCATAAAAACCTCCGTTTTTTTAACCGCGCGCTCGGTTTTTCCGATTTTATTTTACCACAAAGCCCCGCATTTTTCAATAACCGCCAGAGTTGGGCGCTCAACCGTCGGTTGTTCTCGCATTTTCCCGCACGCGCCGCGGTTGTTTTTATACTATATTTACATCATCTATTGACATAAAACGCCACTTTCGGCTATAATATACCTATCCAATACTATTTCTATTAAGGAGGAAAATAAATGAATATTGGAATTATTTTCGGGTTCTTCTTTGTGCTCGGCGCGGCGGTAGCGTTCATTTGCGCGGGCTATGCTTTTGTAAAAAGAAGAAAACCCGGCATCATCGCCGGCGCGGCAATAGGCCTTGTGTTCGCGCTTCTCTTGCTCACCGTTCCGGGGAGCTTCCACACGGTAAACGCGGGCGAAATCGCCGTTGTAAAGCACCTCGGCGAGGCAAAATCCGTGCGCACGGCGGGCACACACTTCGACTTCTGGGTTACGGAAACATACATAGTTTACGACGCAAAAGTGCAGAATATGGAAATCACCGCACAGGCATACTCCAAAGACGCACAGACTATGGATATTTCTATGACAGTTCAATACCAAATCGACGATTCCAAAGCGCTCAAAATAGCAAATCAGTACGGCTCGATTGAAACGCTGGCAAACAGACTGCAGAGCATAGCAATAGAAAAAGCGAAATCTACGCTTTCTTCCTATTCCGCTATGGAAATCATCGAAACACGCTCCACCATTTCCCCGCTCGTTGAAACGACAATCAAGGGCGCGGTAACAGAGGAATACTGCGTAAACATCATCGCGGTCGTGCTCACGAACATCGACTTTTCCGACGCTTTCGAGCAGACGGTTGAAGACAAGATGATTGCAGAGCAGGAAAAGCTCAAAGCGGAATATGAAAAAGAAACCGCCATTGTAAACGCGGAAAAGGAGCT
>JAFTOK010000089.1 GCA_017463815.1 Clostridia bacterium | reverse complement strand
TGGGAAATGAGCATTACTCCATCTTTCCTCATAGACTTCTCCTCCATAGGAATTTTGCTCTATGCCGTTTTTTCGGCTTTCAACGCAATCCGCACGCTCGAAGAAGATGAAGCGCAAAATGAAATTTGAAAGAACAATATTTTCACAGGGTGGGGCTTGCCCCACCCTTCTTGATTTAGTCTATAACAAGGAGTTTTTATGAACCAAGTGAAAATCGGAGATTGGCTATGTAAGCCCCTTTCCATCGATAATAAATGTATTTATTCGCAAGTTATCGATATCTTCTCTTACGAAGAAAACGGCGAAAAAATAACCGTATTAAAAGATGCATTTTTCACAAAAATAGAACTCATCGAACGTTTCGACATATCTTTTGTCACACAGGAAATGCTTGAAAAAGATTTCACAAAAGTAAGCGCTGAAATTTCCGCGGAAATAGAAAATTATTTTAAAAGCACCCCAAAAGCGCTAGAAAAATTCAATAGGCTTACCGCAAAATATTTTGAATACGTTAACCTTTTAGAGCAAGCCGATATATCAAGAGCCACAAGAGAACACGGGAATTTTTATAAGCAAACAACGAAAAAAGCCGCTTTTGTTCTCAACCTTCACGATAAAGGTGATTATTTTTATATCGTCTACGGCTTTGCTTCCACCGCTTGTATGAAAGGTGAAGAAGAACATTTTTCGCTTTACGGCAAAGACGATAAGTACATAAACCTGCGTTTCTGCACAAAAATCGCCAATGAAGAAGACGAAGCGGCGGCAAAAGCACAAATAGAGAAAGTGTTTGCCATATATCGTGACGTGGAAAAAGATGATTTGCTCGCCATAGTAAAAGAAAAACAAAAAGCCTTCTTAAACAAAATAACCTCCGTTTTGAAACCATTGGGCTTTAAGAAAAAAGCGACGAAATGGATTTATGAACTTTCAAGCGGACACGCTCTGGTGTTTTACGCGCAAAAATCCGCTTTTTCCGACCAATATTATTTCAATATTTCAGTTTATCCCACAAAAGATAACCTTTTCCCCGAATGTTACGGCACAAGAATAAGGAAAAACGATACGGATATATTCGATTGGCAGCTTATGCCCGAGCAAGAATTTGAAGAAATTATGCAAAACGCCTTGGAAACAGAAATAATGCCCATTATAAACGCCACAGAAGAGGAGCTTTGCCATATGCTGAAGGACAAATTTTGTATAAAACATTTTTGCACTTCTTGCCGGTTTGGAAAACTTGCTGTAAACACAGGAGAATAAACTTGAATTTTGGGAGAAAGTTTTTTATGAAAAAGAAAGTAATTATCAGCATTTGTATTGTGATAGCAATAGTTCTTCTAACACCAATCCCTATGCCTCTGAATGACGGTGGCACGGTTGAATATACGGCACTTTTATACAAGGTGTCTGATGTTCATCGTGCAATCGCAGATATGGAATACAACGATGGAATAATTGTTGAGATATTAGGCTTTGAAATTTTCAACAATGTAAAATAACAAATTCCAATTTATTAAATACTATGAAAAAACAAACCCCGACAGACTTTTTTCAATCTGTCGGGGTTTACTCTTTGTTTACCGCGGATTAAATTTCACTTATAACCTGCGTTCTCCTGCGGGCGAACACAGTTCGCCCCTACCGAGCCTTTTAGGAAAACTTCCTTATGAGAAGCCTTTCGGCTTCTTTTTCATTATTTTACGCTTACAACTTTGTAACCGTTGTCTGTAATAACCTTTGCGAGCGCTTCGTCGCTGATGTCTGCACCGAGGCTTACAACAGCTGTGCCTTTTTTGTGGCTTACGTCTGCCGCAGTAACTTCTGGAAGCTCTTCAAGAAGTTTTTTAACTCTTGCTTCGCAATGGGGGCACATCATACCCTCGATTTTAAGTGTTTTTTCCATAGTCTTTTTCTCCTTTTTGGTTTTTGATTTTATTTTCTTATCGCGCTTTGCAGAGCGAATATCGAACAAATTAAGACGCAAAGCGTTCGTTACCACGCAGAAGCTGGAAAGGCTCATCGCCGCCGCACCGAGCATAGGGTTCAGTGTAAGCCCTGCCCAGACGAACGCGCCCGCCGCCACGGGTATGCACACCACGTTGTAAATAAACGCCCAGAAAAGGTTCTGGTGTATTGTGCGAAGCGTCGCACGGCTGAGTCTGATTGCCGCAGGAACGTCGGAAAGACGGCTGTTCACAAGCACAACGTCTGCCGCGTCTATGGCAACGTCCGTTCCCGCGCCTATGGCTATACCCGTGTCCGCGCGTGTGAGCGCGGGAGCGTCGTTTATGCCGTCGCC
>JAFTOK010000088.1 GCA_017463815.1 Clostridia bacterium | reverse complement strand
ATGAGAATTATGCGAGAGGTCTTTCTCGACGTAGTTAAGGACGGAAAGCGCAGTATCGTAGTATCCTCCCACTTGCTCGGCGAGCTTCAGAAGGTGGCAACTCACTATGGCATTATCCGCCACGGAAAGATGATTCGCGAGATGACGGCAGAGGAGCTTGACGCAAGCTGCCGCACATATGTGGCGCTCCGCTCCGGCGAAATGAACAGAACAAAGATGTTGCTCGGCTGCAAATATTCCCGCGTGGAAGAGGACGAAGCGGAATATATCCGCGTGTACGATACGACCACGCCCGAAGAAATTGTGACGTATCTTTATGAAAACGGTATTTGCGTAACAGAGATTAAGACAGACAAAATAGGTCTTGAAGAATATTACATTGACTTGATGAAGGAGGGCAAATAATATGGAAAACTCAGTAAAATTTGAGCAAAGCACTTTTGGCAAAAGACTTAAAAGTATGCTGAAAGTAGATTTTCGCAGAATGTTCAAATCCCGTCTTTTTTATATTTTGATTGCGTGTGCTTTGCTTGTGCCAATCGTTATGGTGGTTATGATGACGATGATGGACGGTAGCGTTTCCGTTGACCCCCAGACAGGTGTTGAAACGGTTATGCAAGGCCCCGAAAACGCTTGGCAATCCATAGGCACGCTTCCCACGGAAGACGGAGCGGCTATGGGTGGAATGGACGTAATGGCTATGTGCAACATCAATATGGCGTTTATGGGCGTTGCCGTGTTCGTTTGCCTGTTTATTTCGGACGATTTCAGAAGCGGGTATGCAAAAAATCTCTTTACCGTTCGTTCTAAAAAAGGTGATTACGTTATTTCCAAAACGCTTGCGGGTTTTGTTTGCGTCGCGCTTATGCTTATAGCATATTTTATCGGTGCAATGCTCGGCGGCGCAATTTCGGGCCTTTCTTTCGAACTTGCGGGCGGCTTGACGGCTGCAAACATTGTGTTCTGTATGCTTGCGAAGATTTTCCTTATGCTTGTTTTCGTTTCCATATTCACGCTTATCAGTGTTGTGGCAAAGCAGAGGGCTTGGCTTGCGATTTGCGGCTCTCTCGGTGGAGGTATGCTCCTTTTTATGATGGTGTCGATGATTACCCCTCTTGAATCCACAATAATGAACGTGTTCCTTTGTATTGCGGGCGGCGCGATGTTTGCTTTCGGCCTCGGAGCAATAAGCAACGTGGTTTTGAAGAAGACAAGTTTGGTATAAAAACAAAATATGCAAAAACCGAGCTTTACGGCTCGGTTTTATTGTTTGTTATTAGGGATATTGTAGTTATATACAGCTTCAAAAGCCTTGTGGTGTGGCAATACGGTGGCTTTGCCATCGTTTGTGTCATTTTCACCCTCTCATTCAAGCTCTATACCGACGGGGCAATGGTCGCTGCCCATAACTTCTGTTAAAATGAAACTGTCTTTTACGCGGGGCAGAAGTCTTTCGGAAACCACGAAATAGTCTATGCGCCAGCCGACGTTCTTTTCGCGCGATTTGCGCATATAGCTCCACCAGGAGTATTCCACCCTCTCGGGGTAGAGCGTGCGGAACGTGTCGGCAAAGCCGCAAGCGAGCAGTTCCGTGAACTTGCCGCGTTCTTCGTCTGAAAAGCCCGCGCTGAAATGGTTTGTTTTCGGGTTTTTGAGGTCGATTTCGTTATGTGCAACATTAAGGTCGCCGCAATAAATTACGGGTTTGACCTTATCAAGCTCTAAAATGTAGGCGCGCAGGGCGTCTTCCCATTCCATACGGTAGGCAAGGCGTGCGAGCTCTTTTTGTGCGTTAGGTGTATAGACGCAGAGAAGGTAAAAATCCTCGTATTCGAGCGTGATAGCACGCCCCTCTGTGTCGTGCTCGGCTATGCCGATGCCGTAGCGCACGGAAAGCGGCTCTTTCTTTGCGAAAATTGCCGTGCCGGAATAGCCTTTCTTTTCTGCGCTGTACCAATACTGAAAATAGCCTTCGGGGGCAAAATCTGCTTGTCCTACTTGCATTTTCGTTTCCTGAACACAGAAAAAATCTGCATCTTGCAAGGCGAAAAACTCGCCGAAGCCCTTTTCAAGGCAAGCGCGAAAACCGTTTACGTTCCAAGATATAAATTTCATATGTTTACCTCTATATTTGCGAATTAGTAACTATTATTATACACCCGTTTTTGCGGCGTGCCAAGTATATCTGCGAAATTTAGATGAAAAAGACCCCGAAAAATCGGGGTCTATGTATTATTTAAGCAATCTTTTGGAAACCACTACCGCAACCGTATTCATCGCGGGTGCGAAAATCATATTAACTATAAATTCCCAAATGAAGTTCCAACCTGCACAGCCTACAACGAGGAACATTATAACCGTGGAGCCTGCTTCAACGAAGTTTGCAAGAAGTACGTCGGAAATTGTAAGGCAGAGAAGAATGAACACGCCCGTATTTACGATAGGTGTTATTGCAGCCGCAACGAATGTTGCCACAACGTGATTTTTTTCTTTTAAAAGCTTATATGCCAAACCGGAAAGGAAACCTGCAAGGGTTGTTTTTACAAGGCAGATGAGCGATGTCATAAAAGGGGCATTCTGAAAGAGGATAGATGTGAAGGGGTCGAGAGCCATTACGCCGCCTTGAATAAGGACGATAGCGCCGTAAATAAAGCCGAGCGCCGCACCTGCAGAAGGACCGAGAAGCATTGCGCCGAGGGAAATGGGGATAAGTACTACGTTAATGTTCGTAGCGCCGATGGTGATTGAGCCAATCGCAAAATGAAGCACGAGCACAAGCGCAAGCGTGATGGCAAAATACGTCATTTTAACGATTGATGAATGATTTTTTCTTGTTGTCATAACAAGTTCTCCTTTACTGCCGTTCCGCCTTTTCACGGATACGACGAAAAATAATGTATTTGTAAAACGCGCATTTTTTTGTGTAAAATCCATAGCAGGTATCTTCACTTTTTGGCGCGGAATTACCTTTTTCAGGGAAACAACAATATAGCAAAAAGCATAATTTTATCAATCATTTTATGTTAGTTTATCACAAAACCAAGGTAAAATCAAGAGGGAAAGTAATTTTTATTTATTTTTTCTTAAAATTTGCAAATGTAATTTTTTATATAGACAAAAAAAGCCTTTTATGATATTATGTAATATATACGTTTATTCAGGAGTGTAAGATATGAACGAATTTATAAAAAGCGCCGCAGAAAAAATGACGGCAAACTATATGGAATGCGATTTCTTCCCCAGGCAGGACAAGGTTTTGCCCGATGAAAAATCTATAGAAAAAATAATACACGATACGCGCAGCGTCATTTTCCCGGGCTATTTCGGCGACGAAAGCCTTTCGGAAACGGTTTCAGGCGTTTTTGAAGAGGGAACACTTATAAAAATTTATTCGGCGCTCAAAAAGCAGATAAAACTCGCACTTCTTTACAAGTGCAAATGCAACGATACAGATGAGGCGGAAAAGTTCTCTGCACAATATGCAAAGGAATTTATAGATGAACTGCCCCGTATTCAGCAGATGATGTTCAAAGACGTAGAAGCAGGTTTTTCGGGCGACCCTGCGGCAAGTTCCAAGGGTGAAATCATCATTTCCTACCCCGGGCTTTTCGCGATTCTCGTCTACCGTCTTGCGCACATACTCTATAAACAGAACGTGCCGATACTTCCCAGAATGATGACAGAATATGCCCACGGCAAAACGGGTATAGACATCAACTCCGGCGCGGAAATCGGCGAATATTTCTTCATCGACCACGGTACGGGCGTTGTAATTGGCGAAACGACTATTATAGGCAACAACGTAAAACTCTATCAGGGTGTGACACTCGGCGCGCTTTCCACAAGAAAAGGTCAGGCTCTTTCGGGCGTGAAACGCCACCCCACCATAGAGGACGGCGTTACGATTTACTCGGGCTCCTCCATTCTTGGCGGCGACACGGTTATAGGCAGAGGCTCTATTGTGGGCGGTAACGCTTTTATCACAAAATCCATACCTCCTTACACAAAAGTAATTATAAAAGCGCCCGAACTAATTCTGGAAGCGCCCAAGCAACCCGCAGAAGGCGAAAAGAAAGTCTGGGATTTCTGATATGGCAAGATACGGTACAGTCATTTTCGATTTGGACGGAACGCTGCTCAATACCCTCGAGGATTTGTGCGACAGCACGAATTTCGCGCTCGCGTGCTTCGGGTTTCCTGCAAGAACGCTCGCCGAAGTTCGTTCCTTCGTGGGCAACGGAATAGGCAAGCTCATAGAGCGCGCCGTGCCCGAAGGCACTGAAAGCAGCGTTTGTGCGCAGGTATTGGAAGTTTTCAAAGCTCATTACAGCGAAAATTGCAATAACAAAACCCGCGCATACGATGGGATAGAATGGCTTTTGAAAAAATTGAAAGAAGAAAAGATAAAAATCGCCGTTGTTTCCAACAAGGTGGACAGCGCGGTGAAAGTGCTTTGCGAGCGTTATTTTGCAGATTACATATCTGTGGCAATCGGCGAAACGGAAAATATACGCCGCAAACCCGCACCCGACACCGTTTTTGCGGCTATGGAGCTTTTGGGCGCTGAAAAGAAGAACACTGTTTACGTCGGCGACTCCGAGGTGGACGTGGAGACCGCGAAAAACGCAGGAATAGGCCTTGTTGCCGTTTCCTGGGGCTTCAGGAATAGGGACGTTT
>JAFTOK010000087.1 GCA_017463815.1 Clostridia bacterium | reverse complement strand
GACGGACACGATATTCCGTTTGAAACCTTCCTCGGTTTCTACGGAGATAAATCGCCGGATATAGACCTTAACTTCTCGGGCGACGTGCAGGGTAGAGTGCATAAGTATACGGAAGAACTTTTCGGTGCAGAAAACGTATTCCGCGCAGGTACCATTGGCACGCTCGCAGACAAAACAGCATACGGATTTGTCGTAAAATATATGGAAGACAAAAACATTGTGGTAAACAAATCCGAAATCAACCGTGTTATCGCAGGTTGCGTGGGCGTAAAACGCACCACGGGTCAACATCCCGGCGGCATAGTTGTTGTTCCGAAGGAATATGAAATTTACGATTTTTGCCCCGTACAGCACCCGGCAGACGACCCTAATTCCGATATTGTAACGACGCATTTTACCTTCTCTTATCTGCACGATACGCTACTTAAGCTTGACGAACTCGGCCACGATATTCCGACAAAGTATAAGCTTATAGAACGCTTTTCCGACACAAGCGTTCTGGACGTAGCTATGAACGACCCCGATACGTATAAGATTTTTGAATCTTCCGAAATTTTGGGTTGCGACCTTACGCCAATCGGTGTAAAATTCGGTACACTCGGTATTCCCGAGTTTGGCACAAAATTCGTTATGCAGATGCTTGAGGACACAAAGCCGAAAAACTTTGCGGACCTTTTGCAAATCTCTGGCCTTTCGCACGGTACAGACGTATGGCTCGGCAACGCCAGCGAGCTTATACGCAAGGGAACTTGCACAATTTCTACCGTTATCGGTACGCGAGATGACATTATGTTGGCGCTTATTCGTTATGGGGTTGAAAAAAGCCACGCCTTTAAAATTATGGAAATGGTACGAAAAGGCAAGGGAATTACCCCTGAATTTGAAGCTGAAATGCGTGCTTCAAACGTTCCAGATTGGTACATAGATTCTTGTAAAAAGATAAAATATATGTTCCCGAAAGCACACGCAGCAGCATATGTAATGAGTGCTATACGCATAGGGTGGTACAAAGTGCATATGCCTCTCGCTTTTTACGCCGGATATTGGAGCGCTGCGCCCGGCGGCTTTGATGGTGAGCTTGCTATGCGCGGTAAAGATGCCATTCTTCAAACAATGGAGGAAATAAAAGCCAAAGGCAAGGAAGCCACACAGAAGGATAATGAAACATATTCTGCTATGCTTATGGCATATGAGTTTTTGGCACGCGGATTTAAATTTTTGCCTGTAGACATCTATAAATCAGATGCTAAATACTATTTGCCCGAAGACGGGAAAATACGCTTGCCTTTTTCTTCACTTTCCGGTCTTGGCGAGGCCGCAGCGCAGAGTATTGTAGATTCGCGCCCGGGCGGTGAATACCTCTCTATAGAGGACTTACGCGAACGCACGGGTATTTCCAAAGCAGTTATTGAAATTTTGCAGAATAACGGCGCGCTCGACGGTCTTTCGGAAACGAGCCAAATGTCACTTTTCTGATTCTATATTGTGTTTAATAACATAAATAAGATATTTTTTGCTTGTTTTTTAGGAAATTTATATAAAACTATTGTAAAAACACTAAATTAGTGATATACTTATTTCAGTATTATTTTTGCATTAGAATATATAGGAATTTTATATTTTGAAAGGAACTTTACTATGAATAAAACAGATTTGATAGAAAATGTTGTTAAATCAACAGGTATGAAAAAGAAAGATGTAGATGTTGTTGTTACAGCTTTTATAGCTTCTATTGAACAGGCTCTTGCAGACGGTGAAAAAGTTCAGATTTCAGGTCTTGGCTCTTTTGATGTTAAACAGAGAGCAGAAAGAACAGGCAGAAACCCAAAAACAAAAGAAAAAATTACAATTCCTGCGGCAAAATATCCCGCATTTTCCGCAAGCAAAGCGCTTAAAGAATCGGTTAATAAGTAATGTTGAAAAACAGAGCCGTAGCTTTTGCGGCTCTGTTTTTTTTAATTGAAAGGTTAAAATATGCGACTTGATAAATATCTTAAGGTGGCTCGTATTATAAAACGACGCACCGTAGCAAACAATGCGTGTGATTCCGAACACGTTAAAGTAAATGGTCGAGAAGCCAAAGCTTCTTATGACGTTAAAATCGGCGATATTATCGAAATTACATTTGGTGAAAAAACTCTTCGAGTAAAAGTAACGGATATAAAAGAACACACGTTAAAAAACGAAGCTTCCAGCCTTTTTGAGGTATTGGAACAGTAATATTTTTCAGTACTTTTTCATATCTTTTATCAATAGTTTTTATATAACAGGAGAAGAGATATGGAACAGACAAAAGAAAAGATTTCAACCGAACTTGTTTTGCAAAACAGAGCCGAGCTTAATATATCCGGTGTTTGCGATATTATAAGTTCTGATGAAAACTCTATACTTTTAGATACTGTAGACGGTGCCTTGGAAATATACGGAAACGAACTGCACATAATCAGTATGAACGTGGCAAACGGCGCTATGGTTGTGGAGGGAAGAATAGATGCAATTTCTTACCACGATAAGCAAGAAACAAAGAAAAGCGGCTTTTTAGCGAGAATGTTCAGATGATAACCGCGTTTTACGGTAAATATTCCGCTTTTTTGTTGGCATTTTTGCTCGGTGTATTTTTCGGCGTTTTAGATGATGTTTTTCGCATCTTGCGTATATCGCGTTTGCCGTATCTGATTCCTAAGGGTAAGTTTTATGAATTTATAAAAATACCCTCGAAAGAATTTTTAAAAGGTAAAAATTTTTTTAGGGGACTATTTAAAATTTCAAATAATCTGATTACTTTTTCCGAAGATATTGCTTTTTGGATAATTACCTCTATTTGTGAGGTTTTGTTTATATATCATATAAACGGCGGTAATGTTCGAATATACTTTATAATGTGTACCTTTTTGGGAGCAGCGGTATATTTTTTCACTTTGGGCAAGCTTACGATGTATTTTTCTGTAAGAATTATATTTTTACTTCGGTGCTTGCTTTATTGGCTATTTTATATTATAATATATCCTATAAGGATTGCTTTTCTTATATTAAAAAAGATATTCGGATTTATAGCGCGTATCACAATTTTGCCTATAGTAAATGCCGTAAAAATAAAACGGGCAAACGACTATTCAGCAAAACGAGCTTATTTAATTTTGGATAAATCAAAAAAAGGATTTTGCACAAAATGATATTTGAAAAATTAAAAATTCAAAAGCCGATAAAAATCCCGATAAAAGCTATTCTTGCTATTTTTATCCTTGTTTGTTTGTTAGCAACAATTGTTGTTTTGAACTCTCAAATTGAAGCGTTAAATGAGCAAAAAGATATTTTAG
>JAFTOK010000086.1 GCA_017463815.1 Clostridia bacterium | reverse complement strand
ATTTAAAAGATACTTGATATGAGTTTATTATACCATATCAAGTATCTTTTGTAAAGGTTTACATTTTCTGTATTGGAATTGGGTTTAATACGGATAATTAAAGAAAAAAAGAAATCCGAACACATCGTTTGTCACGAAATAGTTCGGATTTGTCTTTTTTGGTGACCCGTAGGGGAATCGAACCCCTGATTCAGCCTTGAGAGGGCTACGTCTTAGCCGCTTGACCAACGGGCCATTAACGGATAATATTATAGCACACCCATTTTTAAAATGCAATAGTTTTTTAGTAAAAATTTTAAAATTTTATTCGATTTCTGCCTCTGCCACGCGCACCACAAGGTTTGTGCCGTAGGGATAGCCCGTGCAGTTTATCTTCACGTTTTCGCCATCCTGCGCAAAAGCAAGTTCTTCGCCGTTATCAAGCCATTTAACGCTCTTTATTTTGCCTTTTACACCCGTAAAGAGCTTTTCTCCCGCGCCGCCGCCCGCTACGGTTACGTTTTCGTTTCCGATTATGGAAAGGTCGTGTACAAAGAAACAGAGCTTCCCGCACGCTTCCAGCGCGAAGTTTTTGCCGTCACCGAGTACGCCGCACGGCTTGCCTTTATATATGCACTTCCCTGTTTTCTCTATCCACCCGCCGAGCGTACGGAGCAACGCCTCCTGCATAAACAGAATTTCGCCGTCGCCCGTGGGGCCTACGTTCAAAAGATAGTTTGCGCCAACCTTGCGGCAGGAACAAAGTGTTTCTATAAGGCTTGCG
Source organism: Clostridia bacterium (assembly GCA_017463815.1). Classification (GTDB taxonomy): domain Bacteria; phylum Bacillota; class Clostridia; order Oscillospirales; family CAG-272; genus UMGS731. The sequence continues at coordinate 9,174 of JAFTOK010000086.1, read as the reverse complement.
GAAGATTTATAGTTGAAATCCGCACCGCCAAAACCCCAATGCGCGTTCATAGTGTGGCACATCTCCGCCGCCAGGTATTTGGGCATACCTTCCCTGTCCATCGGCGTGGGGCGCCCCTGTTCGAACGTAACGCTGTCTATTTCGGGGTTGCCCACCGCACCGCGCGCAGACGTACCCGTGTTGTTAACAATAATCGCGTTGGGCTGATGCTTGCGTATAACGGCGTAGAGCGCGTCTTCTTCCCAATCGCGGTCCTTGTACCACCAGTTGCCGTCGAACCACAAGCCGCCTATTTCGCCGTAATTCGTGCAGAGTAGTTCCACCGAATCCCGCAAATACTGAAGATATTTCGGGAAATTGTTTCTGCAATCTTCGTTATACCAATCCACCGTTGTGTGGTAGAAGAAAGGTGTCACACCGTATTCACGGCACGCATCTGCAAATTCGCGAACAAGGTCGCGACCGCAGGGTGTGTGCATCACGTCGAAATCGGAAAGACCCTTTGTGTCGAAAAGCGAGAAGCCTTCGTGGTGGCGCGTGGTGAGCGTTATATATTTTGCCCCCGCCGCTTTCGCCGTTTTTACAATCTTTTTCGCATCGAAATTTTCTGCCGTGAAGGTTGACGCGAGTTTTATATATTCCTCTTTCGGTATTTTTTCGATATGTTGCACCCATTCACCTCTGCCGAGCTGAGAATACAGCCCGTAGTGTATGAACATACCGAAACCCATTTCTTCAAAATCCAAAATTCGCTTTTCTGCTTTTGGTATAGACATAAAAAACACCTGCCTTAAATTTTTTAATCCGTTTCGTTAAAATAATAAACCGTACTTTTTGAAGCACCGCATATTTTGCCCGTTTCAAGATATGCGCCGAGTTTCGTTTTCACATATCCCTGGTTTATCCCGCTCATTTGTTGCGTAACGCTTGTTTTGGGAAGCTCGCCGAACAGCGCGCGGTATATCATACTCGCGCCGACGTAGCCCGCAAGCGGCGTGCTGTGCAAAGGGCCGTCGTTCATACACAAATCCCATCTATCCACGCCGGAGTAAATAAGCTGCTCTATTTCGTCCTTCCAATCCACCGTTACAAGCTCGGGGTATTTTTCCTGCGCCGTTTTTATGCGTTTTCTATCCTCGTTGTGCGCGGGAAAAAGCACGAGAACAGTACCCGATTTTTTGCAAGCCTCGTATATCTTTTCGAGGCCCGTAACGTCATCGTTTGAAAACAATCCGCACATAAAAAGCATACCGTATTCGCCGCTCTCTATGCGTGCAAGATATGTGGGGCTGCCCGCATAATCTTTTATAGATACGTTTGGCAAAGAAACCGCGTTAATATAGCTTATTTCTTCGGGAGTACAAAGCTCGTTGAGTATACTGCCTATGTGCGAAGTGGCAACAAAACTGTTGCCGAGAATCATCACGGTGTTTCTGCCGTTTCCGCTTTCAAAAGAAAGCGTGTTCATCTTAGGCAGAGTTATCACTTCCCACATATGCAAATTTTCACGAATGAAATCCAAATTTTTGTCATTCATCGCGGTATAATCAATGTCAAATGTAACTTTGCGTTCTTCAATATCGTCCTTGTAGCCAAAAACCATTTTTCTTCTGTAGGAATAATCGCCTTTTTCGCCGGAGCGGTTTACGCTGTAAACTGTTTCTACACCTCGGACTTCCTTTGTGTCGCCGTAAACTTCTGTTTTTCCCGTATCAAGCGCGCTTTCCGCTCCAAAATAAATTTTACCGAGCTCTTTTGCATATTTCTTTACAGTATAAGTATTTTCAGAAGTTTTGTAGAGCTTCCAATCCTCGGGAAAAGGAATATTCAGCGCCATTACGCTTTCGCCGCAAATAAAGTTAATATAGTTGAAGCTGCCCGCGTTTTCACATTCCAGCTCCGTATAATCAAGGCTGCCCATATCCACAGTCTGCGAAGCGGAGGTGCTTTGCACACTTGCCGTGGTTTCCGCCGTGCCTGCCGGCGTTTTGCCGCCGCAAGATGAAAGAAAAAACGTAAAAGCAAGAAGTGCCGCCGCAAGTTTCCTCATATTTTTCAATAATATCACCAACCTTTTGTTATATTGTATCACTTTAGGTGAATGCCGTCAACATAAAAAGCCCACGAAGTTTCAACTTCGTGGGCTTTCGTTAGATTTAAAATTCAAAAAGTACGACCTCGCCTTTTTCAAGCGATTTTTTTACGTCGATAATGCGCTGGTTGGAAGAACCGCGGAAACGCAGGCGAATATCCTTGAGTTCTTCTTTGAATTCGCCGTCCACAAGCACGTCTATGAGCGAAAGCATTTCGTCCGTGTGCTCACAGCGGGCGTGAGAAGGGCTCTTCCCTGCGAGTTCTTCAAATAGGTAGCCGGAATAGCACCAAACGTTTTTCTGCGGCTTCTCGGCGCGCACACGGCGCAAAAGCGGCAAAAGTTCGGCTTGGTTGGCGGGCTCCATAGGCTCGCCCCCGAGGAGAGTGAGCCCCGCGATATAATACGGTGTGAGCGAAGCCACAATATCGTCCTCTACCGCTCTCGTATAGGGCTTGCCGTAGTCAAAATTCCACGTCTGCGGCTGAAAACAGCCTTTGCAATGGTGGGTGCAGCCCGAAACAAAGAGCGTCGTACGCACACCCAAGCCGTTTGCAATGTCGTTTTTCTTAATTTCGCCGTAATTCATCAGAGGTGCATTACTCTTTCTTTGATTTCCTGCGTTCTGCCCTGGTTCCAATACTGCGTGCCGATATAACCGCAGGTGCGGCGGGCAACGTTCATCTTGCTCTGGTCACGGTTGTGGCAGTGCGGGCATTCCCAGATGAGCTTGCCTTCGTCATCTTTGATTATCTGAATTTCGCCGTCATATCCGCAAACCTGGCAGTAGTCGCTCTTTGTGTTGAGCTCCGCATACATAATGTTTTCATAGATAAACTGCATAACGGAAATAACCGCATCTATGTTGTTTTCCATATTGGGCACTTCCACGTAGGAAATAGCGCCGCCGGGAGAAAGCGCCTGGAATTTAGATTCAAGCGCGAGCTTTTCGAAAGCGTCAATCGGCTCTGTAACGTGAATATGGTAGCTGTTCGTAATATAGTTCTTGTCTGTAACGCCTTTTACGATGCCGAAGCGTTTCTGCAAGCATTTGGAGAATTTATACGTCGTGCTTTCAAGGGGCGTGCCGTAGAGGGAGTAATCTATATTCTCTTCCGCTTTCCATTTCGCCGTGTATTCGTTGAGCTTGCGCATAATGGCAAGGCCGAGCTCTTCGCCTTCGGGCTCTGTGAGCTTCTTGCCGTTCAAGCTGTAAACACATTCCCAAAGGCCCGCATAGCCGAGGGAGAGCGTAGAATAGCCGCCGTGGAGGTATTTGTCGATTGTTTCACCTTTTTCAAGGCGAAGGAGCGCGCCGTGCTGCCAAAGAATGGGGGCGGCATCGGAAACAGTACCCGTGAGTCTTTCGTGGCGGCATTGGAGCGCCTTATGGCAGAGCTCCATACGCTCGTCGAAAATTTCCCAGAACTTGTCCATATCGCCGTATGCGGAAAGACCGATGTCCACAAGGTTTACCGTAACAACGCCCTGGTTAAATCTGCCGTAGTATTTCGGCTTGCCGTTTTCGTCTACGTAAGGCGTGAGGAAACTGCGGCAACCCATACAAGTGTAGCAATGGCCTTCGCCGTTTTTGTCCACCTTGTTTGCGAGCATAACTTTTTCGGAAATATAGTCGGGCACCATACGCTTCGCTGTGCATTTTGCGGCGAGCTTCGTGAGGTAGAAATATTTGCTGCCTTCCGTGATATTATCTTCTTCCAGAACGTAGATAAGCTTCGGGAAAGCGGGCGTTACCCAAACGCCTTCTTCATTCTTAACGCCCTGATAGCGCTGGAGAAGCGTTTCTTCTATGATGATAGCAAGGTCTGCCTTTTCCTGCTCGTTTCTCGCTTCGCCGAGGTACATAAATACGGTAACGAAAGGCGCCTGACCGTTCGTCGTCATAAGCGTAACAACCTGATACTGTATTGTCTGCACACCGCGGCGGATTTCTTCGCGGAGTCTGTCCTCTATAATCTTATTGATTTTTTCTTCTTCGGGGGAAATGCCGAGCATTTCGATTTCCGCAAGCACAGTTTTTCTGATTTTCTCGCGGGATGTCTGAACAAAGGGGGCAAGGTGCGTAAGGCTTATGCTCTGGCCGCCGTATTGGTTGCTGGCAACCTGCGCGATAATCTGCGTTGCGATGTTGCACGCCGTGGAAAAGCTGTGCGGCTTTTCTATTTTCGTGCCGCTGATAACCGTGCCGTTCTGGAGCATATCCTCGAGGTTAACGAGGTCGCAGTTGTGCATATGCTGCGCGAAATAATCGGAATCGTGGAAGTGAATAAGACCATCTTTGTGCGCCTGAACGATTTCCTCGGGCAAAAGCACGCGTTCCGTAATATCACGGCTTACTTCACCTGCCATATAGTCGCGCTGAACGCTGTTGACCGTGGGGTTTTTGTTGGAGTTTTCCTGTTTAACTTCCTCGTTGTTGCATTCTATAAGCGAAAGAATTTTATCATCTGTCGTGTTGGATTTACGGGCGAGGGAACGAATATAGCGGTATTTGATGTAATTTCTTGCCACGTTGAAAGCGCCACGTTCCATAATGCCGTTTTCAACCATATCCTGAATTTCTTCTACACCGAGCGCACGCGACATATTATGCCCTACGGCACGAACACGTTCTTCTATGGCAAGTATATCTTCTTCTGTCAGGCGTTCTTCTTCGGGAACGGTAGAGTTCGCCTTGGAAATAGCAATTCTTATCTTATCGCCTTCGTAAGAAGCCTGAGAACCATTTCTTTTTATAATATTCATAGCATATCCCTTTCTTTAACGTTTATCTTAACATATATCATATATAGAACAATTTACACTGTGAGTTGCTTATTTAGAATATCACAAAATCTTTGTTTTCGCAAGAGGAAAAAGACAAAAAAATACAACATATTGAATTTTTGTTAAATTTGAACACAAAATGTACCACATTTTCTATATGTGAAAAAATACGATTTTTCGGCGTTTTTTATCTTTTTCAAAGGGCAAAAAACGCAAAAAACTCAGTCCTCATAAGGCTTTTTTTATTTTCATATGCCAAATTTCGCAAAAAAATTGCCTCTTGACAAAATCGCAAAATATTATCCTTCGTGCAGGCGTTTATGCCCCGCAACGCACACTTTTTTCACAAAATACACAAAATTGCACAAAAAAAGTACCACCACATCTTGTAGTACTTTTAGGGTTTAAATTTAAGTTTTTGCCACGGAAACGAGCACTATGCGCTTTGCGCCGCCCTCTTTTGCCAACGCAGAGAGGCGTGCCGCCGTGCTTCCGCTTGTTACAACGTCATCTATTATAACGAGAGTTTTTCCGCCTACATCGGCACCGTCGGTTAAAAAATAGGCTTTTCCGGCGTTTTCCTCGCGCTCCTTTGCGGTAAGAGTTTTTTGCGCCTTCCCGCCTTCACCGCGGCAGAAAATTTCCGCAAGCGGGAGCTGCGTGATTTCCGCTACATTACGCGCCAAAATTTGCGCTTGGTCAAAGCCATATTCGCGCACGGCGCTATGTGCACGCGGCGGGTAGGAAATCACGGCTTTCTCTCCGCTTCGCACTCCCTCGCGCACAAGCGCGGCACATTCGTGCGCTAAAAACTTTTGCAAATCTGCCGCGTTTTTGCGCTTTAACTTGTATATAATCGCGCGGGCAAACTCCCCCTCGTAGGCAAAAAGGTGGCGTTCGCTTATGCGAATGTCGAGCGGTCGCAGTTTTGTCGCCACACAACGGCAGAGCGCGTTCTCCCGCCCGCAATGTTTGCAAAAAGCGCGCTTCATCTGCTCGTATTTTGCCTCGCACACGGGGCAAAACACGTTTTCACCGCCCGAAATAAACTCGCGGCAAAAAACACACTTTTTCGGAAAAATCAAGTTCCATATGCTCATTCGTATTTTGCGAAGATGAAGGAAAGGCCCGTATAACGCTTTGTTCTGCGGTTGTTTTCTATCATTCTTCTTGAAACCTCCTCGTCGCCCACAAGCACCACCATTTTCTGCGCACGCGTCAGCGCCGTATAGAGCAAATTACGCGTGAGCAAACGCTGGGAATAGCGATAAAGCGGTATTATCACAATCGGGTATTCGCTGCCCTGGCTCTTGTGCACGGTTATGGCATACGCCAACTCCAGCTCGTCGAGCATAGAAAAATCGTATGCCGCGCGTTTGTCATCGAACAGCACCGTAACACGCTCTGCTGAAAGGTTGATTTCGGAGATTACGCCGATGTCGCCGTTGAAAACTCCCACACCATAGCTTCCGTCCTCGCGTGCCCACTCTATGTCGTAGTCGTTCTTGATTTGCATAACCTTGTCGCCCTCGCGCAGTATAATGTCGCGCACCTTTTTCTCGCGCTTTTCCGCACTCGGCGGGTTGAGCGCCGCTTGGAGCGAGTTATTGAGCATTTCCGTGCCGTTCACGCCCTTTTTGGAGGGGGTGATGATTTGTATGCCGCCGAACGCCGTAAGCCCGTACGTCCTCGGTAAGCGCTTGGCGCAGAGAGATACAATAGTTGAGGCAGTTTCCTCGTCGCTTGGGCGCGGGAGGAAGAAAAAGTCCGCGTCCTTTTTTGAAAGGTCCATATACACGCCGTTGTTTACCGCGTGTGCGTTTGTTACTATAAGGCTTTCGCTCGCCTGGCGGAAAATGTGCGTGAGCACAACCGTGGAGAATCTATCGCTCTCTATAATATCTCGGAAAACGTATCCTGGGCCAACGGGGGGCAGCTGGTCTGCGTCACCTATCAGCACAAGGCGGGCAGAAGGTTTTATGGCGCGTAAAAGCGCCGACATAAGGAAAACGTCTATCATAGAGGATTCGTCTATGATTATAACGTCCTCATCGAGCGGGTTTGCCTCGTCGCGTACAAAAACAGACTGCTCGTCGGGCGCAAACTGCATTTCGAGCAAGCGGTGTATGGTTTTCGCCTCCATAGAAGCGGCTTCGGAAAGGCGCTTTGCCGCCCTTCCCGTGGGCGCGGCGAGCGCTATATCGAGCCCCATACTGGAGAAAATGCGTATAATAGCGCGCACAACCGTGGTCTTACCCGTGCCGGGGCCGCCCGTCAGCACGAAAACGGAGTTTGCCACCGCCTCTTTTATGGCGCGCTTTTGCAGCTCCTCGTATTCTATGCCGTTTTCTAGCTCCACTTTTTTCACAAGCGCGGCGAGGTTCTCCGTATCGAGCGAGTGGTTCACCTGCTCCATTATATCGAGCTTTTTGGCAATATACGTTTCCGCATCGTAAACGTCGGGCAGATATATGCATTTCAAGCCCGATTCGCGCACGAATTTCAACTCCCCTAGGCTCACGAGGTAGGCAAGCACGTCTTCTGCCTTTTCCTTGTCGCACCCGAGCAGTTTTGCCGCCGTTTCCACAAGCTTTTCCTGCGGCAAAAATACGTGCCCGTTCTGGTACAGGTTGTGCTGGAGCACGAATTTTATGCCCGCGCCTATTCGCTCGTCGGAACCCGAGGTAAAGCCCAGATTTTTTGCAATAGCGTCCGCTTTTTCAAAAGTGACACCGTGTATTTCGTCGCAGAGCACGTATGGGTTTTTGTTTATAACGTCCACGGCGGAGCAACCCCATTTTTTATAGATGCGCACAGCCGTGGCAGGCCCGAAATATTGGCGGCAGAACGCCATCACGTTTCGCATACCGAACTGCGCCTTGAACGCCTCCCCTATATCCTTTGCCTTGCGCGCGGAAATGCCGTTTATATCGGAAAGCCATTCGGGGTGGTTTTCCAGCACCTCGAACGTGTCGTCGCCGTATTTTTCAACAATGTGGCGCGCCGTAACGGGGCCTATGCCGCGTATAGTACCCGAGGCGAGGTATTTGAGTATTGCCGTGGCGTTCGACGGCATCTGCTTTTCGTAATATTCCACGCGGAATTGCCGCCCGAACTGCGGGTGCGTTACAAAATCGCCAAGCGCCTTTATGGTTTCGCCCACGGCAAGGTACGGCATATTTCCGCAAACCGTATAAAGCTCATCGGAAAACGCCAGCATTTCGCAAACGACGTATCCGTTTTCGTCGTTATGATATATAATTTTTTCAACCGTTCCCTCTATGGAAACAAGTTCGTTTTGTCCGTTTGGCATATTGCAAATCCTCGTGTTTTCGCCCCCGCCAGGCTCCCTTGTGCAAAGGGAGCTGTCATAACCCTTCAAATCGCAAGATTTGAATTGCACAAAGCAAAAACATTTTGCTAAATAACAAGGGGTATAGCTATGTTTGCTCAGCGCAAGCTGACTGAGGGATTGTTTTTATATCTAAACAAATTTTTTTAATGTAATCAACAAATTCATCTTTTTAAGAGAGAATTTATACCCGCACTATCTCAAAATCATAAAATCTCGCGAGCGTTTCGGCTATGGCAAGCGCCTCCTCGTCCTCCCTGACGAAAACCCTTATTTTAACGTCAGGCAGAGCGAGCGCAAGGCGAAAAAGATACTCAAAGCTTTCGCCCTCCGCGAAAATTTCTACCGTATCCGCCAAAAGCCTAACGTAGCCGCTTTTTCGCAGCTCGCGCTCGGCAAACGCGCGCCAAAACCCGGTTGCCGCCGCATATAGCGTCAAAATCGCCGCAAAAGAAAGAAAAACAACCGCAAATTTCACATAAATCACCTCATACAATGGTTTTTACACCATTATATGAGGTGTGGTTCTCTGCTGTGAGGTAGTTTTATTTCAAATTAGCCTTGTCGCGCAAGATGGCTGCAAGGTCTGTGCTTTCCCAGCGCACGCCGAGGTCTTCCCTGCCGAAATGACCGTAGGAAGAAAGGGGTTTATAGATGGGGTTACGAAGACCGAAGTAGTCGATAATAGCCGCGGGGCGGAAGTCCACGCTGTCGTGGAGAATTGCCGCAATCTGCTCGTCGGGAATTACGCCTGTGCCGAACGTGTTAACGTTTTCGCAAAGGGGGCGTGCAACGCCGATAGCGTAAGCGAGCTGAACCTCGCATTTCTTTGCAAGGCCTGCCGCAACGATGTTTTTAGCCGCATAACGAGCCGCATAACAAGCGCTTCTGTCAACCTTTGTCGGGTCTTTGCCGGAGAAAGCGCCGCCGCCGTGTCTGCCGT
>JAFTOK010000085.1 GCA_017463815.1 Clostridia bacterium | reverse complement strand
TCGCGCCTTGATTGAGCCGCGCGCCGCTCTTGGAAGCCTCTCTCCGCTACGCTCCGTTCGGCTTCCAAGAGCATTGACTTAAACGAATGCAAAACTGTTACCAATCATCTTGCACAATTGTTTACAATCTTGCTCTTGACAAATGGACGCTGTCCCTACGAAATTATATTCTGTCATAGTAAAAACAACCGTTTAGGTTGTTTTTTTACTATTCACTCCGAAAGAAAAGGTGGGTTACGCCATTTTGTCGGAAAGCTCGCCGCCGCCGAGAATGTGGAAGTGGAGGTGGGGAACAGACTGGCAAGCGTCCGCGCCGCAGTTGGAAATAACGCGGTAGCCGTTTGTGATGCCTGCTGCCTTTGCGATGGCGGGGATTTTTGTGAAGATATAAGCCACGATGTCTGCGTTAGCTTCGTTTATTTCGTCTACGCAAGCGATGTGTGTTTTGGGTATAACGAGAATGTGAACGGGCGCTTGGGGTGCGATGTCGTAAAAAGCGAGGATTTTTTCGTCTTCATACGCTTTTTTAGAGGGGATAACACCCGCTATGATTTTGCAAAAAAGGCAATTTTCTACCATATTATATATACTCCTTTAAATTTGTACCTCCCGAGGGGCGCTCGGGAGGTTTGTTTTTTGTTTAAGGTTGAGGCTTATTTTATTTACGCTACGATGGAGGGAAGAGCCGCGAAAGCTTCGCCGAGCTTCGTGGGCTCTTTCGCGCCGGCTGTTGCGCTGTCGGGTCTGCCGCCACCGCCACCGCCAACGTATTTTGCAAGGCCTTTGAGAACTACAGGTGCTTTAACGCCTGCTTTTACGGCATTTTTGCCGCATACGCAGCAGATTGTGAGCTTGCCGCCTACCATAGAGGAGAGGGCTGCCACGATATTATCGTCGCTCGCTTTGATATCATCGCCGAGCGCGCGGAGCGTGTTCATAGGCATATCTGTTTCCATAGAAGCTACTTTTATGCCGTTTTCGAGCACCGTAGCGCCTGCGAGCATAGATGCAACACCTGCTTTTGCCAGCTTGAGGTTGGCTTCTTCAAGCGCGCGCTTTGTTTCCTTGAGCTCTGCTTCAAGGGCGGCGATTTTTGTGCCGATTTCGTTTTCGTTGTTTGCTTTGAGCTTGGACATCGTGCTTGCCACGGTTGCGGTTTTGCCGCAAGCGTAGTTATATGCTTCCATACCCGTGATAGCCTCGATACGGCGTGTGCCTGCCGCAACGGAGGATTCGGAAAGGATTTTGAACATTCCGATTTTCGCTGTGTTGTCTACGTGTGCGCCGCCGCAGAGTTCTGCAGAGAAGTCGCCCATTTTTACAACGCGCACCGTTGCACCGTATTTTTCGCCGAAGAGGGCGATTGCACCGGATTTTTTAGCGCTTTCTATATCTGTTTCGAACGTTTCAACAGCGATGCCTTCGAGGATTTTTTCGTTTACGAGGCGCTCAACTTCTTTGAGCTCGTCCGCAGTAACCGCTGCGAAATGCGTGAAGTCGAAGCGTGCAACTTTGTCGTTTACAAAGGAGCCTGCCTGCTGAATGTGTGTGCCGAGAACCTTGCGGAGAGCCGCGTCGAGAAGGTGAACCGCAGAGTGACCTCTGGAAATAGCCGCACGGCGTTCTTTATTGAGGGAAAGCGTAACCGTTTCGCCTGTGGAGAGTGTGCCTTCGAGCATTCTGCAAACGTGCATATAAACGCCGTCTTTTTTCTTCGTGTCTTCAACGTAAGCCTTGCCGCTTTCGCCGATGATTGTGCCCGTGTCGCCTACTTCGCCGCCGCCTTCGCCGTAGAATACCGTTCTGTCCGTGATGATAACGACCTGTTCGGGGGCGAATTCTTCACCGCTTGCGCTGTCGCAAAGCTCGTCTGTGGTGCTGTCGATAATGCCGAGGATTTTGCCCTCTGCTTCCGTGTTATCGTAGCCTACGAATTCCGTTGCTTCAAAGCCGTCTGCAAGAGAGTTCATACTGTCGTCCCAACCGCTGATGTTGCCGCGAGCCGCGCGTGCACGCTGTTTCTGCGCGAGCAAGTTTTCGTTGAAGCCGTTTTCGTCGATGCCAATGCCGTTTTCTTCTGCGATTTCACGCGTGAGGTCGAGCGGGAAGCCGTATGTGTCGGAGAGCTTGAACACGTCTGCGCCTGCGAGCTCTGTTTTGCCCTCTGCTTTTGCTGCAGAGATGAGGTTTTCGAGGAGGTTCATACCCGCCTCAACAGTTGCGTTAAAGCGTTCTTCTTCCATACGGACGATTTTCTGGATATAATCGAGTTTTTCCGTGAGCTCGGGGTATGCGGGCTTGTTTTCACGCGCAACTACTGCCATTACGTCACAGAGGAACGCGCCCTTTATGCCGAGGATTCTGCCGTGGCGGCAAGCTCTTCTCATAAGGCGGCGGAGAACGTAGCCTCTGCCTTCGTTAGAGGGCATAACGCCGTCTGCGATAAGGAAGGCGGAAGCGCGCGCGTGGTCTGCGATGATACGCAGGGAAACGTCTGCTTTTTCGTTTTCCTTGTAGTTGATGCCCGCTTTTTCGCTTACGGCGGAGATGATGTTGCGTACTGTATCTACCTCGAACATATTGTCCACGCCCTGCATTATGCAAGCGAGGCGTTCAAGACCCATACCCGTGTCTATATTCTTTGTGGCAAGCTCTGTGTAGTTGCCGTTGCCGTCGTTATTGAACTGAGAGAACACGTTGTTCCAGATTTCCATATATCTGTCGCAATCGCAGCCGGGGCGGCAGTTGGGGCTGCCGCAGCCGTATTTTTCGCCGCGGTCGAAATAGATTTCGGAGCAGGGGCCGCAGGGGCCGGAGCCATGCTCCCAGAAGTTGTCGGCTTTGCCGAGGCGCACGATGTGCTCCTCACGCACGCCGATTTTATCTTTCCAGATGTTGTACGCTTCGTCGTCTTCCTCGTAAACGGAGGGCCAGAGGAGCTCGCCGGGGATTTCGAGCGTTTTCGTGAGAAATTCCCAAGCCCATTCGAGCGCTTCTTCTTTGAAGTAATCGCCGAAGGAGAAGTTGCAGAGCATTTCGAAGAACGTGCCGTGGCGTGCCGTGTAGCCTACGTGCTCTATATCGTTTGTGCGTATGCACTTCTGGCAGGTTGCCATACGTCTGCGGGGCGGTTCTGCCTCGCCCGTGAAATATTTTTAAAGGGGAGCCATACCCGCAACGATGAGAAGGAGCGATTTATCGCTTTCGGGTACAAGGGGATAGCTTCCGCGGCTCAAATGCCCTTTGGATTCAAAGAAAGAAAGGTATTTTGCGCGCAGGTCGTTAAGTGATGTCCATTGCATAATTTTAAACCTCGTATTTTTTAGTTTTTGGAGAATGTAGGGAAGGGAACGGCGTTTTTTTTCAAAAGCCCATACTTCCCATTATATTATATTTATATTATATTGTGATAATGAAAAAAAGTCAATATTATTTGAAGAAATCTTAAAAATATACTTGACAGCGCGAAAAACTTGTGCTATAATTCAAAATTGCATTATAATTGCTTGTAATGGCGGCTTTTTAAATAACATAAAAAAACAAATGCCATTTCAGGCTTTTGAATACAATTTTCCGCGGCAACAGGGCCGTGGAAGCAAAACTCACAAATAGCTTTTGAAGGAGTGATTGTATTGAGAACAAAACCCAGACAGCTTGGTAAAGTTACGAGACAGTCTTTTGCCAAAGTCGACCAAATCCTGGAAATGCCTAATTTCCTTGAAATCCAGAAGAAGTCCTATAAATGGCTTCTCGAAAAGGGTATTTCGGACGTGCTTACCGAAGTTTCCCCTATCGTCGATTACGCAGGCAACCTCGTGATTGAATTCGTTGACTACACGCTCAGCGATACACCCAAGTATTCCGTCGAAGAATGCAAGGAGCGCGACGTAAACTATGCTGCCCCCTTGCGCGTAACAGTAAGACTTACAAACAAGTCTACGGGTGAAGTAAAACAGCAGGATATCTTTATGGGCGATTTCCCGCTTATGACAGAAACAGGCACTTTCGTAATCAACGGTGCGGAACGTGTAGTTGTTTCCCAGCTCGTTCGTTCCCCCGGTATGTACTACGAAATTCAGACCGATAAAGTCGGCAAAAACAACTATGCCGGCACGGTAATTCCTTACCGCGGCGCTTGGCTCGAATACGAAACGGATATGAACGACGTATTCTATGTTAAAATCGACAAGAACCGCAAAATTCCCGTTACAACGCTTATCCGTGCGCTCGATGAAGCGACATCTACATCCACCGACATTAAAACATATTTCGGCGAAGACGTTAAAATCGTTACAACGCTCGAAAAAGACGGTATGCAGAACGAAGCGGAAAGAACGGCACAACACCTTATGAAGAAGCTCTTAAGGAAATCTACAAGAAGATGCGCCCCGGCGAGCCTCCGCTTGTTGAAAGCGCTCAGCTTCTTCTCAACAACCTTTTCTTCGACCCCAAACGTTACGACCTCGGCAACGTAGGCCGCTACAAATTCGATAAGAAGGTTGCGCTCGGCAAACGTATTGCCGGCAGAACGCTTACACGCCCCGTTATCAACCCCATCACGGGCGAAGTTCTCTTCGACGCGGGCAAGATGCTTTCCTTTGACGAAGCAATGGAAATCGAAAACGCAGGCGTTAACGAAGCGTACGTTGCTATAGAAGACGGCAAAGAAATCAAAGTTTTCGGCAACGGTATGGTTGACCCCGCAAAGATTTTCGGCTGCGACCTCCGCGAAGTAGGTATCAACGAAAAAGTTAAGCTTTCCCTCTTCCTCGAACTTCTTGAACAGTTCGGCGGCGATTTCGACGCTGTTAAGAAAGAGGCAAAAGAACGTGCGGCAGAGCTTTCTCCCAAGCACATTACAAAAGATGATATCTTTGCTTCGATTAACTACCTCATCTGCCTTTCCCACGGCATCGGCACACCCGACGATATAGACCACCTCGGCAACCGCCGTATCCGTGCAGTAGGCGAACTTATCCAGAACCAGCTCCGCATCGGTTTCTCCAGAATGGATAAGATTATCAAAGAACGTATGACGATTCAGGACGCTGAAAGCCTTACACCTCAGGCGCTTATCAATATCCGCCCCGTTGTGGCTTCCATCCGCGAATTCTTCGGTTCTTCTCCGCTTTCTCAGTTTATGGACCAGAACAACCCCTTGGCAGAGCTCACGCACAAGCGCCGTCTTTCCGCGCTCGGCCCCGGCGGTCTTTCCCGTGACCGTGCCTCCTTCGAGGTTCGTGACGTACACTATACGCACTTCGGCCGTATCTGCCCCATTGAAACGCCTGAAGGCCCGAACATCGGTCTTATTTCCTATCTCGCAACCTATGCGAAGATCAACGATTACGGCTTCATTGAGGCTCCTTACCGCAAGATCGATAAGGAAACCGGCTGTGTTACCGATATCGTTG
>JAFTOK010000084.1 GCA_017463815.1 Clostridia bacterium | reverse complement strand
GCCCTGCTTCATCATTTTCGCTATAACGTCACAGCAGGCGGCTTTTTCTTCTTTGGTGAGTGCAAGCTCCGCCGTGTCGGGGTAGGGCGTGTGGAAATTGAACGAAACGGCGCGCACGTTTTTTGTGTTCTTCGCCGTGAGGCATACGTCCTCCACTTTATCTTTGTTTATTTTGTTTATTGCCATATAGAAACAGATGTTGTCTGCCGTGGCGCGGCTTATATTTTCCATAATGGTGTCGTACGTATCGCCGCGTATTTCGTTGTGTTTTTCTCTGTCGCCGTCAAGGCTGAGCAGAATGAGGTCTGCTTCGGGCAGGTCTATGGGGAAAGTGCCGTTTGTCACTACGTTCACTATAAGAAAGCCCATTTCTTTGGCTTCCACCACAAGGTCGCGCAAGGTTTTGCCGTCCGAATGCCACATAAAAGTTTCGCCGCCGCAGAAAAAGAGTATGCGCACGCCCATATCGTAGAGCTTTTGCATTTCGCTTTTTATTTGCGTGTACGGGTGGATTACGGCGGTTATATTATTAACGGAGCAGTGCTTGCAGTGCAAGTTGCATCTGTCCGTGATGATGACTGTGCCTAAAATGGGCAGTTTTTTACGGAAAATTATGGTTTTTACGCCGAACGCGGCGAAATGCACAAAGGAAGAAAATTTCATAGGCGAGCCTCTTTTCTTGGGTATTTATATCTATATTCTATCATAAAACCCGCAGGGTGGCAAGTGCCCTGCGGGTAGTTTAAGAAATACTTAATCTTTAGGTTTTTCAGGTGTAGTCTGTACCGACGTTGCACGCGAAACGGCGGAAGTTGTGGCTTGGGGCGCGGTTGTTTGCGCTTTTTGCGTGGTGGAATATTGCGGTTTTGTCGCCGTCGTGGCCGTGGTTTGCGGAGCGGTGGTCGTGCCCACTGTGGCGGAGGGGGAAGAGGAGGCGCTTGTTTGAGGTGCGCTCGTTTGCGGCGGCGTGGTAGTGGCTATGGTCGTTGTTTCCAAGAAATGTTCACGGCAATAGCGGTTTTTTGCCTTTGCCACGCCCGATGAACCGTAATACGTGCCGCTTTTTTGCATTTTTGCAAAATACGGCAGGTTTTCCTCCGCGGCGGGGGAAATGCCTGCTGGCAAATACATATAGGTGTACTGCGAGTCTGTTATGCGCACATCACAGGGGAAGGAACGGTTCACTTTCAAAAGCCCCGCGTTTATAATGTTTTCCTCGGGGCATTTTTCGCAGGCGATGGCGTGCGTAACCTTATCGTATCGCACGAGAACGTGCGTGGTGCAATGCGATTTCGGTTCTGTGCCGCGCTTGAAGTATCCCGTTTCTATGCGCCCGCCTCGCAAATCCGCGTGGCAAGCCTTCGAGGCGAGCTCGCCGGAGTCCACGCAGTAGGAGGAGGCGACGACACCCGAGCTTTGCGGGAACTTTTTTTCGTAGGTTTCAAGCGAATCGTATACTTTGCCCATAATGCTATCGAAAACGGTGCAGGCGGGGTTTGCCTTATATTCGCCTATGTCGCGGCCGTCGCGGTAGCCCGACCACACGCCGCAGACGTACTCGGGCGTGTAGCCTATAAACCAACGGTCGCCGCCCGAATTGGAGGTGCCCGTTTTGCCCGCCACTTCCACACGATTGGCAAGCCGCAAGCCCTTTGCTGTGCCTTTTATAACTACGTTTTTGAGCAGGCGCGTCATAATATCCGCGCTTTCCTCGGAAATAAGGCGTTCCGCTCCGTCGCCGTGGGAAAGCAGAAGCGTGCCGTCCGCGGCGTAGACCTTTGTGAAGGTATACGGCTTTTCAAATTCGCCCATACGCGAAAACATAGTGTAAGCGCCCGTAATATCGCGCACGGAAACGCCCACACTCGTAGCACCCATAGCGAGCGGGGCGGCGGCAATATCGGAAAGAATCTGCCCGTTTTGCCCCTCTTTGCTTTCCACAAGACCCGAAAGCCCCGCTTTTTTGCAAAAATTAAACGAGTTTTGCACGCCCACCTTGGCAAGCACATTTACCGCCACGGTGTTTACGGAGTTGTATATTGCTTTATTTACAGTTGTAAGCCCCGAGTATATGCGCGGGTTGTTTTTTGGCCAGAGGGTATAGCCGCTGTTCGTTTTTGTGAACTTTACGGGAACGTCGTCGAAGACGGTGGACCACGTAATCAGGTTTTTCTCTATAGCGGGGGCGTAGACGGAGATGGGTTTGAGGGAAGAGCCGGGCGAGCGCTGCGCTTTTGTGGCAAGGCAAAAAGCGCGGTTGGCGTTTTTTTCGCCCCTGCCGCCCGCTATGGCGCGAATTGCTCCCGTTTTTCCGTCGATTATAACGGCGGCAGATTCGGGCGTGCCTTCCTCGTTTTTGGGGAAGTTTTTTGCGTCCTTGTAAAATTCGTCGAGCATATTTTGCATATCTGCGTCGAGCGTTGTATGGATTGTAAGCCCGCCCGAATACACTGCGGCAGAAGCGCTTTCACGCGAGAGTTCGTATTTTTCGCAGAGTTCGGAAATAACGTCCTCTATAACGGCATCGACAAACCAGGAGTGTATTTCTTCCGTTTTTGCGTTTTCGCTCTGCTCGGCAAGCGTGAGCGCTTCGGCAGAAGCGGCGGCATATTCTGCCTCGGTAATATAGCCGAGCTCGCACATTCGGGCGAGCACGGTGTTCCTGCGCGCTGTGTTATTTTCGGGTTTTCTCAAAGGGTCGTAGCGGGAGGGATTTTGCACTATGGCGGCGATACTTGCGCACTCTGCGAGGCTGAGGTCGGCGGCATTTTTGCCGAAATATTTTTCCGCCGCCGTCTGCACGCCGAAGCAACCCGAGGAAAGGTAGATATTATTGAGGTAAAGCTCCAGAATTTCGTCTTTGGAAAGGCTTTTTTCCAGCTCCAGCGCGCGCATTATTTCCGTAAGCTTGCGCTTTACGGTTACCTGGTTTTCTCCCGTCAGGTTTTTCACAAGCTGCTGTGTGATGGTGGAGCCGCCGTAGCTTTCGCCGCCGAAAAAGTTTACAACCGCGCCGAGCGTGCGTTTATAGTCGATACCGCTATGCTCGTAGAAGCGGTGGTCCTCTATGGCGATGAAAGCGTTTTTCAAGGTTTGCGGAAGCGTTTCGATATCTGCCCAAATGCGGTTTTCCGTGCCGTGCAGGCGCAGAAGCTCGGTTTCTTCGCCGTTTTTGGGCGTGTAATATATTTTTGTGGTGAGCCCGAGGTTGCCTGCGAGCATTTCTATATCAAGCTCGGCGTCTATGTTTTTCATATAGGCGTAAAACGAGGCGGCAAGCGCCCCCGTGCTGATTGCGGCCACCAGAAAAATTGTGAGCAAGACGAGCAATATAATTTTTAAAGGTTTGCGTTTCTTTTTGATAAAAATCACCTCTTTTTGAATATTGTGCGTGAAGCGGGCAAACAATAAACACAAAAATATGTGTAAAACGAGGTGGATTTATGAAGCGTGGGAAATTTGTTTCATTTATAAGAAAATTTTGCGCTCTTTTGGTGTTTTGCGTGTGTGTTTTCACAGCGGGGTATTGTGTGGGCTTGCGCGGGAGCATTAACCGCTTGCTGAACGATGCGCGTGCGGGCGCGCAGACAAGCAATGAGGCGCAGAACACGGGAAACGGCGGGTACTCCGCGATACTTTCGGGCAAATGGATTTACGTGTACAACGAAACAGGCACGCTTTGCGATGCTGTATACGTTTACACGGAGTATATGACGGAAGAGGACAAAACCGCGCTTTCCGACGGTGTGGAATTTGCAAACGAGGCGGAAATGATGGAGTTTATGGAAGGGTTCAGGTGAAAAAAGTTTTCCTTATACAAAAACGCCCGATTTCGGGCGTTTTATAGTTGACGAAGTAAACTTTTTATAATAATTAAAAAAATTTTTTAAAAATACTTGATCTATAATGAAAAATATGCTATAATAACAAATAGTATCAGACTGCGGAGAACAAACTGCAAAACACAGCAGAGGTGTATATGGAAATTAACAAAATTTACAATGACGATATATTTAATGTTTTAAGAG
>JAFTOK010000083.1 GCA_017463815.1 Clostridia bacterium | reverse complement strand
TATTCCGTTGATTTTACGAAACAGTGTAAAGTTATAAGCATTTTTTAAAATTTTATCCGTTACAAATTCCATTTCATATTCTTCAATATCTTCAAAATTTTCTTTCAAATAATTGAGAGCAACTTCATAACATTCTTCCTGCGTAAGGGGATTTTTGGGAGTTTCTATTGATTCATATTGAGTTGCATAAAACCATTCCAATCTACCTGTTTCTCTGTTAATTGCAAAGTCGTAAACTACCTTACCATTTTGTTTGCAGATATACGAATCTATGTCACTTCCGTAGTAAGAGCTATTTATGCTTTCTGCATACTTTCCCGTCCAAGTTTTTCCGTTCATAATGATTGTTTTTTCTGTACCAATTAATTCTTCGTCAATAAAATAATCGTTCTGAACTATAATTTTTCTTTGAACATTATGCTCTGCAACGAGAGCATTATCGTCGCTCATATGTCGGCTGGATTCCCAAACCGTAAACTCGCCGCTTTCGCCGAGCTTGATTACCGTAGGCAGAGTGTCTTCTGTGCCGCCTGTCGTGCCAGCATCTATAATGCCACCCGTTGTGCCTGTGCCTGCGGGTGTGCTTGTAAAATGGTTTATAAGTGGGAACGTGCCTATTACGAGTGCCGCGCACGCTGCTGCCGCCACTATTTTTGTTACGCTTATTTTCTTTTTCTTGTAATTCATAGCTTCCTCCAAAAATTCATTATCAATATTACCGAATGCCTCTAAAAAATCTTTACCTCTCATCATAATTCCACCTTTCTTTAAGAAATTTTCTCAGTTTTTCCCGTGTGCGCACCAAGCGCACAGACACGTTTTTTGTGCTTATACCGAGTTTTTTTGCTATTTCATCATAGCTTTCCATAAACCAATACCTCCGCACAAAAGCAATACGGCTTTCTTTTTCCACAGAGCGCAGAAAATCCTGTATCAGCCGTTCCAGCTCCTCCCTTTCAATATTTTCACAGACGTTTTCTTCAACAAAGAGCAAATTGTCCATTTCTTCCAGGGCTTCGTCGTAGACGCACCTTCGCTTCATCGTGCTGTTGGTTCTCTGCTTTTTTAATGATATGTTGCGAGCTATTTTATAGATAAAAGAGGAAAGCGGCTTGGGCCTTTCGGGCGGTATCCTTTCCCATATGCCCAAATAGATGTCGTTCATACATTCCTCTACGTCCTGCTCGTTGCCGACAATCGCCATAGATATTTTTCGGCATCTTCCGCCGTATTTTATATCTATTGCCGAAAGCACATCT
This sequence comes from Clostridia bacterium, assembly GCA_017463815.1. Taxonomy (GTDB): domain Bacteria; phylum Bacillota; class Clostridia; order Oscillospirales; family CAG-272; genus UMGS731. Next base: position 4,026 of record JAFTOK010000083.1, on the reverse strand, counting down.
TCCTCGCGCGCAAAAAGCATTTCTATTATCGCTTCATCATTCATTAAAATCACCCCCTTCACTATATACCTACCCTTTCGCACCCCTAAAACTACACTTTTTTTGAAAATTTTTTATTTTTTTCAATTATTTTTTATATATTACCATAAAATTCGCGTTCACGCAAAAAAACAGACCGAAAATCGGTCTGTTTTTACTCAAGGTCTTACGTTTTCAAAAATAATTGCTTTAAATCCCGTTTTTACCGTTTCCAAATCCTCCTGTGTGCGTATTGTCCACGCCACGGGGTAGCCGCCGAGGGCGCGCGCAAAACGGAAGGAAGGCTGTTTTCTGTTGCCCGCGCAGTACGCCAGAAAATCGGGGCGCGCGAGGAACGAAAGCAACATATTTTCAAGCAGGAAGTTTACAAAAGGCGGTTGCCCCGAATCCTCTTTTTTCATCTTGTTGGAAAGCTGACCGCGCACAATGCTTTTGCGGTTCTTCTTCCACCAACGAACGTAGAGGGGGTTAAAAGCCTCTATGCAGTATTTGCCGCCGTAGCCGTCCAGCATCTGTGCCGTAAGCTCACACACGCGCATATTGCTCATACTCGTGCCCTTGATTTCCACTATGAGCGGCGCTCTGCCGTCTATAAGGTCGAGCACCTCGCGGAAGGAGGGTATATGCTCGCCTGTGCCGCCGAGCGTAAGAGCCTGCAGTTCGGCGAGCGTTTTGCTCTCTGTTTTTTCGTCCACTCCGCACATACGTGTGAGCGTGTCATCGTGGAAAACCACGAGCTGATTGTCTGCCGTCACGTGAACGTCGAGCTCTATGCCGTAACCCGCGCGGCAGGCAAGTTCAAACGCCGCAAGCGAGTTTTCGGGCACTTCCCCGCCGTGAAGGCCGCGGTGGGCATATTTGCTTTGCCCCGAGAAAAACTCCGCCGTCTTTTTTCTTCTGCCGCTTGGCGCTACAAGGAAGATATAAAGCGCGAACAAAAGCGCGAGCACGCCGAGCGAAATATACAAAAATACCATTATTTTGCCTCTGCTTTCTTTTTGCCGAGCGGCTTGGAATCGCCGTGTTTAACAAACGCCATTGTAAAGAGCGCCGCAAACACCATTATCGTGGCGTAAACAAAGAGCGAGGTTATTTCTATATCCATAAATATACCGCTGAGCATAGGCGTTATCGTCTGTGCCGCCATACTCGCCGTGTAGTAGAAGCCCGTGTACTTGCCAACGTCGCCGCCGCGGGAGAGTTCAACAACCATCGGGTAAGAGTTTACGTTAATCGTAGCCCAACCCATACCTGCCATTATGAAAATCACGTTCATCGCGAGCATAGGCCAGCCGTTTCTCGCAAAGGAAGCGAGGAAGAACGCGGAACCGAGCAAAATTATGCCTGCTATAATGGTTTTTCTTCTGCCGAATTTTGAAGCGAGCAAGCCTGCGGGAACGTAGCAGATAATTGCCGCGCCCGTAGCAATTGTAAGCGTCATATTATAGTCGAGGTTGAGCACGGTAGAGGCATAAACGGAATATTTGCTCGTAACGGCGTTATATCCCATATACCAGAGAGCAACGGAAGCGAGAATGAGTATAAGCGAAACAAATTCGCCCTTTGAAAGCTTGCGGGTGCCGCTCTTCTGCTCTTCCTCGTCGGGTGTATCTTCTATGCCGTATTTTTTCGTATCCTCTTCCATCTGTTTAACAAGCTTCGGCTCGTTTACCGTAACGCGGAAGATTACGAGCGCAAGGAGCATTATGCCCGCTATAACGCAGAAAAATGCCGTATAGCTCATAAGTGCGTTATGGGTTTTGCCCGTGCCGAACACCATACCGAGTATAAGCACGATAATACCGCCTGCCGCACCCATAAGGTTTATAATGGAGTTTGCCTTGGAGCGCAGGGGTTTTACGGTAACGTCGGGCATAAGCGCCACCGCAGGGGAGCGGAAAGTCGCCATAGAAATGAGCGTTAAAAGAAGCACTGCTATGAAAACTATGAGCTTAGCGGGGTTTTCCGCCGTGGTTTTGCGCGCATATGCCTGGCGAGAAGGCACAACGTAGTTTGTATATTCCGCCGTTACCTTGCCGTTTTCATCGTACATTTCTATCGCGGCAAATTCTTCCGCGCTGAATTTATCTTTCATAACGACAACTTCGCCATCGGGCGTTTTAAAGTCGTCTACTTCTTCGTAAAGAATAGCTTGCGCGTTTTCCGCATCGGGAGCAACGCTTTCGATTTTCGCAAGCTGTGCGTTATCCGCAAAGCTCATACCGACGAACGCCACAACGGCGCAAAGTGTGCCTATAAGTATGAACGGTGTGCGTTTGCCCTGCTTGCTTTTGCATTTATCGGAAAGTGTGCCGAAAAGCGGGAGCATAAAGAGCGCCAGAATGTTGTCCAGCGCCATAACCGCGCCCGAAACGGTTTGGCTTAAGCCGAATTTGTCTGTGAGTATTTTGGGAATGATAGTGTCATAAGCCTGCCAAAATGCGCTGATAAGGAAGAAGGCAAATCCTACGCAAATGACACGTTTGTAGTTAAGTTTCATAATGTAATCCCCTTTTTAGTTAAATTTTTTCCACTTTTTCTTTTTTAATAACGTATCTGTATATTTCCAAAGGTACGTACATCACGAGCAAAACCGCCGCGATAAGTATCGGGAAGCCCCAGCGGTAGTTGCCCAGCAAATCTTCAAAAATGGTGAGCGGGAACGTGGCCTTTGCCAAAAACATATAGTTAGTGCCGCAGAAATGGTTTACAATCGCGGCAGGTATGGCAAGAACCACAAGCAAAATGAGGCTCTTCCAAATGTGCCTTGCGCGGGGCTTTATATCGCCGCCAACCGTGAGCATCACGGGGTAAAGCATAAGCAAAATATGTATCGTGGAAGAGTGTATGTGCATAAAATTGAGCAAGGGTTGCCTTGTCCACGTCGGGAAAAGCAGCGCCGCAAGTGCCGCAGGGATACATATCATATAGAGGAAATTATCCAGCGATTTGAACGGTTTGAAAAGGTGTATTGCTATGATGAAAATGTTGATTGTGCAAAGCTGTAGCGGGAAATAGTTTACCGTCCACTGCCCTGTTGCAAAAAGCATAATCCATTTTGCGATTTCGTCTGCAAAAATGAGCCCCGCCACGGTAAAACGGAAGCGTTTGCGCCCTACCGCGCCGCATTTGCGGTAGAAATAAGAGCAAATGACGAGCGTGAGCACCAAAAGCACAAGCCAAAAAATATGTGTGGCATCAAAATGCGTAAAGCCGAAATTTTTCGGCATTTTATTTTTAGCAAATGTGCCGTCGGTCCACCAAAAATATTCCATAATTACTAAACACCTTTCTTTCTTATATTTAATAATTATATTTTATCATATTTTTAAGTGTAATTCAATAGTGTTTTCGGCTATATGTGGATTTTTTTGGCGAAAATATGCAAAAAAGCACATTTGTGCCTTTTTGCAATCAATTTTTCACTCCGCATTATCGTAGAGCCACCGCATCGCCGTGTATGCGTAAACCGCGCCGCCCGTGGGAATAACACTCTCATCGAAAACCACCTTAGAGTGGTGCAAAGGGTATTCATTCGCGCCCGCACAAATAAGCAGGGCCACCGCAGGCACCCGCTCCGCTATATAGGCAAAATCCTCGCTGCCGCCCGCACCGCCCAGCACAGAAGCATCCGCAACAGCGCTTCCGCCCAAAAGCTCTGTGCAATATCTGCGCGTGCCTTCGCAAAGAGCTTCGTTATTTATAAGCGCGGGACAGCCTTTGTTGAAAGCTACACGGGCGCTCACACCGAAAGCCGTGGCAATACCGCGCACGGTTTCCACCATACGTTCTTTCAAAACAGCTCGGCTTTCGGGGCTGAAAGCGCGCATCGTTCCCGAAAGCGCAGCTTCGCCCGCAATTATGTTTGCCGCGCTCCCCGCGAGCATTTTGCCTATGGTTAGCACGGCGCCCTCACCCGCAGGCACTTCCCTTGCGCAAAGCCCCTGCAAAGCGACCGCTATGTGGCAGGCGGCAAGCAGGGCGTCC
>JAFTOK010000082.1 GCA_017463815.1 Clostridia bacterium | reverse complement strand
GAACGTCGAGCAAATACCAGCAACGATGAGCAAGCAAAGAGCAACTACTGCGAAGTAGAGCCAAGCTTTTGCAGACTGAACAGGATCAGGAGCAATAGCGCCTGTGTCGCCTATAATGTGGTTCATAACCGCATTGCCTTCGGATGTAAACGCGTCAACAACTGTATACATCGCGTTAGTCAAAATCATCGGGCTAAGCATTGGAAGTGTAATCTTCCAGAAGATTTCCCAAGCGGAAGCGCCTTCCACCTGGCAAGATTCATATATGGAAGGAGAAATGGACTGAAGACCTGCGAGGAATATAAGCATCTGTACACCGGAACGGTTTACAATGTTCATAATGTTTGCAACGAGGTCGGAAACAATGGTTACAAGCTCGCTACCAACGCCGAGGTTAGCGAAAAGTGCGCTTATATCCATTGCGCTTGCAATACCGCCGAGGCCGCCGCCCGCAACGCTACCTGTATCGATTTCTTCGAGCATACCGGAAGCTGTGCTGAGAACTTCTGCGGATGTTGCATCAATTTTTGTCATAATACCCGCACTAACAACAACGGGAATGAAGAATATAGCACGGAATGCTGCACGGCCAACCATCTTCTGGTTGAGAAGTACTGCGATAAACAAGGAAAGCATAAGGATTGCAACTATGTCTACAACCTGCTGAACAAGGTCCGTAAACATAAATTCCAAGAATGTTTCACCTGTTTTGGAATCGACTACCGATGTGAAAGCCGTTTCAAAGTTTTTGAAACCCACCCAGGTCAGCGTGTAACCGCCGCCCTGGATAGCAGGAATAGTTTTGTAATCCGCAAGGCTATAACTGATAGATTCAATTATAACGGGGATATAAACCGCAATTATACCGATGATGAAAGGAAGGACAAATATCCAACCTTTGAGTGCTTTTCTCTCGTTAAGAGAAGCACGTTTACGGGTGCGTTTTTTCTTTGTATCAACTGCATTATTCATATTAGCCCTCCTCCTTTCATTCAACTATGAGGTAACTCTGTGCAGGGATAAGCTCATATCTTGTTTCGCTCATCTTAACAATTACGTTGTCGGTAGTGTAGTTGATGTACACGTAGCCGCCGTTTGCGTTAGTAATCTTCGCAACATCCCCATCCTTAGTTGCAGCAACTTCGGAGAGAAGTGTCTTAACTGCGTTCAATGCACGGTTAATCTGGTATGTGTTGCCTGCTTCAACTGCAGAAGAAAGAGTTTCGTTAGCAGATGTGAAGTTTGCAACGAGTGTTGCGCCTGTTGCGGCATAAGCTTCAAAGTTTACACCGGGGTTGCTTTCGTTTTTAACGCTTACGATTTCGCCTTCTTCAACGAATGCCATAGCACCGATAGCGTATGTGCCGCCATCTTTTGTTTCAAATACAACTTCGTAGTTGTTGTAGTTGATGTAGAATGTCTTTGTAGCACCTGCTTCCGTAGCATATGTTACGGAAACAACACCGCCTACGTTGTTTCTTTCAAGAACCGCTTCAACGCGAGCAAGTTTTGTTTCAGCTGCAACATAAGCAGCCTTTGCATCTCTTTCAGCGATGAGGTAGCTTGCAAGGTTCTTGCTCTCGGCAGCAGCTTTATCTGTTGCGAGAACTTTTTCTTCATAAGCAACTTTTGCAGTTTCAAGAGCATCTTTTGCAGCCTTGTATTCAGAGAAGAGCATCGCAGCTTCATCTGCGTCAAGTTCAAACGCTGTGTGGAATTCGTGATTTACGATTGTTGCGTTCTGAAGACCGCCGATAGCGCCGTTAATCTTGTTGTACGTATCTTTAATGCTTGTGCCGTCATCTGTTGTGAACCACGTTTCAAAGTTTACAGAGTAGTAAGCGCTGAGTGTGGGAGAAGATTTAAGGTCAGCAGCATTGCTGTATACCAAGAAGAAGTAGGGGGAAGCGCCGTTTTCGATAGATTTCAAAACAGCATACTTAATATCACCGGACATATTCATCGGGTCGCCTGTATAGTTCATACAGCCGTGAAGCACCATACCCATAAACGGAATAGATGCGGAAGAAATAGCGTAGTTACTATTGTCAAGCGGGATGGAAAGAATGTCTGTAACGTAAGGAATTGTGTAAGCGTTACCGCCTTCTACAACAAGCGAATCATATTTGTCATAGAGTTTGCTGATGAATTTTACTGTATTGTTCTTGGAATCTTCACGTGTAATCGGTTCATCCTTGTTAAAGTCGGAGTTAAGGTCTGTACCGAGCGTAAGAGCTGCGAGAGAACCCTGGTAACCGTCAAAGCCTGTGAAGAATTTGTCAAACGCTTTAGAGAATTTAGCGTAAACTGTATCGTAAGCGTTTGTGGAAATCAAGTTTGTGTGACCGTGTCTGGAAATTGTCTGGTAAACCGCGTCATAGTCACGTTTTGTAGCGTAACGACCGCTCATCATAAGAGCTGCGTGCTTTTTGAAAGAGATGCCGAAAGCTGTGTTTGTAATGTTAACGAAGTCGAAGTTAGGCATTACTTCAATGTCTTCATCGATTGCGAAATCAACGAGGTCTTTGAAGCCGCTGTTGCCGCCGACTTTAGAATTAAATTTAACGTAAGAAGGATATTTGCTGGAGGATGCAGTACCGTTTGCATAACCTGTAAGGATATATTTAAGGTTTGTGATGCCGGCATCTGCAAGTGTTCCTGTCATTGCCTCGATATCGTCGAAAGACGTAAGAGAACGTGTAACTTTAACGGGGAATGTAAGGAATGTATCGTCTGTTTTCATACTGCCGAGAGTCTGAATGTAAAGAGGAAGCTGTGCTTTAACTTCATCAGCTGTGAATTTAGCTATAGCGCCGCTGCTGATGAGGTAGTTGCGGTAAGCTTCTGCCATACCGGAGTATGTGGGAGCATTGAAGCCTTCAGCGTCTGCAAGAAGCATATACTGAAGAGCGTAGTCGCCAATGTATCTTGTGTCGATACTCTGGGACATAGACGTGCCGCCGCCGAGAGCAGAACCAAGGGAAACTTTGTCTGTCTGCTGCATAGAGAAGCCTGCGTAAACTGTGTTGTAGCCGGCACCTGTACCTGCAGAGAAGTAACCCGTCCACTGCATAGAGTCGAGTGTTGCTGTGATTTTCGCAAGAGATTCGCCTTCAGTAATAACAGCCACAAAGCCTCTTGTGTAGTCTTTGGAGTAAACATAGTTAGCGCGACCGCTTCTTGCTACTTCGGTTGTGATAGTATATTCCTCTGTCAAACCGAATACGGGAATACGGCAAACTTCAGCGTTAACTGTTGTCTGAGCTGTTGTAAGGTCTTCATACGCGTAGTCGATACCGTAAACGGAAATGCTCTGCGTACCTGTTTTTACAGAACCGTCTTTGTTGTAGTATTCGAGGATAGTACCACTACCGTCGGGAAGGAAGAGGTAACCATCTGTTGTCTGTTTCTTCTCTGTTGCATCGCTGTTAGCAACTTCTCTGACTGTGCTGCAGCCGAAGTAAGGAAGAATGACGATTTCGTCGAGAGAGTATGTTGTTTCGTTATAACGGATACTCTTTGCGGGAACCGTTGCACAGAAGCCGTTTTCGTTGAACGTGTATTCAATCGCGAGTCTGAAAAGCGCAGGTTCTGTCTGGTTACCTTCATAACCTGTCATTTCGTGGTCGGATTCAAGTTCGTCGAATGTATATTCTTGGCAATATGTTCTGATAAGGTTTTCCATCTTTTTAAGTGTCAAACCGGAGTCATCTTTAAGAACATAGAATACGAGTTCGGGCTCTGTTGCGAGAATGGGATATCTGTTAAGCAACGTCTGCTTTTCAGTATCACTTGCATTCATATAGTCAATTCTGTCATAGTAAACAGTTTTGAGCTGGCTTACAATCTGTTTTTCAAAATCTGTAAGTCTTCCCTCTTGGTTAGCTGTAGCCTCGAGGATTTTTACAATTTTGTCTTCAAATCTGCTTTCTTCAATACGGAAAGGAACAAGACGTTTGGATTCAACGGAACCGATCGCGTATTCAACACGAATACCTCCGTCAATTCTCTTCATTTCAATCTGGCCTTCAAGCATTGCCGCGTCACCGTAGCTGCTAAGGTGTTTAGCAGCGCCGGAAGCGTCGGAATACTTAACCATTATCTGGGAAAGAAGCGCAGCTTTTCTTGCAAAGCCTGCTTCTACGTTTGTTTTGGGAACTTCTGCATCATAAGGGTTAGAGAATGTGTATTCTCCCGTTGCCAAAGTTTTAATTGCAATTTCACCGGATGTTTTGTCGTAGAACAATTCGTAATCGTCGTTTTTATAAACAGATTCCATAGATTCTACTTTTGCTATAGCACCTTCTGTGTTAATCGACGCAGAAGAAGTATAGTTTTCAATTCCGTCGCTCGCACCTACAGGGAGCGAAAAACATCCGACTAAAATGGACACAGCCAATATAGCCGCTAAAAATCTAATTTTTTTCATATAAATCCTCCCTATCAGTTAGCGCGGAACGAAATTTCGGAAATAATATCTGTAACGAACGCAATCATCTGCTGTACAAGGTTTGTGAAGAGCATCATAATAAACATAATGAACATCATACCAATGATAGTAGCAACAGTGATGATAACGTTTTTACCCATAGAGTAACCGTGTGTTGTTGCCATACCGAAGAATATGAGCATACCGACCCAAATAAATGCAATAGACATTACAAGAGAAATCATAGAAGATTCATCGAGTGTTGCGATATGCGTGCACAATGTAATCGGAATGAGCAAGAGTGAAAGCGGGAACAAAGCATAGGATGTGGAAATGAAAATATCTTTAAAGTTACCTTCGCCATCAAAAAGTGTTGTAAGGCACCAGTTAGCAACGCACCAAAGCATAAGCGGAGCAAATACTGTGAGAACGCCGTTCATAATGCTTGCAAAGGGGTTTGTTGTACCCTGGCTGGGGTTGAAAATGTATGCGGAGCACTGAGAATAGATGATTGTGGAAACAACTACTACGCCGTCGATAAGAATTGCTGCTCTTACAGAACCGCGTTTTTCGTGTTTAAGGTCCCAATAAGCATCAAACGGATGCATAATGAGATAGAAACCATAAATGAATTCTTCCCAAAGTGTTCTCTTGCCAACCTTTGTAACGCCTTCTTTGTTCTTTTTGCCAACATAGCCAAGGAACTTGGAAAGGGCGATACAAATTACAACGATAACAATGATAACAACAAGCACCCAATCTTCAACCCAAGCTTTTCTGATAGCTTTGAAAGAATCGGAGTAACTATTAACGTCGCCTGCTGCCTTGAAGTAATCGAGAGAAGCGCTGAATTCGCCGTTGCGGTAAAGGTTTGTACCGATACCAACGTAAGCAGCGTCGAAGTTAAGGTTGCTTCTGTTGATATCTTCCCAGTCGCTGAGCGCTTCGGAATACTGACGTGTTGCTGTATGTGCGAGCGCCTGGTCGATGATGTCGCCGTAGGGCTCTCTCTTATAAACTGTAATAGAGTTAAGTGTTGCGTCGAGAACGAGAATGGAGCTGCCTTTGTAATCGATAGCTGTGGGCTGGTTAAGGTTACCGAGCTGGCTACCTTTATCACCGAAAGCGAAGAGCAAGTTACCGTCGCTGTCATATGTGTAAATTCTGCAACGTTTACTGTCGATTACAGACCACATACCGTTCGGGCCGAGTGCAACGTCGATAAGGCTGGAAGGACCTGTGGAAGACGTTGTGGAAGCAGCTGTGCCTGTACCTTCGAATGCGATTTCACCCGCAGGAATGAAGAAGCCGTTTCTTCTCATAATGTCAACACCCTGGTTGTTAAGGCGTTTTACAGGAGCGTAAGCTTCGTTGCCGGCCTGAATTGCTGTAGCAAGCGTTTCTGTGTCGATGTCGTTTGTTGTTACATAAACGAAGCCGTCTTCGTCTATTGCGATGTTGTTATAAGCAGATGTGATATATTCTTCCGCAACAACATCAGGGAAAATAAGTCTACGGATTCTTACTGCGAGCGGAACGTCAGCTTTCTGAGCACCGATGAAGCAGATGAAGGAACCGTCAGCTTCGAGAGCGAATACGCCGGAGTATGTCTGGTCGGAAACTACGTACATTTTACCGGAAGCATCAACGGAAAGAGCAACGGGGTGGAAAAGTGTATCTTCGCCCATTACGTCTGCTTCGGGAGCTTCAACAATTCTTTCGAAGTTACCAACGAGGTCAAACACTACGATACGGCTGTTATCAGAGTCGGAAATATAAATGTTTTTGTCATCTACAAACAAGCCCTGGGGTGTAAGAAGTTCATCGGGTACACCGTGTTCGTTTATAAATGTTGTGATTTCGTACTGATATTTGAAGTTAGAGTCGAGAACAATTACTCTTTTGTTGCCCGTGTCGGAAATGTAAACATTTCCGGCATCGTCAACGAACAAGTCTTTTGCTGCCTGAAGAGGCGTTGCAAGGCCCATATCAAAGTTAGAAATTGTTCTTTCGGGAACATACGCGTGGGGAGAGTCCATAGGCTCGCCATCCATAGAGTATGTATATGTCTGATAGGGAGCAGAAGCGGCGAAAACCGAAAGGCTGCTCATAAGCATCATCAGGCAAAGAACCGCTACTAATATTTTTGCTGATTTTTTCATAATAACGTTTCCCTCCTAATTAGTCTTTCATACCGGAAGAAGCCATCGTTTCAATAACGTTGCTCTGGCCAATTACGAATACTGCAATCGGAACAATCATCATAACAACCGCTGCAGCTGTACCAACACCGGCACGTTCTACACCACCGGATGTAATCTGACCAACCGCATAGTTGAATGTTTTGATTTCTTCGCTGTAAATATATGTGGAAGAACCTGTGTTCCAAAGGTCTTTGAAAGAGTAAATGATAAGTGTAATCCAACCCGGCTTAACCATAGGCATTGCAATTGTCCAGAACGTTCTAAGCTCGGAAGAACCGTCAAGACGTGCAGCTTCAAGAACCGCAACGGAGATGTTACCTTCCATAAACGTCTGCATAAGGAACATACCGAGTGTTGCGCCCCAAGCGGGGATAATGATTGCGAGGTATGTATCTACCCAACCGAGTGTGCTCATCGTCATAAAGTTAACGATAGCGGAAACTGTGGGGTGGAACATAAGAGAAAGTCTTACAAGAGAGGAAAGACCTTTTCTGCCGGGGAAGTTGATTTTGGAAATTGCGTATGCTGCGAGAGAACCGCAAGCAAGGTTACCGAATGTACCTGCAACAGAGATAAATACTGTGTTGAAGATATATCTGGAGAAAGGAATCCAAGACGTCTGAAGTGTTTTAAACATCAAGGAGAAGTTCTTGAGTGTAGGTTTTACAACATAGAACTGAGGGGGATACATCCAAAGCTCATCAAGGGGTTTGAGAGATTGGATAACCGCGTAATACATAGGAATAAACATAAAGAAACCGAGTATTACAAGGAAAAATGTGATACCAAAGTCGCCGCCGGCTGAACGGTTAAGAACGACTTTATGACCTCTAACACGTAATTTTTTAGCCATATTACTGTCCCACCTTTGCAAGAAGTTTCTTAACGAGCATGTTCGAACCGACCATCATCGCAAAAAGAATTGTTGCGATTGCAGAAGCATAACCAACTTCGAAACGTGCGCCGCCGTAGTCACCGAGGTGGTGAACAATCGTCCACGCGCAGTAGTCAACGGAGGGGTTGCCGGCAAGAGAGTCAACAACCGAACCTAAACCGAATGCACTTGTAATCGCGAGAATAGCACCGAATAAGAGCTGAGATTTCATATTCGGAAGTGTTACGTACCAAAGTTCCTGCCAACGGTTTTTAATACCGTCAACAGCCGCAGCTTCAAACTGCGCCTTATCAATAGTCTGAAGACCACCGATAAATGATAAGAACGACGTACCCAAGCTGGACCAAAGAGCAACTACGATACACAAAGGCATAACGTAATCTGCGTTCTGGAAGAACTGGATAGGCGACTGGATTATGCCGAGTCGCATAAGAATAGAGTTTGCGTAACCGTAAGAGTCACCGCTGAAGAGGACACCCCAAATCATATTCGCACCACCGGAAATGGAGGGCGCATAGAAGATAAGTGTTACAACGGAACGAATCTTCGGGGGAATTTCGTTG
>JAFTOK010000081.1 GCA_017463815.1 Clostridia bacterium | reverse complement strand
TGTTGCAATCAAGGACTGATGTGCGTCACGAAGCACGGTTTCACAAATTTTAACCTTTGCCATATAATAATTCCTTTCGAAAAATTCATTAAGTTATCTTGGTATGTGTCTATCAACCGAAAAGTGCCATAAATACGCCCGCCGCAATGGCTGAACCTATAACGCCGGCAACGTTGGGACCCATCGCGTGCATAAGAAGGAAGTTGGAAGGGTCTGCCTTCTGGCCTTCAATCTGGGCGACACGTGCCGCCATCGGTACGGCAGAAACGCCTGCGGAACCGATGAGGGGGTTAACCTTGCCTTTTGTAAGCCAGCACATAATTCTGCCGCCCAAAAGACCGCCGAAAGTTGAAAGCATAAATGCCACGAGCCCGAGAACGACAATGAATAACGTCTGCAAAGAGAGGAAGTTTTCCGCCTTTGCCGTAGCGCCTACGGAAATGCCGAGGCAGATTGTTACGATATTCATAAACTCGTTCTGCGCGGTTTTTGAAAGCCTGTCTGTAACGCCCGAAACCGTAAGCAGGTTGCCGAACATAAGAAGCCCTATAAGTGCCGCCGCATCGGGAACGATGAACACCACAAGCGCTGTTACCGCGATGGGGAAAACAATGAGCTCAAGCTTGGACACGGGACGGAGAGTTTCCATCTTTATAGTGCGAAGCTTTTTGGGCACCATAAGCCGCATAAGCGGGGGCTGAATCATCGGTATAAGCGCCATATAGGAATATGCCGCAATGGCGAGTGCACCGAGAAGGTGCGGGGCGAGCTTGGACGTAACGTAGATTGCTGTGGGGCCGTCTGCGCCGCCTATAATGCCGATTGCCGCCGCCTCAAGCTCTGTAAAGCCGAGGAAGAGCGCGCCCGAAAAGGCTATGAAAACGCCGAGTTGCGCCGCAGCACCGAGGAAAAGCGTTTTGGGGTTTGCTATCAACGGGGAAAAGTCTGTCATCGCGCCTACACCCATAAAAATGATGGAGGGGTAGATGGAAAGCTTAACACCGAGATAGAGAAAATCAAGGAAGCCGCCGTTGTTTACGATGTGCTTGATTATATCGGACATTTCGTGGGAAAGCTCCGTAACTTCTGTGGCAACACCGTCTACAATAGCAACTTTTGTAACCTCGACACCGTCTATAAACCAATCCATATGGAATATTTCGGCACCGGGGAGATTGGTAAGCAGCATACCGAATGCAATGGGGAGAAGGAGCAACGGCTCGAACTTCTTGGCAATTGCAAGATACACAAGTACACCTACAATCAGGTACATCACAAGTGTTTTCAGTAGTAATTCCCACGAGCCGAACTGAGCTATACCCGTTGACTCAAGAAAATTGTTTATTGCTTCTGGCAATTTAGTTCACCGCCGTTCTGTTAGATAGGAAAGAGCAAATTTACTTAGTCGAGTGTAACAAGAACGTCGCCGCTGGAAACGGAAGCGCCGGAGTTCACTGCAACGGATGCAACCGTGCCGTCTTCGGGAGCTTTGATTTCGTTTTCCATTTTCATAGCTTCGAGAACGCAGAGAACATCGCCTTTTTTAACGGCTGCGCCTGCGGAAACGTTAACTTTTACGATAGAACCGGGCATAGGAGCCGTAACTTTAACTTTGCCGCCTGCCACGGGAGCTGCTTTGGGCGCTGCGGGAGCTGCCGCAGGAGCAGGAGCTACAGGAGCTGCAACGGGTGCGGGAGCTGCTACGGGAGCTGCTGCGCCGGCAGAAACTTCTTCTACGTTTACAACGTATGTCTGACCGTTTACTGTGATATTATATGTTTTCATTTTTAGTAAGTCCTCCGAGATTATTTAATGTGTTTGAAAGATACAACGCGGAATTTTGTTACGGGTTCTCCGCAGTATGCGGAAACAGCGGCGGCGAGAACTGCAATCAGCTCGCTATCGTCTTGTGCCGCGGGCGCTGCGGGAACGGGTTCGGGTTCCTGCTCTGCCTGCACTACTTCAGCTTTGGGAGCTTCTTTCTTTGCGGCTTTTTTGCCTGAACCGAGGCTTGAACCGAGCATTTTGATTACTGCAAAAATAACTGCAATAATAGCAATCACTGCGAGCAAACCAAGACCTGTTACTTCACCCGATTTGAAAAAGAGTTCAAGAATTTTCATAGCGGTTTTATCCTCCTATGATTATAAAAGCATTTCAAGTGCGGTTGCTATTCTCATACGGAGCTCGTCCGCAGAAATAATATCGTCGATATGACCGCTTCTTGCAGCGGCAACGGGTGTTGCGTTATTTTCTGCCCATTCAGCGGCTACTTCTGCGTGCTTGGATTCGTCTTTCACAAGGACTAGGAAGGAAACTGCTGCCATAGGCTCCATAGCGGAGATTTTTGCGCTTTCAAGCGCGAGGCAAACGTCTGCACCGAGGGATTTGGAGCCCATTACCGTGTAAGCGGCACCGTATGCACGGCCGAGCGTAACCGTAACCTTCGGAACCATAGAAAGTGCATATGTTTTTGCGAGGTTGGAAATTTTTGCGGAAAGACCTTTCTTTTCTGCTTCTTCGGAAGCTACAACGCCGCAGCTGTCAACGAGTGTAACAACGGGGATATCCTGTGCGTCGCATTTTTCGATGAATGCAGCGGCTTTGTCTGCCGCGCCGCCGCAAAGGTGGCCGCCTTTTGCCGCGGGATTGTTTGCAACAACTGCAACAACGTGACCGTTCATTGTGGCAAGACCGCAAACCATAGCTTTTGCTTTTTCAGCGTAGAGTTCTGTGAAAGAGCCTGCGTCGAATACCGTTTCGATAACGGCGTGAACGTCGTAATCTTCGCTTGTTGTGTCTACCGCAACAAGACGGTTGATTTCGTCGCCTGTGATGAGCTCGCCTTCAAAATAGGAAACGAGCTTTCTTGCTTTTGCAAGCGCGTCTGCATCGTTTTCGGCAACGAGAGCCGCAACGCCGTCTTTAGCGAGTTCTTCTGCGCCGCCGAGCTTTTCGCCTGCGGCTGTCATATAAAGTTTGCCTGTGGATTTTGCCGCAATCACGAAATCGAACATCTGCGCGATTACTGCGGCGTGACCTGTGCAGGGGCCTGCAACAATAGCAATCTGGGGAATGTCTGCGTTTGCGGCACAAGCCATAACGGAACCGTAAGCCGCGAGAGCGTCTGCGCCTTCAAGCACTTTTGCGCCTGCGGAATCGAACACGCCGATGATGGGTGCTTCCGCTACGATTGCCATTTCATAAATTTTGGCGATTTTTTTAGCGTGCATTTCGCCGAGTGCACCGGAAAGTCTTGCAAAATCCTGGGAGAATGCGAATGCAAGAACACCGCCTATTGCGCCGTAGCCTGTTACAACGGGTTCGAAAGCATCATCCTTGCCGGAATCGAGGTCTGTGGTCTTGCGGCCAACATAAGCGCCGATTTCAACAAAAGTGCCTTCATCGAACAACGCTGCCATACGGGAAGCGGCAGAGAGTTTGCCTGCTTTTGCGAGAACTGCGTCTGCAGAAGCCTGCTCATTCGCGAGAGCAGCGCGCATTTCTGCTGCTGTCAGGCGAGATGAAAAAAAGTTTTTTTCAGCCATTGTTGTCTTCCTTTCCGACCGTATTGTGGTCAAAACAAAGATAATATCATATTTTTTAGAGAAAGTCGAAAACGTAGTTTTTGTATATTTTTATATACAAAAAACATACAAAAACTATTTTCCCCCATTCTAAAATTCTACAATAAAATTTTAACACAAAAAGAGGGAAATATCAATAGTTTTCAGCATTTATTTTGTGAGATATTTTAAATTAAATCTATATATGGTGGATATATATGGTGAAAATAGCGATAAAAGATTGCAAACAAAAAAACAGCGGGCATAAAAATACTTTTCTTTGATGCCGCTGTTTTTTTATGGTGTTTAATTATTTTTTAATTTGAAGGTGAGTTTGCCGTTTTCGTATTTTATTTTGTCGTACAAATAGAACAAGAAAGCTATTAGTATAAATGCCGCAAGGAGTACGAGCACCCAGATTGCCACGCCAATATAGCCAAGTTCATCTGCATCGAGGAAGAAATACGGGTATACCGTGCCGGATTATCCTGCGGGCAAAAGCTCTGCACGCACGAGGATTACCGCTACGTATATCAGCGGCAAGACGGTGCAACCGAGGCAGTCGAACCATTTTAACGAGCGATGCTCATCGAAAAGCAGATGGTCTATCACCACCATAAGAGGGCAGACGATATGCTTTGTCAAGTTTCCGAGGTTGTTCCAACCGGGTTCAAACATATTATCCGCAAGAATAAAGTTGTAAACGATAAAAGTTACAAGAATAATAATGGTAGAGTAAAATTTAAAGCGTGGGCAAGCAGTGTTATATCCCTCTGTTTCGCCGCGCTTCAGGTGATTTAGTGTGGAAACCGTGGCGGCAAGTATTACTCCGAAGCAGAGAAAATTTGAAAGCGAGGTGTAGTAAAGCAAGCACTCAAAGCCGGGTTTCTGCCCTGCAAACAAGCCAAAGCTTTCGATGATACCGAAAACGCTGATTGTCAGAAAAGCCACCCTGTAAATAAGTTGTGTGAATCTGTTTTTAATCATAATAAACTCCGTTCTGTTGCCAACTGTATGGTTGAAACTTGTTGACCTATCAACAATCGGCATTATATCACAAGAATGTTGACTTGTCAACATCTGCGGATAATTTTTGTCGAGTTTTGCAAAATAAAGAGCAAATACAGTTTTTCTGCATTTGCTCTCAAGGTGCTATTTCAAATTAAAGTTTAGAAACGATAGCTTCTGTATCGGAAGCAATCATAAGTTCTTCGTTTGTGGGTATTACCCAAACCTGAACTTTGGAATCGGGTGTGGAAATCATCACGTTGTCGGACTGACGAAGTGTTTTTGCATTAACGTCTTTATCGAGTTCGATACCGTAGAAGTCCATATCTGCGCAAACTCTTTCGCGGAGCTCTGTATTGTTTTCACCCATACCTGCTGTGAATACAACTGCGTCGAGGCCGTTCATAGCAGCGGCAAAAGAGCCGATGTATTTCTTAACCTGATATGCGAGAACTTCTGCGGCGAGCTTGCATCTTTCGTTGCCTTCGAGAATGCCTGCTTCAACGTCGCGGCTGTCGGAAGAAACGCCGGAAACGCCGAGGAAACCGCATTCTTTGTTCATAAAGCTATCCATCTGGTCGGGTGTATAGCCTTCTTTTTTCATAAGGAACGTTACGATAGCGGGGTCGATAGAGCCGCAACGTGTGCCCATTTCAACGCCGTCGAGAGGTGTGAAGCCCATAGTCGTATCCACAACCTTGCCGCCGTTAACTGCTGTAATGGAAGAGCCGTTACCGATGTGGCAAGTAACGATTTTTGTTTCTTCGATGGGTTTGCCGAGTATTTTTGCCATTTCAGAGGAAACGAACTTGTGGCTCGTACCGTGGAAACCGTAGCGGCGGATATTGTATTTCTGCGCAACTTCGCAGGGAATAGCATATGTATATGCTTTTGCGGGCATTGTCTGGTGGAATGCTGTGTCGAATACGAGAACCTGGGGAACGTTCGGCATTACCGTTGTGCAACCTTCGATACCCATAATGTGTGCAGGAGTGTGAAGGGGAGCGATGTCGCGGCAAAGTTCAAGTTTTGCAAGAACTTCGTCCGTGAGCAAGCAGCTTTCGAAGAAGTAGGGGCCGCCGTGTGCAACTCTGTGGCCGATAGCTTCGATTTCGTCCATATTTTCGATGCAGCCGTATTCTTTGCTTGTGAGAGCGTTTACAACGTTCTGGATTGCAACGGAGTGGTTGGGCAGAGCTATTTCTACTGTCCATCTTCTGCCGTCTGCACATTTGTGGTCGAGCTTACCGTCGATACCGATTCTTTCGCAGATACCTTTTGCGGGAACCTCACCTGTTGTTGTGTCGAAAAGCTGATATTTAAGAGAAGAGCTTCCGGCATTTACTACCAATACTTTCATTTTAAAAAACCTCCAAAATAGTTAAGATTGATTTTTATGTGGGATTGTAGTATAATATTTATGTGCTATCCAAGTAGACATAAATACATATTATATATTTATTATATAACAATCCACCGACATTTTCAATAGAAAAAATGCAAAAAGAGGTTTTTATGAAAAATTATGCTGTAATTTGCGAATATAACCCGTTCCACTTCGGGCATAAATATCAGATTGAGCAAATCAAGGCGCACGGCGGCACGGTGACCGCAGTTATGAGCGGCGATTTTTGCCAGAGGGGCGAGGCGGCGCTTGCGTGCAAATATGCTCGCGCGAAAATGGCGCTTGCGGGCGGGGCAGACCTTGTGCTGGAGCTTCCTTTTCCGTATTCGGCGGCGGGGGCGGAAAAATTCGCCTTCGGCGGTGTGGATATAATTTCGCGCCTCGGTTTTATTGATGCGATTTCGTTCGGCAGCGAGTGCGGCGACGCAGAACTAATCAAACGCACGGCAAAAAACGTAATTTCCGCGGAATTTGCCACAGCACTCGCCGAAAACCTCAAATCGGGGCGCGAAAAACCGTATGGTGCGGTATATTTTGAAACTTACAACGCGCTTTTCGGCGATGATGGCGTGTTTGCGGGCTCCAACAATATTCTCGGCGTGGCGTACGCATCGGAAATAATAAAAAACGGCTTGCCGCTTGAAATATCTACCGT
Organism: Clostridia bacterium; assembly: GCA_017463815.1. Classification (GTDB taxonomy): domain Bacteria; phylum Bacillota; class Clostridia; order Oscillospirales; family CAG-272; genus UMGS731. The sequence goes on along the minus strand of JAFTOK010000081.1, from coordinate 3,660 downwards.
AAAGCGCACGGGAGAGGGCTACAACGGCGGCGGCGAGGGTTTTGCCTCCGCTACGTCTGTAAGAAATGCGATTTATGGCGGCGGAGCAGAGGCGGCAAAGGCGCTTTTGCCTGTGGGCTCTTATAATATATTAAAGGAAGAAGAGGAAAAAGGGCGGGTTTGCTTGCCGGAAAAATTTTTCCCTGTGTTTGCCTCTTTTTTGCGCACACATAAGGCAGAGGAGATTTGCCGTTTTGCGGAAAACGCTCTTTCGCTTGCAGCGCGGCTGATAAAGGCAGGGAACGAGGCGCACGATATGGAGGAGCTATACGCGCTTGCCTGCACGAAGAAATATTCCCCCGCGCACGTGCGCCGCGCGCTTTTGTTTGCGTATTTCGGCGTGACGGACGAAATGCTTGCGGCAAGACCTGCGTACACGGTTTTGCTCGCGGCGAGCAGAGAGGGCAGGGAGCTTCTGGCGAAGGCGCGGAAGTGCGCGAGCATACCGATTATAACAAAACCCGCGGATTACGAAAAATACGGCGAGGAAGTAAAACACGCTTTCGAGCTTGCGCAAAAAGCGGCGGCCGTGCGTGCGCTCGCCACGAAAAAAGCGGGTAGTGTGGGAGAAATTATGAGAATGGGACCGTATGTGGAAAGGTGAAGCAAAATGTGTTTAATATGCGATAGAATAAAAATGATTAAAGAGGGTAAAAATCCCTATTTTGTAAAAGAACTTGAAACGGGATATGTAGTGATTGGCGATTATCAGCATTTCAAAGGATATACGCTTTTTCTTGCAAAAGAACACAAAACAGAATTGTGGTATCTTGAAAAAGACGTAAAAATAAAATTTTTAGAGGAAATGTCTATTGTGGCAGAAGCGGCGGCGCGTGCGTTCTTCGCGGAAAAAATGAACTATGAACTTCTCGGAAACGGGGATACACACTTACATTGGCATTTGTTCCCCAGGGTAAGCGGAGATTTGGGCAAATACGGAAATAATGGCAAAGGTCCTGTGTGGTGGTTGCCGATGAACGAAATGTACAGCGGGAAAAATCGCCCGAGCGAGGAAGAACTCGCAGATATGAAGCAAAAGCTATTGTTTGAATTAAACAATCTTTTGGAATTAAAGATGAATGGTTGAAAAAAACATAAAAACCGCCTTGGCAACCTAAAGTTGCGCGGCGGTTGCGCGATAGTTGGTGGACTTAATTTCTCGTTTGAGGTATAATATATGTGAAATTTTATATAAAGAGGTGTTTTTTATGCGTTCGATTGCTTATTCTGTATTCGGCATAATTTTTTTGTCTATTATTCTACCTGTTTTGGTTGGTGTAATTCTACTTATTGTTTTCCTTATAATTTATACTTCAAAATCAAGAAAAACTAAAATGCAAAATTCTGCGCCGCCAAAACCCGTAACCCCCATACAGCCGGAAGCGCAAGAGCCGGCAGAGAGCAAAACTTTGGGCGAAACCTTGAAGATGTACAGGGAAAAACGTAATATGACACAAGAATTTGTGGCAGAAAGCCTTGGCGTGAGCAGGCAAGCAGTTTCCAAATGGGAAAACGGAACCTCCGACCCGAGCACATCGAATTTATTGGCGATTGCCAAACTTTTCGGTGTTTCTGCGGCAGAACTGCTCGAAAACGTGGGGTAAGGGCAACCTCTTGCAGACAAAAGAAAAGCTCAAATGCTTAACGCAGTTGAGCTTTTTGTTAGGCGAATTTATTCATATCATAGCATTTTCCATTTATCCTCTTTCGGGGCAAACTTTTCTATCCTCGTTTCCTTTCCAAATCAAGAAAAAGAAAAAATAAAAAATCAGAAGAAAAAAGTTATTTTAAAGCGAAAAAAGACTCTGTTTCGTTGAAAAACGATTCAGAGTCTTTAGTTTTTTATGCCTTTTTCTTTCTCTAAAAGAGGGCTATTACATCTATGCAAACCTTATTTGGTAGAACTCAAGATTTGGGTAGCAAATTCTTTTACATACTAAAATATCTTTTTCATTCGGTCTGCCTTTGCGTATATTTCCTCAAAGTGAAATTAGTCCATCAGCCCACAGCTTCAGCTCTTTTTCAGAAACCTCGCCGCCGAGTCGCTTTCCTTCGTCAACGTTGGCACAGGTAAGATAACGGATTCGCTGATCCGTGTTGCCCATACCCCTGCCGCCGGAGGTGCAGAACGGGATGATGCATTTACCCTTAAAATCGTAGGATGTAAGGAATGTATCGACCACGCTTGGCTCACGTCCCCACCAAATCGGAAAGCCTACGAACACAACGTCGTATTGCTTCATATTCCGAACCTCGCCGCATACGGCAGGGCGGCAATCGAGGTCTTGCATCTCAAGCGTACTTCTCGATTGTTTGTTCCTCCAATCGAGGTCTGCCTTGGTGTAAGGTGCTTCGGGGCAAATTTGGAAAAGGTCTGCGCCCTCTGCCTTTGCAAGCTCACGCGCGACCTTTTCAGTCACACCGCTTGCGGAAAAATACGCAACTAAAATCTTCGACATAATCGTTCCTCCTGAAACTTATATTTTGAATTTGTAAGAAGCGATATACTCCATATCGTCTTTTTTGGGGATATTCGGCTCTTCGAACACAAACTCGGTGCTAATGCCTTGCTCCTTTGCCGTAAGCTCAAAATGGCAAAGAGCAATGCCCATATCGATCTTCTGCATATCAATCCTGCCTCCGTTAAAATTCTTGGAGCGTTGCATATAGAAATGAGCAACATCATCCGCAACCACAATACGCCACGGCTGTTTGTTGACGGCAGACGGGGCAAGTCGTACCGTCTCAATCGGTAAGAATAACTTTCCTGCCGCGTCAGCGGTGAGTGGCGTATCAAAGCTGTTCCGAAATGTAATCTCCTCAAAGGGAAAACGGCTATCAGCTTTAACCCCCTTACGCATCATCTTTTCCCGTACAGACATCTTATTAGCCGGGTAGCCGAGAGGGCTCACGCAGGGCATAACCTCATCCTCCGAAAGCTCCATTGCTTTTTCAAAAGCACCTCTGTCCATCGTGCCGCCGACCCATACCGTACCTATGCCGAGCGACTGTGCGTAGAGTACAAGCTTTTCAAAGGCGTAGCCGAAGGCTTCATTCAAATGCGGGGTATACTTCATCTTGGCGCCAATGTATAGCTCTGTTCCTACAACTACGGGGCAGCCCATTTGGGGGAGCAACTTGAATTCGATAGGCAATCCGTAAGGGTTATCAATACTTGCAATATAATTACAGAGCTTTTCTTTGTCCTCCGCCGTTAGCTCCCGTCCGTCAAAGGTACGGACACTTCGGCGTTCACGGACGAGTTTTTCCATATTATCCATTATGCTTGTTCCTTTCTATGATCGCTTCGACTTTATCCTTCTGCTCAAACAACACGCAACCTCCGATATGCTCACCCGTCAGAATGCTCTCGCTTTGCAGAGCTCGGAACAGTTCGGACTTGAGTGCCTCCCGAAGTGAAGTCTTGCGCACGTTGATATCGGAATAGGGAGAGAACGGGCAGGGCTCCGCACCTCCGTGGGAGTTGATGTGGAAGAAGCCTCTGCCTGCCGCAAGGCAACCGCCCGTGCTTTTTTCATCGCCCGGAAAGGCAATGAATATCATCTCGGGATAGGATGCGCGAAGCTCTGCCATATTATGCTCCATACGAGCGCGATCCTC
>JAFTOK010000080.1 GCA_017463815.1 Clostridia bacterium | reverse complement strand
TGTATCTTATGCCTTCAAATCCAAAGGATTTGAATTTTGCTTATTCCCATTTTTTCCAAACTTAAGAAGGCGATAGATGTGTTCGCACTATACGCGCGGCAATTGAAAATTTAACCTATTTCAGCGTAATTTCCTATGATACAAAAAAACTTCGGCAGATTTAAGTTTTCACCTTAAATCTGCCGAAATTTGTTTTATATAAAGAATTTCTTTTCCATACTTTCGCGCGCGGGGCGGCATATGCCGAGGAAAATAAGCGCACCGCCGAGCAACGCAAGCGTTATGAGGGGGTAGAGCGACCAACCTATAAATTTTACGCCCTCGAACGTAATGCACATCAAAAATTCCATAAGCAAAATCACAGCGCCCAGCGCTATCATAGCACCGCCGAAAATAAAGAGCTTGCCGCGGCGTACGTAATACACAAGCGTCACCACAGTTATAACAATCGCGCCCACGCCGCAGACCACGGGCAGAGCGAAGCTGAGAAACCACTTTCCGCCCGTAACAAGGTTTATATAGAGCAAATAGAGCGCTGTCACAACGAAATCACACGGCACGAACACAACGGGGTTAGGCTTTTTAAACCAGCTCGGCAGCACCACCGCCACGTAACCGAGAACAAGCGCGCCTATAACGTAGCCGGACCAAGTTATGCCGAGGTTGAACTGTATATCGCAAAGAAGCACGATAAACAGCGGCAAAAGGAACGCCACGGTAAACATAACCTGCGGCCAACGCGGCGTTATGCCCGCGCGGGGGTATTTTTTGCCGGGGTAAAGGCTTTCCGCTTTTTCGCGGGCAATATCGGGGTGGTACACCACCGTTCCGCAAAGCGGGCATTCTATTTCCGTGTCTGCAAGCTTTACGCCGCATTTCACACAATACATAAACTTCCCTCCTATTTTCCCTGGTTGTTGCTTTGCACCGTCGCGCGCAAGCCGAGCTCACGCAGTACGCGGTAAAAGGCATATTCCAGCTCCGATTCCTTGATGTTGCGTATAAAATTGATATATAACGTATCCCCGAAAGAAAGCATCGCGCAATCGTATGGTGCCGTCGCCTGTACGCCGAGGATAAAATCCATTCTTTCTATATAATTCATCATCTCTTCGGGCATTTTCACAGCGCCGAGGTTTGAAAACGCCAAACACGATTTGCGCTCGCCCACGGAATTGAACACGGCTTTCATAGCGAGATTTTTTATAAACAAAGGCATAATTTTAAACGCCCATATGTGCTCGCACGCCGTATTCGTGGCAATTTTCATACTCATCTGTTTCCCCGTTATTTCAAGCGCCATCTGGTGGTTTACTATTTTGCAAATTTCCTCGAAACTGTATGTTCCCAGCTTCGGCAAAATTTCAGGCGTGGCGTAGAGCACGAAATTGCGCAGCGAGCGGCTTTCAAACAAATTGCGCAGGTTAACGGGCACAAAAACCTTTATGGGCTTGCGCTTGCGCACGTTCGGCACTTTTTCCGCCTGCAGCTCCTGCAGCGCCTGCATCATAACGGCACACATAAAGTTCGTAAGGCTCACACCGTATTCGTGCGCCTTTGCAAGCACGTCTTTCACGGGCAGTTCCAGGCAGGTAAGGTGCAGAAAATCGTGGGTTTCGGGCGTTCCCGAAAGCCTCCAGGCGTCGCTCGCCTTCAGCGAAGCGGATACGTTGCCGATATACTTCTGGTAGCTGTCCTCCAGCTCTTCCTCGCTCGGTTCTTCCAGCCTGCCCAGCACCCCCTGCTCCGCAGGAATGTGAACACCGTGCTTTTGCAACAAATATTCCGCCAAAAGGCTCTTTAAGAAAATAAGCGCGCCGCTGCCGTCGGTAATGGAATGGAATATTTCAATCGCGACTCTGCGCTCGTAAACGATAATGCGGAATGCGCATTTTCGCATTTCTTCCTTTGTCATCCGTGTGAGTGGATAGCTGCTTTCTTCGCGTATTTCGGGCACTTCCGCAAGCTGTTGCAGGTAATACCAGAATACACCTCTCCTGAGCCTTACGGCTATTGAGGGAAAGCGGCGTACGGTAACGTCCAGCGCAGAGCGCATAACCACCGTATCAACCTGCTCCTTCAGCGTGGCGGAAACGCGGAACACGTTGCTCCAGTTCTGGTTGCAAGCGGGCGGATATATTTTCGCAGAATTATCCAGCGGCAGCCAACGAAGGCGATTTTCTTTGGACATAAAGTGGTTTAAGAATTGGTTTATAAGCGAAAAGTCTTTTTTGTCTTCTTCCAAGCCGTAGAGCGGGTATGCGTGCCATCTTTCTTTGGCTACAACCAAACGGCTTTTGCATTTAGCCGCGCGAAGGCGCTCGTGCATAAGCTTCGCATCGCTAAGCATTATTTCGTCGCCGCCCACAAAAATAAGCGAAGGCGGCAGGTCGTGCAAATCCGCAAAAAGCGGCGAAACAAGCGGGTTTTCCCTTTCGGATGTATAATTTTCGGCAAAAAATTCAAGCAGCTCTGCCGTCATAGACGGGTCATTCTTCTCGTTTTCTCGGTAAGATTCGCCGGAAGCCGTCAAATCCGTCCAGGGGGAAATGGCGATTATGCCGCACGGCAAGGGCAAGCCTTTTTCCCGCAATTTAAGGCATAGAGAATAGCAGAGTCCGCCGCCGGCGCTTTCGCCGCAAACGGTAATGTGCCTATACCCCTTTTCCAGCAAATATTCATATGCGCAAAGCGCATCGTCAAGCGCGGCGGGAAAAGGCGCTTCGGGCGCCAGACGGTATGCCGCGCAAAATACGCGAGCACCGCTCTGCACGGCAAGAACAGAACCGAACCCTGTGGCATATCCCAAATCGCCACACACATAACCGCCCCCGTGCAAATACAGAATCACACCCTCGCGCCGCTCGTCTTTCGGGATAATCCAAGCGCCCTCGAACGCTTCAAAATCGTGCTTTTTCTGTATAGTCTGCCCACGGTACTGCAGCTCCATAAGTTCGCCTATTCTGTTTTGCCATTTTCGTATGGTTTTAAGCGAAAATCCGCCTATTATCGGCTTTAATATATTAAGCTGTTTTCGTATCGTCTTTGCAGATAGCGCCATTTCAAAAACCTCGCTAAAAATCGTTCTTTGTATAATATTATACCTCAAATACGCAAAACTGTCAACAATATGCAAAATTCTCACCGCAGAAATCAGGTTTTATAATTATGGAGGCAGGAGCAATAAACCACAAATGAAGGCTCTCCACGCAAAATATGAACCGTACGCACGAAAGAAAAAAGATTATTCATAAAATACGTATCCGCCCCTCCTCGTGCAAAGCAAGTGAGGCCTTTAATTGATTCTGTGCCGCGCAATAATGTTGACATTTTCATCACCGTATGATATTATCTAAATACAACCGAAAAGGAGGTTCATACAATGGAAAATACAACTTGGTTTAAAGAAGCCCAATACGGCTTGATGGTGCATTTCGGGCTATATTCCGTTCTCGGCGGTGTCTACAAAGGCAAAAAATCCGGGGCATACGCAGAGTGGATACAGGCAACACACGCCATACCGAACAGCGAAATGGAAAAAATAGCGCGCACCTTTAACCCCATATATTTCGATGCGGAGGAATGGGTAAAATTCGCGCTTGAATGCGGTATGAAATATATTGTCATCACCACGAAGCATCACGACGGATTTGCTCTTTTCAAATCCGAAGCAGACAGCTATAACTGCCACGATTTTTCACCTTTCGGGCGCGATATTATAAAGGAACTTTCCGATGCTTGCCGTAAATACGGTTTGAAATTCGGCATATACTATTCGCAAGACCTAGACTGGCACGAAAAAAACGGCGGCGGCTACAAAAGCGAGCCTGTAAACTGTGCCGGCGTAACGTGGGAAAACTCTTGGGATTTCCCAAACAAAGAAGAAAAAGATTTTACAATAACGTATAAAAACAAAATCTTGCCGCAAATAGAGGAAATTATGACAAAATACGGCGAAATCGCCCTCGCCTGGTTCGATATGCCGATGACCCTCACGCCCGAGCAAAGCGAAGAAATTTATGCGCTTGTAAAAAAACATCAGCCGAACTGCCTGGTAAATTCCCGTCTCGGCAACGGCAAATACGATTACGTTTCGCTCGGGGATAACGAGATACCGCAAAAAATCGATACCGAAACGCAAACTGTAGATTTTAACAGTATCAGCGGATTCAAACCATCGCCATACGGCTTTTATGAATCTGCCTGCACGCTAAATAAATCCTGGGGCTACTGCTCTTGGGACAGAAACTATAAGAGCGCAGAAACGATATTTGCCAACAAGAAAAGGCTTTCCGCGCTCGGCATAAACTATCTCATCAACGTCGGCCCCGACCATCTGGGGAGATTCCCGCTTGAAGCACAGCAGATACTCCGCGACGTAGCAAAGCTCGAAAAGGAAAGCGAGAAATAAAGTTCGGGGGATGTTGTCCGTTTTGAACGGAGATAACCTCAGTGGCTAAAATTTCTTGTATATGCTCGGAAGCGACGGGCGGTATATAAAAACAAGCTGTGGAAAGATTGAATGGGCTGATGATGTTTTGACGATAAAAACGAAAATGAGTGTTTATAGGTTTATAAAAAATTAAATAGTGCAAGAACCTTGCTAATCTAAAATTGTTGATTGGCAAGGTTCTTGATTTTGCACCCTAACGGGTATAAATTTAGCGTAATTACATCTATCTTGAGCAAATGCTTATATAGGCATTTGCTCTTTTTCCATCTCCCCCTTGACATTACCGCTTTTTATATGCTATACTTCTTATAAAAGAACTTGTACTTCTTTTATAACTTTTTTCACTTGTGAGGCGCGTATGAAGCGGATGAATGAAGAAAAACTGGGTCAAATGGCGGAGTTCATTCACCGCTATATAAGGGAGAATAACGGCAAGTCTCCCAAATTCAAGGAAATACTTGAATATATGAATATGACAAACTCTGTCGGCTACCGTTATCTGACTACCCTGCGCGACAGAGGTATTATCAATTACAGCGGCAAAGATACGCTCGGCATCAAAGGTCAGGAAGAAATGAAAACCGCATTCCGCCGCGTCGCCATTGTCGGTTCGATAGTCTGCGGTTCGCCTGAGGATAACCGCCAGGAAATACAGGGCTACGTTGCCATTCCCGAAGAATGGGTTGAAGGCGACTGCTACCTGCTCCGTGCCACGGGCGATTCTATGCTCGACATCGGCATCGACGAGGGCGACCTTGTGCTGATTAAGCGCGCGCAAGAGGCATACGACGGGCAAGTCGTCGCTGTTCTGACAGATGAGGGCACAACGCTAAAACGCCTTATGAAGCGCGAAAACGGGCGCCCTTGGCTTCTCGCCGAAAACAAGAGCTACCCAAAAGAACGCCGTGAGCTGAAGCCTGCTAAAATCGCCATCCAAGGCATCGCGCTCAAGGTAATAAAAGACATACGGTAAATTCACACACGGATATGAGGACAAATTATGCAAGAATTATTTAGTGGACTTAATGAATCCCAAATAGAAGCCGTAACTGCGACCGAGGGCTATATCCGTGTAATTGCAGGCGCGGGAACGGGCAAAACCAAAGCCCTCACTCATAGGTACGCATATATCGTAAACGAGCTCGGCATTTCCCCCTCCAACATCCTCTGCATCACGTTCACAAACAAAGCGGCAAACGAGATGAAAAAGCGCATAAAATTTATGCTCGGCGAGGAGTTTGACACGTCGTTTGTCGCCACGCTCCATTCATTTTGCACGCGCATTCTGAGAGAAGAAATAACAAAGCTTTTCTACCCCGATAACTTCATCGTGCTCGATAACGTCGACCAGAAGAACATTTTAGAAGAGGTCTACGAGGAAATGGGTGTCAAAATGGACACGGCGAGCTTCAAATTTATGATAGACCAGATAAAGTTTTACAAAAATCAGCTCACATACGTTGAATACCTTTCCGACCCGAATTTCGACTATTTCACACTCAAGCCGAAAAGCAAAACAGATGCAATAATATTCCGCTATATTCAGAAGCAACGCAAATATTTCGGGCTTGATTTCTTCGACCTCATAAACTTCACTATCTATCTTTTCCGCAAATATCCCGACGTGCTTCTGAAATGGCAGAAAAAGCTCTGTTACATTATGGTCGATGAATTTCAGGATATTACTGTAAAGGAATTCAAGCTTATACGCAGGCTTTCCGAATACAACCGCAACCTTTTCGTTGTGGGCGACCCCGACCAGAATATTTACGAATGGCGCGGAGCGAATATGAGCGTTATCGTCGATTTCGAAGCGTGGCTCAATAACGAATGCTTTGAAAATCAGCTCGGGCTCACGGCGCGTGACATTATTCTGAGCAGAAATTACCGTTCCGCTTCTCCCATAATCAGCGTGGCGAACTCTCTTATAGAGAAAAACCGCAACCGCGTGAAAAAGGAGCTTTATACGAATGCTCCGGGCAGTAAAGTGCAGTATCTCCACGCGAAAAACGACAAGGAAGAAATTAAATATATCTGCACACAGATAAGAAAACATATTGAGGCGGGCGGAAAATATTCCGATTTCGCCGTGCTCTACCGTTCAAGCCACGTTTCGCGCTTCGTGGAGCAAGGCTTTCTCGGCGAAAATATACCTTATGCGGTGTACGGCGGCGTGGGCTTCTACGAGCGTGCGGAAATAAAGGACGTGCTTTCGTATATGCGCCTCGTGGACCGCACGGACGACGACCTTTCTTTCAAAAGAATCATCAACGTTCCGCGCAGAAAGATAGGCAAGATAAAGCTGAAAGCGCTTGCGGATTATGCGGCACAGAATAGCGTTTCTCTTTACGATGCGCTGAAAGCTCTGTGCGAAAGCGAAATTTTCAAGGGCTGCAAGGCAAAAGAATTTGTCGCCACCATAGAAAAACTGCGCGAAAAAACGGAAGAACTCTCGGTTTCCGAGCTTCTGCAAAGAATATTGAAAGACACGGGCTATGAGCTTTACATACGCGAAAGCGGCGATATAGACAGGCTCGACAACGTGACCGAGCTTCTGCGAAGCATCGTCACGCAGGAAACGGAATTCGGCGAGCATCTTTCGCTCTCCACGTTTTTGCAGAACATCACTCTGCTGCGCGACAGCGACGTGGAGGATAAGAGCGATTGCGTCAAGATTATGACTATTCATACCTCGAAAGGGCTGGAATTCGATAACGTTTTCCTCGTGGGGCTTACATAGGGAGTTTTCCCCTCGGCGCGAAGCCTGGAGGAGCGCAAAAACGAAGCGCTTGAGGAAGAACGCAGGCTTTGCTTCGTAGCAGTAACGCGCGCAAAGAAAAGGCTCTATCTCACCGAAAGCGAGGGCTTCGGCGTAAAAGGCTTTTCAAAGGTTCCGTCGAGGTTTTTGTTCGACATCGACAAAAGCTTGCTTGAGCAGATTGGCGTGATTCCCGACGGAATAAAAGCGGAATATATGCTCCTCTCAAAAAAATTCGATAAGACCGAAGCCGAGGTCTACAAGGTCGGCGACCAGGTACGCCACAAAATTTTCGGCGAAGGCATCATCGAGGAAGTGGACGAGAGAACAAAAACGTACTATATCCGCTTTGTAAACGACACGAAACCGATAAGCTTCGATTACGTCGGGCTGAGCCATATATTTTAGGAGAAACAATATTGCACTTTATAAACGCTAAATCCATCCTATCCGCCAAAAACGGAATGAACATCTACCGCGGCTGCACGCACGGGTGCATCTATTGCGACAGCCGTTCCGATTGCTATCAGTTCGACCATCGGTTTGAGGACATCGCGGTAAAACAAAACGCTCCCGAGCTACTCGAAGATGCGCTCCGCAGAAAACGCAAGCCTTGTATGGTCGGCACGGGCTCTATGTGCGACCCGTATATGCATTGTGAGGAAAGCCTCGGCTACACACGCAAATGCCTTGAAATTATAGATAAGTACGATTGCGGCGTGACGGTCATCACAAAATCCGACCGCATTCTGCGAGATATTGACTTGCTCGAAAAAATAAACCGCCGTTCCAAGGCGGTCGTGCAGATAACGCTTACAACTTATAACGAAGATCTTTGCCGAATAATAGAGCCAAACGTGTGCACCACAAAGCAAAGATATGAGGTGCTTAAAGAATGTCAACGGCGCGGTATTCCCACGGTGGTGTGGCTCTGCCCCATTCTGCCGTATATCAATGACACCGAGGAAAATCTGCGCGGTATTCTCGACTATTGCTTCGACGCGGGCGTGGTCGGCATCATCAATTTCGGTTTCGGCGTAACGCTCAGAAGCGGAAGCCGCGAATATTTCTATAAAAAACTCGATGAACACTTCCCGGGAATGAAGGAACGCTACATAAAACGCTTCGGCGATGCTTACGAATGCCCGTCGGATAATTCCGCAAGGCTTTGGAGCGTTTTCAGGCGCGAATGCCGCGCCCAAGGCGTGATGTACGATAACAATCAGATATTCGCTTACTTGAACGAATATCCAATCGCAAACCGACAAATGAGCCTATTTGATTGAAATGGAAATTTCACAAAAAAGCAGCCTCACCATCGCGGTGGGGCTGTGCGCATACGCGTATTATTTACTCAAAAAATATTGCCATTATCAAGCACAAGATAATTATTGCCGCAAATATGCCAATTGAAAGATAAATTTTTGTAAGTTCTTGCTTGTGCTTCAACGCTTCATTTTTTCGTTTTTCTTCCTGTTTTATTTGATATCTTGTTTTTCTTTCAGGAAGAGCAACTTTTTGTTCCATTCCTTTTTCGACCAGTTTTTCAACATCGGCTTCCATACTGACTTCTTTATCTTTTAAACTGAATTTGAATTTCACTTTAAACTCCTAAAATCTATTTTATTTGATAAACCCTTTATTAGCAGTGATAATAGAGAGTTATAAACTGGAAATATTTATATTTTTTCTCTGGATTTTAAACTCATTTCTGTTGGTTCGATACCGAACTCTTTATAAAACATCGATGCAGCGACAGTGCTCCAATCATCATCATAACTTTCAATAAAAGTATACGCTCCTTCATTTTTGCCATTTCTGCAAATAACGACGGTTTTGTAATTGTTTTTAGCTTTTTGAAACATCGCCCTGTCCTCCAAATTTTAATGATGTTATAAAATAGAAACGCAAAATCGATATGTTTTGTTTTATCAATTTTGCGTTTGTGTATGGCGGAGGCAGAGGGATTCGAACCCCCGTGCGCTTTTCAGGCGCAAACTGTTTTCAAGGCACATCAAGCACTCGGAAATTAGAGAATTTTAGAGGAAGATATCAGACGATAAAAGACGCTGAAACCACAGTGTTTACAAGGGTTTTCGGCGTTTTTTATATTCGAACCTCAAAAATCCTTGTAGCAAAAAGCCTATCGATTTCTAAAAGAATTTCTAAAAAATTTTTAGAAATATTTTTAGAAATGCATACCCGTTTGTGTGGATGGTTTTGGGGCGGTTGCCGCGGCAATGCATATTTTAGGATATTGAAAATCTCAAATTATGCATATTTTCGGATACTCCAAAACTCGATTTATGCATATTTTCGGAAGTTTAATATAAAAAACAACCCTCCATCGCCAGTCAAAAATTGCGACACTGTAATCAAAGATAACAGCTCCGTCAACATAGCACCGATTTATTGCTTACATTATAACTCGGAACGGATAGTCTTTCAAGAGGTTTTGAATTACTATTTTAATGTCGCAGAACAGAGTGCAATTATACCCCCATTATACCCCTTTTCAAAGGGGGTATAATAAAACCTCGGCAGACACGGAGTACTCTTTGGTTCCAAAGTATCACAACCGAAGTTCCAAAGTATCAAATTGATACTTTGGAAGTGAATACAATGAAAATCCTCGGGAGATTTGAGATGATTCCAAAAATAATCGAGAAATATCGGTTTATTTTTTAATTCTATCAATAGCGGCAATCAATGTTCGAGCATAAGTCTTAGCAGTGTATTCGAGTGTTCGTTTTGTTATGCCAACACACCAAAAAAGCATCATGAAAGCATTTATTGCAAATGCAAAATAATGAGATGTAGGAAACTGAGAAAATGACTCGTACTTTGCAAAAGAGCATATTGTGATAATTGCGCATAAAGCGGAACACAGCAAAATACCGATATACTTACTACGCAGAAGATTTCTGCAAAAACCGTAGTTTATATTTTCTTCTTGAACGAGATGATCCTCGCGCGTATGGCTTTTCAAGTAAACAACCGCACTTTCGCAACATTTCTTGAATTCGTCACTCTCGTCAGGGGTGAGAAATAGAGCAAAGGAAGCATCTATTTTTGCCAAGGTATCGTAGTAACGTTTCTTGGAAATCGCATCTAT
>JAFTOK010000079.1 GCA_017463815.1 Clostridia bacterium | reverse complement strand
GGTTTTCGGGCGATAATGTATCCAGAAAACTTTCTATCAATTTCGCAATCTCCTTTTGTTCCAGCTTTTCCTCCACGCTTTCACGGGAGGAAAGTACGCCCTCCAGCTCCTCCATAGATTCCGAATAAGAACACGCCCTTTTTTGCGCCGTATTTGCATAATAACGGTTTACACAAAGATTTCGTAAAATTCTGCAAAGAAAAGTGGCAAAAGGTTTTGGCTTTTTCGGCGGCACGGCATTCCACACGCCGAGGTACGCATCGTTCACACATTCTTCTGCGTCCTCTTTGTTTCCCAAAATATTCCGCGCGATGTTGTAGCACATAGTGCCATATTTCTTCTCAAGTTCCGCAATTGCATCTTCCGAGCGGGCAAAAAACAGCTCTATTATTTCTTCGTCTGACAGACTAACGCCTCCTTTCACCTATATAATCAGTTTTTCGCGCAAAATACTACACTTTTTTCGAAAAATTTTTGATTTTTGCAAAAAATTCCTCCGAAACCTCGGAGGAATTTTGCATTTAATCTTTGTGTGTGTATATATATTTGCGGAAATTGTTTGCGTAATCGCCTATTTTGCCGGGATACGCCGCCTGCATATTGCCCACGGTGGAAACCTCGGAAAGCCACACAAGCTCCGCTTCGTATTCCGCGCGGGTTATAACACCTGTCTCGAACATATATTCAAGCAAAAGGTGCGCCATCTCCATTTGTTTTTCCGCAAGCTCGGGCGGCCTTTGGAAATTCTCCGTCATAGCGTCTATTTCCTCGTGAAGCGCCCAAATTTCCTCGTCGCTTATAAACTCCGTTTTCTCGTAGCGGATATTTTTGCTGATATACTCAAACTTGAATGTTTTTTCTTCCTGCATATACTGCGTTACAGAGGCAAAAACATTGTCGCTGTAAAGATATTCATAGTAAATACGCATAAAATCTCGCTTATTTATGCGCAACGTATTGTAGTGGTTCATAAGCATTTTTTCGAGCAAAATATCGCCGTAATCAGTAACCCAAAGCTCAACGCCGTCGCAAGCGTAGTCGAAGTTCGCGCTCGTAAGACTTAAAAAATTTCCATCTAGATAATTCTCTTTCCAGTTCGGGTGTGAAGATGGGAACTGATTCATATATTCCCCTGCCAAGGCAATAAATTCCTCTACGTCGTCAAATGCAAGCCCGAAGGAAAGCTGAACGCGCCCGCTCGCCCATTCTTCCGCAAATTCAGGCGTAAAAACAAGCTTGAAGCAAAGCGGTTCTTCCTTGCTGTAGCTTTCAACTGTGAAATCTTCTATAACGAGCACGCCATTTTCTATTTCGCCAAACGAACTTTCTGTGGCAAAATCCCCGCCGTCGATTTCTATTATGAGGTCGCCTGCGCCGAGGTTTTTCGTCATACCGAGCTCAAAATAAAGCTCGAAGCTCTCGTTCGGTTTATACGTCCCCTTCTTACTGTAAACTTTGGCGTACAACGCTTTTTCCCAATACGTCGGAGGAACAGATGGTTTGGAAGCGCCAAACGCGCCGCCAAAGCTCTGCTTTTTGTGTGTATTCACCATTGTAAACGCAGTGGGGGCCTGCGCAAGGTAATAGGCAAATCTGCCCGAAAACAGTATTCCCAAAACAAGCGCAAAGCACGCCGCAACTCTTAAGAACTGCCTTGCAATAACGCTTTTTTTGCTTCTTTTGTAGTTCTCGGCTTCTTCTATGTATTTTTCGTCTATTTCGCCGAGAGCTTGTGAAATCTTTTCCGCTTTCATATGCTTATTCCCCTTTCGTTAAGATATTTTTTCATTTTCTCGCGCAAACGCGCAAGGCGCACGGCAATCGCATTTTCCGAAAGCCCCACTCTGCCCGAAATCACCTCGCAGCTTTCGGCAAACCAATATCGGCGCATAAATATAACCCTGTTCTCTCGCGAAAGAGTGGCGAGAAACCCCTCAATCGCCTTTGCAAGCTCGTACTTTTCCAAGCGCTCCTCTACGCTTTCGCCCGAACAGAGTACACCCTCCAGCTCGTCCAGCGATTCGGCATATGCACCGTTTCTTTTTTTCGCCGTATTGGCATAGTATTTGTTCACGGAAATATTTCGCAAAATCTTAAGCAGAAAAGCCTTCAGCGGGTTCGGTTTGTGCGGGGGCACAGCGTTCCACACACCAAGGTACGCATCGTTCACACATTCTTCGGCATCTTCGTTATTGCCCACTATGTTGCAGGAAAAATTCTTGCACAGCACGCCGTATTTCGCCGCAAGCTCTGAAATTCCTTGCTCCGAACGAGCAAAAAACAATTCTATTATTTTCTCATCATCCATAAGAATGCCTCCTTTCACTTATATACTCAGTTTTTTTGGCGAAATATTACATCTTTTCTTAAAAAATCCGAAAAAAGCT
>JAFTOK010000078.1 GCA_017463815.1 Clostridia bacterium | reverse complement strand
GATCCAGGATCAAACTCTCTAACAAATTGTATATTATCTACAGTAGTAGTTAATATCTTAGTCAGAGCTTTTTTCTAGCTTCTTTTACTTTTTTGAGTTTTCAAAGTATATTAACGAGATTCTTTGTTTTGACTTTGTCAATCACTTTTGAATCTTAAGTTGTTCAATTTTCAAGGACCGTTTTTGTGCGCCGCTCTCTCACAGCGCTCCACTAGTATACCACATCAATTTCCATTTGTCAACACTTTTTTTGAAATTTTTTTGAGTTTTTTTCGGTTTGGTCAACTTGTCTATTATTGTCTTTTTTTGCTACATTCATAGTGGGCGTTTTTACTATGGATTTTAGAGAATCCGCACGAAAAAAGACAAATCCGAGAGTGTTTTGCCATTTTTAAATGAAGTAAAAAAACAAAAAAATTCAAAAAATTTTTATTTTAAAAAAAGAAAAAAGGCTGAAAAAATCAGCCTTTTACCTTAATTATTTACCCATAAAGAATGCCGCGAAAAGTTTTGCCATATAATAGCCGTCGGCTGTGCCGCCGAATTCGCGAACCGCGTGCATAGCGATTGTGGGGTTACCGAGGTCCACAGAGCAAACGCCGTAGTTAGCGGAAAGAATCGGGCCGATTGTGCCGCCGCCGCCCGTGTCGCTGTTGTTGTTGAACATCTGGTAGGGTATTCCCTCTTTTTCGCAGAGTGTGCGGAAGAAAGCCGTGCCGCGCGCAGACGTGGAATAGGACTGCTTATAGTTGAGCTTGAGAACGGGGCCCTCGCCGAGTTTAACCTTAAGCTGGGGGTCCTGCAAACCGAGGTAGGAGGGGTGTGTGGCGTGCGCTTGGTCTGCCGAGAAGAGCATAGAGTTCGCGAGCGCGCGGTATTTATCCTCTACCGTGTAGCCGAGTTTTTCGCAAATGCGGTCTATAAGCTGCATAAGCGTGTTGCAACGCGCGCCTCTGTCGGAACCCGAGCCGATTTCCTCGTGGTCGAAGATAACGGCAATGGCGTTGCCTGCGTCCGCATTCGTTTCGCACATACCCGATATAATAGCGTGAGCCATCGCACAGTCGTCGAGGCGGGGAACGGAGATAAACTCATCGTTTACGCCCGTGAAGCAAGCAGGGGACGCGTCGTAAGGCGCAAGCTCGTAGCTGAGAATGTCTTCCTCTGCCACACCGATTTCTTCTGCTATATATTTAAGGAAAGTTTTTTCACCGTTCGGGGAAGCGGCGAAGAAGGGGCGCATTTCGTTCTGTACGCTGAAGGAAGCGCCGTCGTTCTGCCCTCTCTTAACGTGGGGAGCCGCGCTGGGGATAAGGAGCACGGGCTTTTTGATGTTTACGTTTACGGGACGGAAGCCTTTTTCCGCATCTTTAACGTAAACGCAGCCCGCAACAGCGAGAGGTCTGTCTACCCAACCGTGAACGAGCGTGCCGCCGTACTGCTCAAGCAGCAGGCGTTCGTAGCCGAGGTCAACGGATGAGGGTACGGTTTTAATGCGGAAACCGGGGGCATCCTGATGCGCAGCGCCTATACGGAAGCCCGTTTCGCGCGGGTCGCTCGTAATGCGGAAAGCGGAAATCTGTGTGCCCGCTTTCTTCATATAATAAAGCTTGCCTTTTTCAAGGTTCCACTCTGCGCTTTCGCAGAGCTCTGTTGCGCCCGCTTCCACGAGCATTTTTTCAAGCTCGTCTACCGACTGGAAAGCCGTGGGTGCGTTATCTAAATATTTAAGAAGTTTTTCTGCATATTCTCTTATTTCATTCATCGGAAAATTCTCCTTTGATTTTTATTCTATATATTTATTGTAGCACAACCCACGGCAAATGTCGATATTTTTTTGGAATTTTTCGGATTTATTTTGCAGAAAGGAAATCCCGAGGCAAAAGCCTCGGGAAAATTTCATTCTACCATATTTACTTCCAACACGATATATTCTTCACTTCCAAATGTGCACATATCATTCCAATACCCGTTTGAAGCATCAAAGTTAATACGGTACACCGTTCCGTCATCTGCAAGAAAATCAAACGTTGTAAACCCGGATGTCACCGACCTGAAAGGGATTCCTACTCTTTCTACAACCTCAAATATACCCATTCCCGCAATGATGTTTTCAAAATCCTCGCTCGTGGGTTTTACACCTTGGCGCGAAAAGCTCCTCATTCTGTTGACTTTAAACTCCTTACCCGAAAACTCTACCACAAATTCATCTCCGTTTTCGTCGCGCCAAAAAGCATATCGTCCATATGCAAATACGTCCTTGCCGTCCATAAAGGATTCAAATTCATCGTACGTCATCCCAACAGACACTTCATCGTACGCTGTTCTTCCGCAGGAACAGAGCAAAAGCGCACAAACAAGTATTAAAATACTAATTTTGATTTTCATATTACCATCTCCATTTATCAGAAAATTCTCCTTTGGTTTTTATTCTATGATATTTATTGTAGCATAGCCCACGGCAAATGTCGATATTTTTTTGGATTTTTTCGGATTTATTTTGTGGTTATACTGTACGAGTACGGTTTAAACTGCTTTACAAGCTCGGGCGTGACGTCAACACCGTCGTCATTATATAGCGTAACAAATTGATAGCCTTCTTTGCTTTCCACAAGTATTTTTGTATAAGCATCGCCGTGTTGATGAACGTAATATTTCACTCCGTCTTTTGATAACTTCCAAAAATATTGGGTATAGTTTTCACCAAATATATTTTTGCCTGTAATTTTTACGTATTTTATTCCGTTTTCAAAATAAATCGTTCTTCCTGTTGCAGTTTTCGGCATTTCCGTTTCTTTATTCAAAAAATCTTCCAGTTCCTCTACTGACAAAACAGGCGTTACCCAAGCACCGAAGCTGTTTTCATTATACTCTATAGACAAATCATAAACGTAATCGTTTTTTCCGTACCACGAAATTCTATTTATATTTTCCGTTTCACCGAATTTAACGCCCAAAATACGTTCTCTGTAGGGTAATTCCACCTTTCCAAGCGTGGCAATTTCCGCCATTCTTTTCAAATCCTCTTCCGAAAATTCATTTTTTTCGAAAAAATCATTGAAATCCTTTTTGGAAACAAACTTCACGCGAGGTCTTTCGCTCAAACCAAGGGACCCACTATCTTCCTGTGTATATTCGCCGACGTCCACAATAATACCGCTTCCGTTTTTAATTAAATCCTTGTTTATATTTGTTTGGCAAGAAACAAGTGAAAACAAAGTTATAATTATCAACATTGCAATCAAACATTTTTTAATATTAAACATAAAAATTCTCCTTAAAAATATTTTAGTCTGCCGCATCAAAAGTAGAATTGGCAATTCCTTCCACCAACTTTTTCATGCATTGGTCACAGAATGGATTAGCATCATTATTCACAATTTTATAATAAAACTCCTCCACTTTCTCCAAGTCATATCTCATCATAACGCAATCATATGTGCTTGTATCACCTGCATGGCAAGGTGAAGTATCATATTCTGTTAATTCATACTGTTCCCAAACTCCCAACGTATGCGCTATTTCGTGAATCAAGGTTATTGTAGAGCACACGGTATCATCGTGAAATCCATCTGAAGGCTTTACTATATTTATTACAGGTCTCAATAAACGAGTTTCTTCATCAATAATAACAAGCCCACTGACTCCATTTAACAAAAGGTTGTGCTCACTTTCGCCATTGCAAATATCATTGTTGTTTTTCGTCCAAGAAACATATATTGTATTCGAATCTCTATTATAATAGATATCATTAGATAAATTAAGTACATTTTTGTGATGATTCTTGCACAGGGTTCCACATATACTATCGCACTCCCCTGTATGAGTGTCCATATCAGAAGCAACTTTAACAATATCAGATAATTCCATACCGACAAAATCAACCATTAAATAGGGACTAAGCGCATCAATCACCTTATTTTGAACATCATAAATAAAGTTCTGTTCAAGATTTCCAGCCATATATGTTTCAAAAGCTTGGTCGTATCTCGAATTAATATTCAAAGAATGCACCTTAACCACAAGCCACTCATCTCTATAATTATCATCATCATAATACCATTCTTGTTTTATAATAAGGTCGCTCCATTCATCTTCATAATCGCTTAAATCAGTCGATAAAAAACAGTTTTCCCATTCATAAGCTCTAGGTTGCACTTTATATGCACCTGTACTTGTTTTCGTAAATTTCCACAGTTGTCTATCCGCTGTAGATGTTGAATATGTTTGTTCAGTAATATTCGTACCGGTATTAGATGTAGTTGCCGCAGTTAAATATAAATCCGTATTCAAATTTTTAATTTTATAAAAACCGGAAGACACATCATAGGTCAGCCCCCATTTTTGATTATTCGTTCCGTCAAAATCACGTTCAATAAGAAATCCGTTGCTATATGACCCGGAATGCATATAAGACCCTGTATATTTATTAAAGAACATATACGTTCCTTCTTCAAACTGAATATCTACATTCCAAAGCCATAACCAAGGAGCTCCTGAATAAGTTGTTCTTAATTGAACCTCCCCCATTTCAAGACCGCGCAATATTCTTGAAGAAATCGTTGCTTTATCCGTAGCATTTCCATCCATATCGGTAACAGAAAAAGTCACAGGTCCATTTCTGCCTATCGTACTGCTATACGCAAACGCTTCATATCTAAAATATTTCCCCTTTGCTACGCCTGTTGTGAATTTGGTCATACCGACACCGTCGATATCGGGTCCGGTATACGGATGAAACTGCCACATCTGCGTGCTATCCGGCGCACCATTCGCCGCACCCAAGTCCATTGTAATTTGAGTACCGTTTACATTATTACGATTAGCAGTAAGGAAAACATTTTCATCAACATAACGATTTTCTATTGTATATGTACCGATAAACGCTCCATCAGCAGGTAAATCAACTTTAATAACCCATTTTTGATACCACGGAATATTAGCAAAAGTTTCCGTGGTTGACATTGTCTTAACGTCAACCAAATCGGAAGAAGCACTTGTTGGCGCTGCTAAACCTAATCCGCTGTTAGTCATCGGTCTTATAGTATAATAATCTTCATTTTGGTAAGTTCCGATATATGTGACTTTAAATAATTGGTTTCGGTTATATACGTTTTCGTCACCGTTTATATACGCGGAATAGTCCCATTGAACTACAGGTGTACCACTTGTAACACCGCCGTTTTGCGTATCTAAATATTTATAATTCGCAGTGTTATTTATCCAATACACGCCGTCTGCCAGACGCCCATTTTCCGTAACCGTCGCAGAAGCTGTATTATTTGTTTGTACATTTTCCTCCGGCGGCACATAATCGGGGTTGGGAATAACCGCATCGGGCAAAATGTAGTTTCCATATGAATATCCGCTATCTGTACTTGCCACTTTCGTGGCTGTATCATTTGCAGATATTTCCCCTACTGCTGAAGCTGTGGTGCCCGCAAGCGGTGTCAGCAGAAGCGCCGCTATGAGCAATAAACTGATGGTTGATTTGAACATCTTTTTCATTACGATGTCCTCCTATAATTTATTTTATCACCTTGCCGCATATAATGCAACAAAATAATAATCGAATAAAAAAAGTTTACAATTTGCTTACATAAATATATATGTAAAAATCGCGCAAATGCTCGGAAAAAGTTTGCATTTTTTCTCTTTTTGGCGGGTTCACATATATATACTCTAAAAAAGACAAAAATGTGACAAAAAAATTGTAAATTTTTTTGTTTTTTAAAAATTTTTAAAAAAATCCCTCTCTATATTCTATACTCAAAAAGCAATGCATTTTTACTCACTTTTTTCAAAAAAACATTGCATATGCGAAATTATTGTGATATAATACAATTTTGTAAGGCATTTTTTATGCAAAACATAATCACACAGAAAGAAGATGACTCAATTGACCTCCACAGCTACAATTTTCCTTACGCTTTCAATAGCACTCCTCTCCGGTCTTTTGCTTTCCAGACTTGCAAAGAAGCTCGGTCTCCCCGCCGTTACGGCATACCTCGTAGCAGGTGTTATAATAGGCCCTTACCTCCTCGGCAATTTCGGCATAGGCTTTGACCACGGCGACAACTCCCCCGAAAAATACTCTATGCTCTGCGACCTCGCGCTCGGTTTCATCGCGTTCGCAATAGGCAACGAATTCCGCCTTTCACAGCTCAAAAAAATCGGTAAACAAGCCACCGTTATCGGCATCTTCCAGGCTGTGTTCACCACTATAATAGTAGATGCGGCGCTTATCACGCTTTCCTTCATTCTTCCCGAGGGATATTTGCCCCTGCCCGCAGCCATAATACTCGGCGCGGTTGCCACGGCAACAGCCCCCGCCGCCACGCTTATGGTCGTTCGCCAATACAAGGCGAAAGGCCCCGTTACAGACATTCTTCTGCCCGTTGTTGCACTTGACGACGCGGTAGGTCTTGTGGTTTTCGCCATATCCTTCGGTGTGGCAAAAGCCATCAACACAAACACGGTAGACATCGTTTCTATGCTCGTGAACCCCTTGCTCGAGGTTGTTCTTTCCATAGCCCTCGGCGCGATTATGGGTTTCCTTTTCAACTTCTGCGAAAAATTCTTCCTTTCCCGTTCCAAACGTATGGCGGTTTCCGTAACGTTCGTTATGCTCACGGTTGCCGTATCCTCCCTTAAATTCCAGATAGGCAATGTTCACATCGCTTTCTCCAGCCTTCTCGCTTGTATGATGCTCGGCACAATCTTCTGCAACATATGCGACTTTTCCGAAGAGCTTATGGAAAGAGCCGACAGATGGACAGCCCCGCTCCTCGTGCTCTTCTTCGTAATAAGCGGTGCAGAGCTTGACCTCGCGGTATTCCAGAACTGGATTTTTGTCGTAATCGGTATCGCGTACATCGTGTTCCGCTCCCTCGGCAAATATTTCGGCGCAAGCATCAGCGCAAGAGCAACGCATTGCGACGATAACATCGTAAAATACCTCGGCATAACGCTTCTCCCGCAGGCAGGCGTTGCGCTCGGTATGGCAAGCCAGGCGCTCGCTTTCGGCGGCGAAGTAGGCGTGCTCGTACAGAGCATCACGCTCTTCTCCGTGCTCGTTTACGAGCTTGTGGGCCCGTACCTCACAAAGGTTGCGCTCACCAAAGCAGGCGATATCAGTGGCGAAGAATTCAACGCGCGTGAAGCTGCAAGAATAGCTATCGAGCACAAGCGCGAAGCCGAAAAAACAAATCCTCACCCACACAATGCACACAGACACTTCTTCAGCGGCGCTTACGATTACGTTTTCAGAAGAGGCCACGCACAAAAAACAGAAGAAAAAGAAAACTCTCCCGAAAACAAATAATTTAATAAAACAAAAAGCATCACGAAATTTCGTGATGCTTTTTGTTTCAAAATCAATACGTAAGCACGTAGCTGTCGAAAAGGGAAAAATCGTCATCGCTGATTTGGAAGTAGCCGTCTATTTCGCCCACCTGCATAATCATAGATTTCTGTTCGCCGTAACCGAGGTTTGGAATAAGCGATTCAAACATTTCCACGATAATCCAGCCGTATTCATTGGAAAATTTCCAATATTCGTCATCTGACATATTGTCAAAGTCGAGGTTTTCCGTCTTTTCAAAGAATGTTTCCAAGGGTTCGTACGTGCCGCTCTCGTAAAGCTCATCCG
Organism: Clostridia bacterium; assembly: GCA_017463815.1. GTDB lineage: Bacteria > Bacillota > Clostridia > Oscillospirales > CAG-272 > UMGS731. Next base: position 29,245 of record JAFTOK010000078.1, on the reverse strand, counting down.
CCCGAGCGTTGATGTCTATGGGGTCGATTACAATTTTCACGTTATACACGCCGTCGCTCTGCAAATCGGCCGTTTTAACCTCATATTTTGCGTGGCTGTATATTTCCTTCATAAGCTCAATCAAAGCCGTCTGCAGTTCGGGCTCCAAATCCTCAATGCTTTCATACTGACCGATGATACCCCAATAGTATGCAAAATAATCTGCCGACGTTGCCATACTTTCGAGATAAGTCGCCTCGGCATCTTCTTTCGTGGAATCGATAAGCTCCAAATAGTCCTCATCGAACTCGCCGAGATAATTTTCGTCAAGGTTTCCGCGAACCAGAATAGTTATGTTCCTTTCGCCCATCAATTTTGAGAGTCCGCAGGAAGAAAAGAGCATCGCCGTGCAAAGAACGAGCGCGAGCACCGCCGCAAACCTTCCCATTTTTATTTTTTTCATTTTGTAATACCTCCAAATGTTTTTATTTATTTCACCGCAAGCTCGCTTACGCTGATAAATTTGCTCGTGCCGCCCGCCTTGCCTATAATTCGCACGCCATCGCATTCCGCAGGAGAGGTGAGTGTGAACGTGTATACCTCGAAATTCGCGCCGAAATCGTCTTTTGTGCTACCGCTCGGGTAGGGCGAAGAAAGTGTCGTTTCCGCAGCTTTCCACTTGCCGCCGACGAGAATTTCCACCCTTAAGCCGCCGCTGAACCAACCGCCGTCTTTAAAGTGCATACCCTCCGTAAATTCCACGCTCGTAACGGTTTTTGCCGCCGTGTAAACATAGCCTATGTACGTTTCATCGCCCACGGGGGTTTTTACATACGTGTCATACTGCGATTTTGCGTCTGTGCCCACCGCGCCGTCGCAAATAACGGAAATATCCTTGCTGCCGCTGCCCTCGGGTTTTGTTATGCTGCAAATTGGCAACGCCATATCGTTTTCAAAATCGTTTTTATTTTCGCAAATCGGCGCGATTTCACCCACGCTTATAAAGTAAGCCTTGCCGCCCGGCACGCCTGAAATACGCACACCCTCGCAATCCACGGGTTTGCCGAAAGTGAACGTGTACGTTTCAAAATATTGCCCCTGTGCTTCAAGCGAGTTTGCGGGGTACGCTTTTGAAATTTCCGTGTCGATTTTAACCCATTCGCCGCCCGTCAGGATTTCTATATACGGCGCTTCGGCAAACCAACCGCCGTCGTGGAAATGCTTGCCCTCTGTAAATTTCACGCCCGAAATTGTGTATGCACCTTTAAATTCAATCCCCGCATACACAAAATCGGATTCAGCTCCACCGCAGTACGTGTCGTATTGGAGCGCGGAAGAATCTGTGCCCTCGGAGGGAGTAACGCCGTCGAAAATAGTTCTTATATCCTTGCTGCCGCCACCCGTGGGGCTTGTGACACTGCAAATAGGTGTGCCTTCTATTTCGACCTCTTCTTTTATGGTTATTTTGCGCTGGTGGCTCACGGTCGTGCCGTCCACTCCCACAGCCGTCCATTTAACCGTGTACGTGCCCGCCTTGTTGTATGCATATTTGGCAACGAAAAAGTCGAACTTTTTGCCGTCGCCCATATCGATTTCCACGGTTTTGAGCGCTTCTTCGCCGTATTTTGTCATTTCAAGTGCAACAACGCCGTTGCCCGTGTGCTTAACGTTAACGGAAACGTCGAAAGCGTCCTTCCATTGCTCCCAAGGCACGGGAGTGTAGCTTTCCTCTGTTTGTATAATCCAAGCGCCGTCCTCGTAAACCGCGCCGTATTCCGTGAGAATATCTTTCATAAGCTCGAAATTGAGCTCTATAACTTCGTTAAACGTGTAGTTCGTGTTGGAAAATTTTCTGCCCGTTTTGTCAAGCCCATTCTTATACTGCGCCTCGATAGCGTCCGCGCCTATGAAGTTGCCGAGAATGGACGCCGCAGTAGAGGGGTTGCAGTCGCTGTCCTGCCCGCAACGGCAGGAAATAATAATCGTCTGCGCCATATCACCCTTGCCCCAAAGCAAACCTATCAGCACGTAGCCTGCGTTGAGTTTGGCGTCGATATTGCCGCTGCCGCCTATGCATTTGTCGTCCGATGCCCATTTGCTCTCCAGCATCTGCCAGCATTCTTCCCAAGTGTCGCCGTTTTCATAGCTTGCCACAACGTCGAGCATAAGCGATTTGAATTTTGTGTTGTCGGGTATGACCGCGAGCCCCGCCGCCACTATTTCGTCCATACTTTCCGCCGTGAATGCCGCCGCGTGCATAGCGGAAACGAAAACACCACCGTAAACGCCGTCGCCATAGTTCATAATATGGCCCACGTCAAAGGAGCGTGCTGCCGCCACGCTTACAAGCCCGGGGTACATCATACCTAGGAAATCGCTTTCGATTTGCCAGTCGATGTCGTCGGCGCAGGGGTTGTAGAGGTAATGGCCCGAATCGGGGTATTCTATGCCCGCGAGCAGGTTATCTCTGCCGTACTTGTTCGCGTGCCAGAGGGGGAAAGCGGAATCGCGGAATTTATCCGCCATATAAGAAACAGGGCACATAGCTCCGTTTTCTTTCATAGCGTCGAGGAAGGGAATTTCGACGTATATATCGTCCTGACCGAAGGCGTTGTTTATCATCGAAGGTGTCCAGGTGTCCATACCGCCCTCGGGTATAATTTGCCCACACCAGCGGAACTCTGTGGAGGCAGACCAGGAAACGCCCACCATCTGCCCGAGCCAACCGCCCACGAGCTTATCATATAGCTCATCTTCGGAAATTTTCACGTTTTTAACCTCGGGGGCAACCACCGTGCCGCTCGTGGCAGACGAGGAGCCCGAAGCGGTCGTGCCCGACGTGGAAGCGCTCGTTGCGCTAGTGTGTGATGTGCCGCTTTTTCCGCAAGAAGCGAGCAGGAGCAACGCCGCAAGCAGAAAAGCACAGAGTTTCAGAGCTTGTTTTTTCATAGAAATCACCTTTTTAATATCGCCGTACAAACACGAATACCCACAAGGAAAAATTCCCTGCGGGTTGTTCGTTGTGTTATCCTCATTTGCCATTCCTTGCCGTGGGCAAAGAAGGCACGGAACCATCTTTATTTTGCTGTGTTTACTGTGAGCTCGCTTATGCCAACCCAACCGCCTGTACCGCCCGCCGTGCCGATAAGGCGTATGCCTTTACATTCAACGGGTGTTGTGAGGGTGAACGTAAACTCCTCATATGCGCTGCCGTGTGCCGTCTGGGTGTCGCCGTTCGGGTAAACCGTGTCAACGTCGGAAGCAACCTCTTTCCATTCGCCGTTCACAAGCGCTTCTATTTTGAGCGTGCCGCCCTTGAACCAGCCGCCGTCTGCGCTGTGTGCGCCTTCCTGGTATACGATGCCCGTTACCGTAACTGCATCTTTATAGATATAGCCTACGTATTCCGTGATACCGGGGCGTGCGCCTGCGTACGTGTCGTACTGAGAAGAACCAACGCCATTGGTACCGGCTTTACCGTCGCAAATGGTGTTTATATCCTTGTTGCCGCCGCCTGTGGGGTTTGTCGTGCCAATCGTGATGATGGGTGTATCTGCGTTATCGAATTTGATTTTTTCGTTGGGGTCTGCATCGGGAACGAGGGGAACGATTTCGCCGACGCTTATGAAGTATGCCGTACCGCCGGGAACGCCTACGAGGCGAACGCCGTCGCATTCAACAGCTTCTTTGAAAATGAACGTGTAAATATCGAAGTTATTGCCGTGTGCGTCGAGGCTGTTACCCGTGGGATAATCGCGGGAAATTGTGGTTTCCACAGCTTTCCATTCGCCGCCTACAAGAACTTCTATTGTGGGCTGGGATACAAACCAACCGCCGTCTTTGAAGTGCATACCTTCTGTGAAGTCCACACCGTTTATTTTTGCAGTTTCGGCAAATTCAAGGCCAACGTAGATAGAATCCTTAGCCTTACCGCCGTCGTATGTATCGTACTGAACCGCGCCGGAAGTATCGCTTACGTAAGGAACGTAGCCATCGCAGATAACGTTCATATTCTTGCTGCCGCCGCCCGTGGGCACGGTAACAGTGCATATAGGTGTGGAATGAATGGAAGAAATCGCTTCAACAGTAACTTTTCTTTCCTTTTCAACCTTCACGCCGCCTTCGCTTTCAACGGTATATTTAACCGTATAAACGCCTGTTTCGGGGTATGTATACTGCGCAACTATGCCGTTATATACGTTGCCGTCGCCCATATCCATTTTCACGGATTTAACGGGGTCGGAACCGTTTGTAACGAGCTGGAATTTAACCACGCCGTTGCCTGTATTTGTAGCAATAAGACCTGCATCGAACTCGTCTGTCCACTGTTCCCATTCAACGGGTGTGTAAGACGTGTCTTTTTTGATTGTCCAAACACCGTCTTTGTATGTAGCGCCCTGCTCTTTGAGCACTTCTTCCATAAGCTCGATGTTGAGGTCTATAACGTCGTTAAGAGTATATTCCGTTGTGGAGAATTTTTTCGTATCGTAGTTAAGACCTTTTTTCCACACATCGGGAATTTTGGATGCGCCATAGAAGTTGCCGAGAATAGATGCCGCAGAGGAGGGGTTGCAGTCGCTGTCCTGGCCGCATCTGCCAGAGAGAATCATTGTCTGTTCAAAATCGCCTTCGCCCCAAAGCAAGCCTACGAGAATGTAAGCCGCGTTGAGCTTAGCGTCGATATTGTATTTTTTCGTGCCCATTTCAGCACATTTATCGCCCGTGCCGTATTTAGCCTCGAGTTTTCCCCAGCATTCATCCCAAGTGTCGCCTGCTTTGTAGCTGTCCATAACGAGGGTCATAGCGTCTTTGAACGTGGTGTTATCGGGAATAACGGAAAGGCCTGCGTTTATAATTTCTTCAACGGAATCTGCCGTGAACGCCGCCGCGTGCATAGCCGTTACGAATACGCCGCCGTAAACGCCGTCGCCGTAGTTCATAATATGGCCGATATCGTAGGAGCGTTTTGCCGATGCGTTAACGAAACCGGGGTACATCATACCGAGGAAGTCGCATTCTATCTGCCAGTCGATATCGTCTGCGTGTTTGTTATAGAGGAAATGACCGGATTCGGGCCATTCGAGACCTGCAAGCAAGTTATCTCTGCCCGCTTTGTTTGCGTGCCAAAGAGCAAACGTGGATTTTTTGAATTTTTCAGCCATATAGGAAACGTCGCACATAGCTCCGTTTTCCGCCATAGCGTCCATAAAGGGTATTTCAACGTAAAGGTCGTCCTGGTCGAACGCGTCGTTTATGGAAACAATGCCTTTATTCCATTCTTCATAAAGTGTATCTACGCGTGAAAGAAGCATAATATTTCCCGCCGCACCGAACTCGGTTTTCGCAAAGAAAGCAACGCCCGCCATCTGGCCAATCCAGCCGCCGAGCACCTTATCGCGGAGCTCTTCGTCTGTAAGCGTGCCGTCATAGGGTGTTACCTGCGGAACGTTGGGGTTAACAGTTGTCTGTGTCGTTCCTGTTGTAGACTGTGTGGTATTTGTAGTGCTTGCGCTTGTTGTATTCGCCGTGCTCTGCGTGTTCGCAGTGGTGCCCTGCTCCGTGCCGCCGCAAGCGGAAACGAGCATAACAACAGCAAGTATGATGCAAGCAAGCTTAAGAATGTTCTTGTTCATATTTTACCTCCGTTCAGGTTTTGAGATACTTTCATATCTAACATTCTACCATTTTAGTTCAAAAAAAACAAGACTTGCTTTTCCCGTTTGCCGTTTTTCTCTCTTTCACACAATTTGCGCGGCTTTTTTATGTTAAAATTGCCGCAAAAACGCCGTTGTTTTATGCATTTTTCGTCACATCTTCCACGCGCCCGAAAAAATAAAAAAAAGAGGTGCATTTTTTCGAACATTTTGCATTCTTACACTTCCATTTTCGCGCAATTTATGATATAATATTTAAGTTAGAATGCAAAAAATAAGTTAAACAAAACAAAGGAGTGTTTAAAAATGAAAAGCATAGACACACTTATAAGCGAAAACGACGCTTCCCTTTCCGTGCTCTACGGCGAAAACAAGGAAGCTCGCGAAAGAATAAAAAAAGCCGTAGAAAGCTTCACCGCCCTTTATGGAGAACAGGAATATTCCGTTTTTTCCGTTTCGGGCAGAAGCGAAATCAGCGGCAACCACACAGACCATAACAGAGGCGAAGTTCTCGCCGCCTCCGTAAGCCTTGATATCATCGCCGTAGCAGCCCCCACGGACGACGGCAAAATCTACGTTAAAAGCGAAGGCTTTTCACAGAACGAGGTAGACCTCGGCGACCTCGACCCGCAGGCGGGCGAAGAAGGCACATCTGCCGCGCTCATTCGCGGCGTTTGCGACGGTTTTATGAAGAGAAACCGCGCCATCGGCGGCTTCTGCGCATATATGACCTCCTCCGTGCTCGGCGGCAGCGGTCTTTCCTCCTCCGCAGCATTTGAAGATATGATAGGCAACATAGAAAACCATCTTTATAACGACGGCGAAATAGATTACATCGAAATTTCCCAGATTTCGCAGTATGCGGAAAACGTGCATTTCGGCAAACCCTGCGGCCTTATGGACCAAATCGCTTGCGCTTGCGGCGGTTTCGTGCATATAGATTTTGCAGACCCCGCACACCCCGTTTGCGAAAAAATAGAGCTCGACCTCGCTTCCCACGGCTACAGCCTCTGCGTAGTTAACACGGGCGGCTCCCACGCAGACCTCACGGACGATTACGCAGCCGTGCCCGCAGAAATGAAGAAAGTAGCCGCTTTCTTCGGCAAAGAAGTGCTCCGCGAGCTCACGAAAGAAGACGTGCTCGCAAACATTCCCGCTTTGCGCGAATACGCAGGCGACCGTGCAATTTTGCGCGCAATACACTTCTTCGACGAGAACGAAAGAGTTAAAGAAGCATCCGCATATCTCGCAAAAGACGATATAAACGGCTTCTTCGGCGTTATAAAAGCGAGCGGCGTTTCCAGCGCTATGTCGCTCCAGAACTACTTCACACCCAAAGCGCCCGCAGAACAGGGCATCACGCTCGCCTGCGCGGTTGCAAACAGTGTGCTCGCGCCCGACGGCGTTTGCCGCGTACACGGCGGCGGTTTTGCCGGCACAATACAGGCTTTTGTGCCCCAAGCGAAGCTCGAAACGTTCAAAACGGTTATGGAAAACGCGTTCGGCAAAGGTGCTGTTACAGTGCTTTCCGTGCGCCCCGTCGGTATGACAAAAATTTTCTGATAAGAGCGTGAAATAATGCCCAGACTTATAACACTTTTTTCAGGTTCTTCAGGCAACTGCCACTACATTCGTTCCGAAAGCACGGAAATCCTTATAGACGCAGGCGTTTCTGCGCGCGCCATAGAAAGCTCTCTTTCGGAAATAGGCACGAGCCTTCGCAATATCGCCGCAATTTTCGTAACGCACGAGCACGTAGACCACACGCGCGGGCTTGAGATTATCGCAAAGAAATTTGCCATACCCGTGCATATGACAACCCCTTCCGCAGAAGCGCTCATAAAAGACGAAAACGCCGCGCTGAACGCGGTTCTCGTAAAGCACACGCCCATATACTCCGCAAAAGTGGGCGATATAACGGTTTCCTCTTTCATAGCCCCGCACGACGCGGCTTGCTGCGTGGGCTACCGCGTGGAATTCCCCCTTGGCGATGCCACGCACAAAATAGGCATAGCCACAGACATCGGTCACGTGGAAAGCGACCTTATAGATGCGCTCTACGGCGTGGACGAGTGCATAATCGAATCTAACCACGACGTTTCTATGCTTATGACGGGCCCGTACCCGTATATGCTCAAACGCCGCATACTTTCGCCGAACGGCCACCTTTCCAACGACGATTGCGGCAAGCTTATAAATATTTTAGCGCAGAGCGGCACGCACGCATTTATGCTCGCCCACCTCAGCCGAGAAAACAACTACCCGCCCACAGCGGAGCTCACGGCAAAAACGGCGCTTTCAGCATACCCCAATATACGCATTGCCGTCGCCGCCCCCAGCACACCCACGGAAATATACATTTAAGGGTACAAAAATGCAAGTAAACATCATTTACGTTGGCAATATCAAAGATAAATTCCTGGCAGATGCCGTGGCGGAATATGAAAAACGCCTTTCGGCATACTGCAAGGTACAGAACACGGAGCTTAAGGAAAGCCGTGTGCCCGAAATCGCAAGCGACGCGGAAATTGCCGCCGCCATCGCGGAGGAGGGCAAGCGCATACTCGCCGTTCTTCCGAAAAAGAGCTATAAAATAGCCCTGGCGGTAGAGGGAAAAGAGCTTTCCTCGCCCGATTTTGCAAAACAAATAGAAAAAGCGAAAGACGCAAGAGGTGGGCAAATCACGTTTGTCATAGGCGGCGCTTTCGGTATGGCAGAGGAAGTTAAAGCGGCGTGCGACTACCGCCTTTCCGTTTCCAAAATGACGTTCACGCACAGAATGATGCGTTTCATTTTGCTGGAGCAGGTCTACCGCGCTTTCAACATCCTCGGCGGAGGAAAATATCACAAATAAAGAAGGAAAGCCTGCGGCTTTCCAAACAATTATATCCGCTTTTCTTGGTTACAAGAAAAGCTCCAAAAGAATAAAAACCTTGCAGGTTTATCGCCAGTGCGCGCAAATCCTATATGTGCGAATAGCGCTGCGAGCAATTGCGTTCAAAACCGCAATATATCGGCGCGTGAGAACGATAACCAAAGCCGAAACGAGCCTCTCAGACTTTATTTTCGCAAAAATAAATACGCGAAGTTTGCGAAAAATCGCAAATTCGCATTTTGTGCCACCAACCGCGTGGTTCCACGCAATTTTCCGCAGGAAAATCGAGCGTGGGGAGCGGTTCTTGCCATAGTTGTCAGCAGAACCGAGCGATAAAACGGCACGTTTTTTTGCTTCTTTTGCCGCGCCTTTTCTTTCAAACAAAGAAAAGCGCGAATATAATAATTTCAAAAATCGTTTTTAAACGATTTTTGTCCCCCTTTTGTTCCCCACGAAATTCTTTTCAAAGTTTTCTTAAAAAGAAAACAGAAAGGTCATATATGGAATATTTTGTAGATTCGGCAGACGTTGCCGTTGTCGGCGCGGGCCACGCGGGCATAGAAGCCGCGCTCGCCGCCGCACGAATGGGCTGCCGCACCGTACTTTTTACAATTTCAAACGATGCCGTCGGCAATATGCCCTGCAACCCCTCTATCGGCGGCACGGGTAAAGGTCAGCTCGTTTTTGAAATCGACGCGCTCGGCGGCGAAATGGGCAGGGCGGCAGACAAGGTTATGCTGCAGGACCGTATGCTTAACCTCAGCAAAGGCCCCGCCGTTCATTCCAAGCGTATTCAGGCAGACCGCCGCCTTTACCAGGACATTATGAAAAAAACGCTTGAACACACGGAAAATCTTTCCCTTATCCAAGCGGAAATTTGCGAAATCCGCAAGCTCGACGGCGAAAACGGTATGCGTTTTGCCGTGGTGGACAGGCTTTCCGCCGTGTGGCACGCAAAAACGGTTATAATATGCTCGGGTACTTACCTCGATTCCCGCGTTATTATAGGCGACGTTATATACCCCTCCGGCCCCGACGGCTTTCACCCTGCCGCATTCCTCACAAAATCGCTCCTCAATTTGGGCGTAAAAATGCTCCGCTTCAAAACGGGTACGCCGCCGCGTATAGACGCGCGCACGGTGGATTATTCCGTGCTGGAACGCCAGGACGGCGAAGAAAAGCTCACACCGTACAGCGCGGATACGGACATAGCAGACCTTGAAGCGCGCCCCAAGCTCCCCTGCTATATAGCATACACGAACGAGGAAACGCACCGCATTATACGTGAGCATATTTCCGAATCCCCCCTCTATTCGGGGCAAATCAAGGGTGTGGGCCCGCGTTACTGCCCAAGTATAGAAGACAAAGTCGTGCGCTTCCCCGATAAAACGCGCCACCAGCTATTTTTAGAGCCTATGGGCGACGGCACGCACGAAATGTACCTCCAGGGCTTCAGCTCCTCTATGCCGTCTTATATCCAAGCGCAGATGCTCCATTCCATAAAAGGATTCGAGCACGCCGTGGTTATGCGCCACGCATACGCTATAGAATACGACTGCATAGACTCCACACAGCTTTCCGCCGCGCTTATGTTCAAAGACATAGAAGGTCTTTTCGGTGCGGGGCAGTTCAACGGCACTTCAGGCTATGAAGAAGCCGCCGCGCAGGGTCTTATAGCGGGTATAAACGCCGCAAGGCTCGTAAAAGGCGAAGCGCCCGTTACACTCACACGAAATTCCTCTTACATAGGCACGCTTATAGATGACCTTGTTACAAAAGGCACAAACGAGCCATACCGTATGATGACTTCGCGCTCGGAATTCCGCCTTATTCTTCGTCAGGACAACGCAGACGACCGCCTTTCCGAAATAGGCTATGCCGCAGGACTTCTGCCCGAGGAACGCATTTTGCGTTTCCGCGAGAAAAAAGCGCAAATTGAAGCCGAAAAAGCGCGCCTGCGCTCCGTCGTTGCCTCCCCCAAAGAGGGCATAAATGAAATTTTAGCAAGCGTCGGCGAGCCTCCCATCAAAACGGGCGTGCGCCTTTCCGACCTGCTCAAGCGCCCGAACGTGACATACGAGCTTCTCGCACCCGTAGACCCGGAGCGTAAACCATTGCCCGACGCAGTCGTTTTCACGGCGCAGACAGACCTCAAATACGAAGGCTACATCAAAAAAGAAGTTGCCGACGCAGAAAGATTCACAAAGCTCGAAAAACGCCTCCTGCCCGAGGATATTTGCTACAAAAACGTGCTCGGTCTTTCCACGGAAGCGGCACAGAAGCTGGAAAAATTCCGCCCCATATCCATCGGTGCGGCTTCGCGCATTTCGGGCGTAAGCCCCGCGGACATTTCCGTGCTGCTTATTTACCTCGACATAAAGCGCAAGGAGCGCGAACGTGCCGAAAACAGAGATGTATAAAGGAGAAAACAGCTTTGGAAAAACAGGAATTCTTTAAAATCTCCGAACAAGTGTTCGCCGATAATAATTTATCGGAATTTTGGCAGGGCGAAAAAAGAGATGCGCTCTTTGACCTTTGCAACATAATGTTGGAGCAGAATAAGGTGATGAACCTTTCCGCAATCCGCGACGAGGAGGGTGTCATATGCCGCCATTTTGCGGATTCGCTAACGGTTGCCAAACACATCCCCGAGGGCGCAAAAATCCTCGACGTAGGCAGCGGCGGCGGTATGCCCACCTTGCCCCTCGCAATAGCGCGCCCCGACGTGAAAATCACAGCACTCGACGCCACAGCAAAAAAGACGGCGTACGTTCTCGCCACGGCAGAAAAGCTCGGGCTTACAAACGTTTCCGTTGTTTCCGCCCGCGCAGAAGAGCTTGGGCAGACGCCCGAATATCGTGAAAAATACGATGTAGTATGTGCCCGTGCCGTTGCGGAACTCCGAATTTTAGCGGAATGGTGCGTTCCTTTTGCCAAAAAAGGCGGACTTTTCATCGCTATGAAGGGTAAAAACGGCAAAAAAGAGCTTGAAGACGCAAAAAACGCGGTCAAAACGCTCCTGCTCCATATGGAAAACGACGACGAGTTCACGCTCTGCGACCCCTCCGCAAAGGACGAAGCAGAGGCGAAACGCCACATCTTCGTCTTCCGAAAGACAGCGCCGACACCTGCAAAATATCCGCGCAGAAACGCTCAGATACAGAAAAAACCTCTTTAAAAAGAGGTTTTTTTATTACAAAGAACTTTCGCGTTCTTTGATTATGTTCAACTTTTTCTTTGAGAGAAATATAAGGAAAAGACCGCTTAACGCGGTCTTAAACAATTTTATCCGCTTTTCTTGGTTACAAGAAAAGCTCCAAAAGAATAAAAACCCTCACGGTTTATCGCTAAGTGCAGCTGAAAACTACAGCAAGAACCGCTCCCCGAGTGGAATTTTTGCTCCGAACGCTCCGCAAAAATTACTCGGAACCACGCGGTTGGGTTCAAAATGAAATTTTTTCACTTTCTGCAAAGGGTTGCGAACAAATTTTCGGCTTAATATTTCGCTCTCATATCTGAACCGCCACCTCGGGATGTAAAGGTTCTGGAATTAGCACACACCGATAGCCTTTGAAGAAAAATCCGCTTCGCGGGTGTTTCGGTTTCGGGGGTTTACTGTGCTTGGCGAATTTCGCTGAACCTTGAGAGCGAAATGCCGCTAAAGCCGGCGAGGCTTTTTGCTTCTTTTTGCAACTTTTTCTTTCAAAAAGAAAAAGTTAGTATAATAATTTTAAAAATCGCGCAAGCGATTTTTGTTCCTTCCATATTTATATGAAATATGAGAAAAACTCGCGTTTTTCTCAAGTTTTCCACCGTTACGGTGGAAAACTTCTCTTTTGCGACAGCGGAGTTTGCGCGTTTTCTCGCTCCATTTATGGTATTATACTTCAGAGGTGATATTATAATGGAAGAACAAGAGTTTTTTTATACAGCGGAATTGCCAAAAGCCTTTTCCGAAATCCCCGCAGAACTTATGGGTGGGAAAGCAAAAGCCATTGTTAAAATCATCAATATAGCAGATATTTACCCGGACCCGGAAAACCCGCCGAAACACTATAAAACAGAAGAACTAGCCGCGCTCGCTATGGATATTTTAAAGAACGGTTTGCGCAATCCCATCTCTCTTTTGTCCGTAAACAGGCAAGATAAAGAGGTTTTTCAGATAATTTCAGGTGAAAAACGCTTCCGTGCGTGCCTGCTTGCCCGTATAGAACGCGCGCCCTGCACGGTTATATACAAATATAACGAGAAAAACGAAGAAATTCTTTTACCGCCGCGCAATTATTTTGAAAAGGCAAAAATCTATGCAGAAGCCATAAATCGCGGATTATATACCGAAGAAAGCATCGCAAGAAGCGCAAATTTGCCGCAAGAGGAGGTTCACACCACTCTTTTATTGCTTGTTTTTACACAAAAAGAGCAAAATTTGCTGATACAAGCGGGTGTTCCCGAGCAAAGCGCAAAAAAGCTTGCTCAAATGGACGCAAACACACGCCGAGGATTTTTGGAAACAATAATACACGGCACAAACGTCGCTGCGGTTTGCGCAAAAATAAGCGAAACTTATGCTGAAGAAGCCGCCGAAAGCCAAAATCACTTTCAAAAAACGAAATTTCGCATACGCGGCAATGGTTTTTTCTTGAACTCTATAAATCACGCCGTGGAAACTATGCGCGAGGGCGGAGTCAATATCGACTGCAACACTGAGGAAACCGCCACAGACACTATCCTTACCCTTACCATACCCAAAGCAACCGATTCCGCTACATAGAATGTTCCACGTGGAACAAAGCCTTGTTTTTCGCAAGGAATGTTCTACGTGGAACATTTTTATTACAGAACAAGTGTTCTCGCGATTTTTGTACCGCAAATTGTTCTACGTGGAACATTCGTCTTTGTTTCACACGTTGTTCTACGTGGAACAATGCAGTATTTTTTATTATTTTTCGTATATTGATTGACTTTGATATTCCGATGTGATAAAATATTTTTAGAAAGAAATAATAATTTCAAAAGGAGGCTCTTAGTGGCAAAAGTTATTGCTTTCACGAACCAAAAGGGCGGTGTCGGCAAAACAACATCAGCTATAAATATAGCCTCTGCGCTCGGAATTATGGGCAAAAAAATCCTACTCATTGATTCAGACCCGCAGGGGAATACTTCCAGCGGTGTTGGTGTTAGAAAATCACAGCTCACTTCTACAACCTACGACGTTTTAATAGGCAGATGCTCCGCTTCCGCGGCTATTCAGCACACGGAATTTAAAAATTTGGACATTATGCCCTCTACAATGGACCTCGCAGGCGCGGAATTCGAGCTTGCAGACATAGAAAAACGCGAAACACGCCTAAAATCTGCCCTCGCTGAGGTTACGGATAACTACGATATTATTATCATCGACTGCCCTCCCTCGCTCGGTATGCTCACCGTAAACGCTCTTGTGGCGTCCGACGGCGCTATTATACCTATGCAGTGCGAATATTTCTCGCTTGAGGGGCTTTCACAGATGATGATGACCATAAAACAGGTCAAAAAACTTTACAACCCCAAGCTCAACCTCACGGGTATTCTCGTGACAATGTATAACGGCAGGCTCAACCTTTCCCTGCAAGTGATTGAAGAAATCAAAAAATACTACGCAAACAAGCTCTTTAAAACGACAATTACGCGAAACGTGCGTCTTTCCGAAGCGCCCAGCTTCGGTCAGCCTATCCAATATTACGATAAGCACGCAAAAGGCGCAGATGCCTACAACGAAGTGGCAAAAGAATTGTTGGAACGTATTTAAATAGTTAAGAGAGGAGAAATAATGGCAAAATCAAAGAAAATGGGCGGTCTTGGCAGAGGTCTTGACGCTATTCTTACAGATAATATGGAAGAAACAAAGGAAAACGGCGGCGTAACTGTCGTTCGTCTTACCGAAGTTGAGCCCAACCCCGACCAGCCACGCAAAAATTTTGATACAGAGCCGCTTGAAGCGCTCGCGGAATCCATTTCCCAGCACGGCATAATTCAGCCGATTGTTGTGCGCCCCAAAGACGGTATGTATATGATTGTGACGGGTGAACGCCGCTGGCGTGCCGCAAGAATGGCAGGCCTTTCCGAAGTTCCCGTTATTATAATCGAAGCGGACGACAGAAAAGCCGCAGAACTCGCGCTTGTGGAGAATATCCAGCGCAAAGACCTCAACCCCGTGGAAGAAGCGCGTGCATACGCAGACCTCATCGACGAATACAACTACACGCAGGAAGAAATCGCAAAAAAAGTGGGCCGTTCCCGTTCTTCCATAGCGAACTCCTTGCGTCTTTTGGATTTGCCCGACGCAGTTCTCGCAAAACTTGCGGAAGGTGCGATTTCCGAAGGTCACGCTAAGGTGCTTCTTTCCATAAAAGACAAAGAAGCTCTTGAAAAAGCGGCAGAAACCGTTGTGGCAAAGGAACTTTCCGTGCGTGAAACGGAAAAGCTCGTAAAAGCGCTTAACGAAGCGCCCAAACCCGAAGTGCGCGTGGTTTACGACGTTGACCACACGAAAATTTTGGAACAAAAGGTGCAGTCTATAATAGGACACACCGTTAAAATCGTTCAAAACGGCAAAAAAAGCAGTATAAGCATAGGTTTTTCCGATAACGACGACCTCGAAAAAATACTCGTTTTGCTTTGCGGCGATAAATTTAATGATGAACTCTAACCCCTGAAAGGAACGCAAATACTATGATAGATATTAAACTTATTAAAGAAAACCCCGAAGAAATCGTAAGAAGATTTAAAGTTAAAGGCAAAGATGCGGCGGCTGAAATCGCACGCATTCTCGAGCTCGACGGCAAACGCCGCGCGCTCATTTCCGAAACAGAAGCGCTCAAAGCAGAGCAGAACAGAGAAAACAAGCTCATTCCTCAATACAAAAAAGAGGGCAAGGACGTTAAAGAAATCTTCGCAAAGCTCAAAGAAATCGGCGCTAAATCCAAAGCGATTGACGCAGAGCTCAAAGAAGTTGAAGCAGAATACAACACGCTTATGCTCTCCCTTCCCAACCTTCCCGACCCCGACCTCAAAGAAGGCGGCAAGGAAAACAACGAGCCTCTCCGCTATTTCGGCGAGCCTAAAACCTTCGATTTCACACCGAAAAACCACGTTGACCTCTGCACAGACCTCGGTCTTATAGACTACGAACGCGGCACAAAGCTTTCCGGCAACGGTTTCTGGATTTACCGCGGCATGGGCGCTCGCCTCGAATGGGCACTTCTCAACTACTTCATAGACACGCATATCCAGAACGGTTTCGAGCTCGTTCTCGTTCCCCATATGCTCGGCTACGAATGCGGCCTTACGGCAGGTCAGTTCCCGAAATTTGCAGACGAAGTATATTGGCTCGAAAAAACGAGCGACGAAGAACGCCGCCACTTTATGCTCCCCACAGCAGAAACAGCGCTCGTTTCTCTCCACAGAAATGAAATTCTCACAGAAGAAGACCTTCCCAAAAAGTATATTTCCTATACACCTTGCTTCAGAAGAGAAGCAGGCAGCTACCGTTCCGACGAACGCGGTATGGTGCGCGGCCACCAGTTCAATAAGGTTGAAATGGTTCAGTATACGACAAAAGAGGGCAGCGACGCCGCTTTTGAAGAGCTCGTAACTTGCGCAGAAAACCTCGTAAAAGGCCTCGGTTTCCACTTCCGCACGGTTAAACTCGCGGCAGAAGACTGCTCCGCATCTATGGCGCGTACGTACGACATCGAAATCCAGATTCCTTCTATGAACGGCTATAAAGAAGTAAGCTCCGTTTCCAACGCGCGCGATTACCAGGCTCGCCGCGGTATGATGCGCTACAAAACAGCCGCAGGCAAAGTGGAATACTGCCATACACTCAACGGCAGCGGTCTTGCAACAAGCCGTATTCTCCCTGCTCTCGTAGAGCAGAACCAGAACGCAGACGGATCTGTAAACGTGCCCGACGTTCTCAAAAAATACCTCGGCTGCGACGTTATCAAAGCAAAATAATAAAAATTCAAACAGAAAGAGGATAATCACTGTATGTCTAATTTTCTCGAAAAACTCGATATTATCAGCAGCGACCCAAGTGTTATAAGCGCTATGCTTTTCATCTGGTCTATAATCCTCGGCGTAATAATAGCTTTATTCGTTTCTTTTTATCATCGCAAGGTTACAGGCAGTTTCTTCCGCGCGTTTGTAAAAGCGGGCGCCATAGACGAAGAAAACGCCAAAACACTTGCAGAAGTTTCTCAGACCGAAAACGACGCTGTAATAGCCAAGCTTGAACGCCCCGGCGTATACAGAAGCATTGTAACTGTAATCAACCCCGACGGCACAGAAGCAGACCCTCACAGCACAATAACAATAACAGAAGAAACAAAATTTTATATTCCCGAAGAAAAACTCACTCAGGTGCGCGACCAATGGGGCGAAAACAACGAAAATCTTCTCGTGCTCATCGGCGGCGTTTTGGGTATGGTTATTCTCGGTGTTTTACTCACAATCATAGTAATTTCCGGAATTTAATAGTAAAAAAGAAAGGACAAAAAACATTATGAGCAAAAATGTTCTCGTTGTCGGCAGCATCAATGTCGATTATGTTATCAACACAGACCGCCTTCCCAAGCTCGGCGAAACCATCACAGGCAGAGATTTCGCTATGAACTTCGGCGGTAAAGGCGCAAACCAGGCGGCGGCTCTGGCAAAAGCGGGCTGCTCCGTTAAAATGCTCGGCGCTGTCGGCACGGATATGTCCGGCGAGCTCGCTGTTAAAAACCTCGAATCCTACGGTATCGACGCTTCCTCCGTGCTACGCTCCGAAGGCCCCACGGGCGCGGCGGTAATCACGGTTTGCGGCGGCGACAACCACATCATTCTCGACGTTGGCGCAAACGGCACGGTAACGCCCGAAGTGATTGCGGCAAACGAAAGCCTTTTCGATTGGGCAGATATCCTCGTTATGCAGTATGAAATCCCCACGGAATCCGTTCTCGCGGCGGCAAAAATGGCTCACGAAAAGGGAAAAATGGTTATCCTCAACCCCGCACCCGTTAAAGAAGTTACCAAAGAGCTCTATCAGTATATCGACCTCATCATTCCCAACGAATTTGAAGCACAGCTCATCACAGGTATTACACCCGAAGACAACGCTTCTGCAAAAGAAGTTATCGACGCGCTCTGTGCGCTCGGTTGCAAAAACGCGCTCGTTACGCTCGGCATAAAGGGTTGCGCATACATCGTGGACGGCGACGTTCATTACACGGGCGTTTTCAAGGTTAAAGCTGTAGACACAACAGCTGCAGGCGACAGCTTCATAGGCGGTCTTTGCGCAAAAATTTGCGACGGCTGGAATATGGACGACGCTGTGGAATACGCAAGCGCAACTTCCGCCATCGCGGTAAGCCGCCCCGGCGCAGCAGCTTCCATTCCCGTTGCGGAAGAAGTTCGCGAATTTATGGCAAACAACAAAATTTCCAAAAAAGCGGCTCTTGAATAAACAGAAAAACAAAAATCGCACCTGTAATAAGGTGCGATTTTTATTTTATCCACATAAATTGTGGAAAACTTTTCAGTTTTCATATTTTATTTGCAAGTTGGCTTCGTCCATTCTTCTGGAGATGAAATCTTCAAAAGCTTTTTCTCTGCGTTCTTCAAGAATAAGCTCGATTATATCTTCTTTAGCTTGTTCAAACGAAACCTCGCCTTCCTCATCTTCAACAGAAGAGAAGTAGAGAACAACGTAGCTTTCAAAGCCTCCGTGGTAAATAGGGAAGCTATAGCATTTCCCCGTTTCCCATTTTTCTGTTACGGCGTAATTCATTTCTACATTGTACACTTCCGAACAATACGTCATATGCGCTTCCAAAACCTTTTTATATGTGAAAGAGCCTTCTTCTATTTCGTTTTTCTCTATATAGGCATCGAAACCGTCGGGGAACATTTCGCTATAAGTAATACCATATTTTTCCTCGAAATTTTTGAAAACCTCATTCATAAGGTTGTTTGTACTTCCAATTGTTTCCAAATTATTTTTCTCGATAATTTCAGAACCCGTCAGGTAATGGGAGAAAATCATACCGTTTTCAAGGTTGTATTTTATTTTGGCTGTATTTAATACACTTTCCCAGCTTCTGCCCGAATTAAGCATACCTATATAAACCTTTGCGTCGTTGTAAACCGCTTCTTTGTTTGTATCTTTCGTAACCTGTAGGAAAAGCTCTTTTATTTCATAATGCGGCTTCTTTATAAAGTCATCTTTATTTTTTTCATAATATGCAAGCGCTTCTTCTTCCTTCACGGTTTGTGTGGTGAAGAAGTTTTCCTTTGCCAGCTCCTGAAGCGCTTCGTATTTGTTAACCGTTAAGAAAACATCTTCCGATAAGCCCCAATGCTCGCAAAAAGTGGCAAAACCGCCGGGGTAAGCGTTTTCAAAAACCTTTTGGTCTTCATACGCTTCCGCTTCTACCTCTTCCATATCAATAAAGTAGCCGCGCCTCGCCGATTCATCTTCCAAAAGACGCATTTCCACGGTAGCCTGAACAGAATTCCGGAGGATTATGTTATATTCCAAAGTACTCATTTCTTCTTCAACGGATTCAATCTTATAGTAGTATGTGAAAAGGTTGTAAAAATCGGAAAAATCTTTATCATCTGCATATATGTAGCTATCGCCGCCGAACGAGGCAACAGCCTCGTCTTTTTTATTACCGCAAGAAGCGAACATAACCGTGCAAACTGCAAAAACAAGCATTAAAACAATAAATTTTTTTATATTTTTCATTTCAACCACCGTTATTTAAATAAAAAATATTGCAAGAGTAATAAGATAAACCAAATAAAAAGCTATTAAAGCTATGCCCTGCCATCTTTGTGTTTTGCCGAAAATAAGGGTTGGCACAACAGCCACGAATATAGCGGCAATGCAAACAGGGAAATCGAGCACGAGCGCTTGGCGTGAAACCGCAAGCGAACCCATAGAAACAGCAGAGCACAGAGGAAGAATAAGAGTCATATCTATAATGTTTGCGCCAATGATGTTGCCGAGCGAAAGGCTGCCCTTCTTCTTCGCAAGAGCCGTTATAGCCGTTACAAGCTCCGGAAGCGAAGTACCCAAGCCAAGCATTACCACGCCCACTATCGTCTCAGGAACGTTCATTTTTTCGGCTATAATCGTACCGTTATCAACAAGCAGCTCCGCACCCAAGATAATTCCCGCCGCACCGAGCACAAATTTAAGCAAATTTACGGCAATTTCCTTCTTTCCGCTCACGCGCCTTTTTTCTTGCGGCGCACCGCCCTTTTCTTTCTTTGCAGAGGAAATGTTTTCCCAAACAAAAACCGCCAAAACAACAAAAAGAAGCATAGCCGGCAGAACCTTCAGCTCGCCTGAAAGAGAAAGCACGAACAAAAGCACGGTTGCCGAAAGCATAAGCACACTTTTCAGCGTGAATTCGGAGCGCTTTACGGGGCAAGGCGAAAAAACAAACGAAAGCGCCAAAATAAGCGCAGTATTTGCCGTAACCGAACCTACCACATTCCCCACAGCCATACCCGTCTGCCCGTTCAGGGCAGAAACAAGAGAAACCAGAAGTTCGGGCAGCGTCGTGGCAATGCTCACAACCGTGGCGCCGATAACAAAGCTTGGCAAACCCGAAATTTCAGCAATCCAGCTTGCCGCATCAACAAAGAAATCGCCGCCTTTGATTATGAACACCAAGCCGAGCACAAAAAGCAAAAAAACAGGTATAAGTTCCATTAAATTTCTCCGCAATTTTTATTTTTAATCAAAGAAGCCGTCGTACGACGGCTTCTTCATAAAAATGTCTTTTATTCTCCGCAGCCTTCGCAGCTTTCACAGTCTGCACCGCAAGTGCAACCGAAAGACGCGCCGCAAGAGGGGCATTTAATATCGTCGAAATCCATTGTATCGTCGAGATAAACGCCGTCGCCGCAAGAAGGGCAGGTTACAACAACGATTTCATCATCGTCGTCTTCCTCATCTTCTTCGTCTTCATCTTCGTCGAAATCTTCCTCATCTTCTTCGTCTTCATCTTCGTCGAAATCTTCCTCGTCTTCGTCGTCCTCACCGCAGTAAAGGTCTTCTTCAACCATACCGAGGTCTTCGTCGAGTTCTTCAACGTAGTTTTCAAGATATTCTGCGTTTTCGGCAAGGTCTTCGATTTCTTCTGCCATATCGCCCAGAACGTCTATAATAGCGGCAAGAAGTTTGCCGTTTGTGTCGTTTTCATCAAGTTTGAGCCCTTCTGCAAGGCCTTTGATGTATGCAACTTTTTCTTTGATTTCCATATTACACCTCGAGCACAAAATATTTAAGCGCGTTCGATATATTCGCCTGTTCTTGTGTCGATGCGGATTCTTGTACCAATGTTGATGAAGAGGGGAACTTTGATTTCAGCGCCTGTTTCAACAGTAGCGGGTTTAAGTGTGTTTGTTGCTGTGTTGCCTGCAAGGCCGGGTTCTGTTTCTGTTACTTCGAGCTCAACGAACATAGGGGGTTCAACAGAGAATACGTTGCCTTTGTAAGAGAGGATTTTGCAAAGCATTTCTTCTTTTACAAACTCAAAGGATTCGGGAAGAACGTCTTTGGAAATAGGTTCCTGTTCGTATGTTTCCGTGTCCATAAAGTAGTAAAGTTCACCGTCGGAGTAGAGATACTGCATTTCTTTTCTTTCGATGACTGCGGGGGGGAATTTATCCGTAGGGTTGAATGTTCTTTCCGTAACTGCGCCGGAGATAACATTTCTGAGTTTTGTACGAACGAAAGCCGCGCCCTTACCGGGTTTTACGTGCTGGAATTCGATGACCTGCATTACGTTGCCGTCCATTTCGAATGTGATACCGTTTTTAAAATCGCCTGCTATTACCATAATTTTTTACCTCCAATAGCCGTAAAATTTAATTTTATAGGCAAATATTATTATGCTATTATATTTTACACGAAAAATTCATAAATAGCAATAGTTTTTTGGAAAATTATATATTTTTTCTTTGCGAAAGAAAAATATACCTTTAAAAAGAAAGGATTTTGCGAACGGCTGCGCCGTTCGATTGTGTTCAACTTTTTCTCTTTGAGAGAAAAAGTTGAAAAAAGAGGCAAAAACCTTGCAGGTTTATCGCTCAGTACGGCTGAAAACTATGGCAAGAACCGCTCCCCACGCTCGATTTTCCTACGGAAAATTGCGTGGAACCACGCGGTTGGGTTCTAAGTAAAAAACAAAGCATTGGCGCGCCTTAGCGCGTTTGCAGACCATAACAAGTTCGTACGCCGTACCCTTGCGACGTGGTTCGGCACAATTTTTGCGACGGAACGGAGTGAAAATTCGTGACGGCAGTCGCCCCGCAAAACCAAGAATAGCACAAACAAAGCGATAAAACGGCACGTTTTTTTGCTTCTTTTGCCGCGACTTTTCTTTCAAACAAAGAAAAGCGCGAATATAATATTTTCAAAAATCGTGTCAGCGATTTTTGTTCCTTAAAACTTTCTCTCAAAGAGAAAAGTTTAGCGTTCCCTAAAAGTGCGACGCACTTTTGACGTAAAAAAAGACCTCGAACGAGGTCTTTTTTCCTGTTTTTTAAATTACAATGAGCTCCTTGGGGCTATTTGCGAAGTTCGCAACGCCGTTTTCGCGTATGGCGAGAACGTCTTCTATGCGCACGCCGTATTTTCCCTCAAGGTAAATGCCAGGCTCCACGGAAAATACGTGCCCAACCGTGAGTTCCTGCCCGAAAGAGCGGGAGGAAAGGCGGGGGCTTTCGTGAATGTAGATGCCCAGGCTGTGGCCGAGGCTATGACCGAATTTGCCCGCGTAACCCGCGTCGTTTATAATGTTGCGCGCAACCGCGTCTGCCTCGCCCGCATCTCTGCCGCCCGAGGTGATGTAATCGATTGCAGCAAGCTGTGCGCGGAGCACCGTGTCGTATACCTTTTTCATTTCCGCGTCGGGCGTACCCAGGCACACCGTGCGCGTCATATCGGAACAATAGCCTTTATAAACACAACCGAAATCCATCGTGAGGAAACCGCGTTCCAGCTTCACGTTTCTCGGCTCGCCGTGCGGGCGGCTCGATGCCGTGCCCGAAACGCAGATTGTGGGGAAAGAGAGCCCCTGTGCGCCGCGCTTGCGCATAGCAAACTCAAGCTCGAGCGCAACTTCTATTTCCGTCATATCGGGGTTAATTCTCGGCAAAACTTCCGCCAGAGCGGCATCGCCAATGCTTTCTGCCGCCGCGATAAGGTCAAGCTCGTATTCGCTCTTTATTTCCGCCATTTTTGTGATAACGTCGCCGCATTTTACAAATTCCGCGTCGGGAAGCAGTTTCTGCTGCTTTTCAAGAACGGCTACCGTGGTTTTGTTTTCTTCAAAACCGAGCGTTTTTATGCCGCGTTCTGCCATAATTTCGCGAATGGATTCATAAAAATTCTTTTCGGGCATAACCACGCGGCAGTTTTTCGCTTCTTCGTTTGCCGCCTCTATATAACGGAAGTCAACGAACAAAACAGCGTCGTCGCGCGTTACGAAAAGCGCACCGTCATTCATTGTAAAACCCGTGAGGTAGAGCACTGTTTTTTCGTCGAGCGAAATAAACGAATCCACCCCCGCAGGGAGATTTTTCTGTAATTCTTTTATCTTGTTTTCCATAATTACCTCTTAAAATTATTTTTATCACAGCCTCCCCTTGCTTCAGCATAAGGGGAGGGGGACCGCGCAAGCGGTGGAAGGGCTTTTCCTAAATGCTTTTACCTTTCATAATCAATCTTTTCACAGCTTTGTCTATTTGATTGCAAACGCTTTCAAAACTTTTATTTATATCACCGTTCAAAAATCTTATAACCTCTATCCCTTTGCTTTTAAAAAATTCCGTTCTTTGGGCATCGTACTCTCTGCCTTGCTCATCATAATGCTGAGAACCGTCTATTTCAATAACCAAATTTGCTTTTGCACAATAAAAATCCGCAATATAGTGCCCTATAACCTTTTGCCTTCTAAATTTTACGGGATATGAGGAAAGAAAATCATACCAAATGTGTTTTTCTTCTTTAGTCATATTTTTTCTTAAAGTTTTGGCATAAAAATTTAATTCGTCCTGTTCCATAAAAATCCTGATTTTTGTGTTTTATTTGTAGTATATTGAAAATCCCCTCCACCACTAACGTGGTCCCCCTCCCCTTTATGCTGATGCAAAGGGGAGGCTTGGACAAGGGGATTCCCGCCACTATGCCGATGCAGGGTGGTGGTTTGCGTTCGCCTGCGCGAACACCGAAATTATTCATTATTCATTTTTCATCATTCATTATTCATTAAAAGTCATTTTATCTCGTCACCCGAGAGAGCAGCGAGGGCGTATTTCAGCGCGAGAGAAGCGAGCTTGCACTCGTGCTCATCGCGGCTTTCGAGCTTCAGCAAAAGCTCGCGGAAAAGCGCACCTTTTATGGTTATATCGCTTTTCAGCTCGTCGTAATCGAGCAGAGGGAGCGTGGAATCTTCCACCTCTATGTAGAAAACTCCCGCATCTGCCGCCTCGATTTTCTCCGCCTCGAAAGAAGCCTCGGGCGAAACCACGCCGCAGAGCTTCGCGCGCAAAAGCGTATCCTTGCCCCAGCCGTGTTCCGTTACGGCTTTTTTTATCTGCAAAACCGCGTCTTCACGGGTGTTCATCCCCGAAACGTCCACATCTGTTTTTTCGTATCTTTTTTTACAGAAACGCGGGTGCTCGAAGTCCATTTTCAGCGCCCCGTCTTTTTTCTCTGCATTTATAAAAATACCGCCTTTTACGCCGCATTCGTCAAACGAGCGCCCCTCAGGGCAGCCGCAGTAGGCATAGTACGTTTCGCCAATCTTTTCTATTTCGCCGCCCGCGTGAATGTGCCCGAGCGCCACGTAATTGAAACCGTTCACGGCGAAATCCCACTCTTTCATAGGGCAGTATACACTTTTTCGGTTCGTTATATCCGCGTGCGCCGCGAATATATTTATTTTATTTGGGTCAATTTCGAGCTTTCTTTCAAGCGGATTTTGCTCGTATTTTTCCTCTACATATGCAAAACCGTAAATATCGACGCCGATGTCGTCGAAAGAAAGCTTTTCAACGTTTTCGCTTTTGAAAATATAAACGTTTTCGGGGAATTTCGTTTTGAGGTATGCGCTTTTCGCCGTCGCGGGGTCGTGGTTACCCGGGGTAATCACAAAACGGCAGGCGGGGTTGCCCGAGAACTGGGAAATGAGAAGATTTACCGTTTCTTTCGTCACAAATTCGCTGTCGAAAAGGTCGCCCGCGATTATAACGACGTCCGCTTCTTTCATTTTCGCATACATCATAATCGACGTGAACGTGCCGCGAAGCTCGTTTCGCCTCGCCTGCGATTTTTCCACGTCAAAAAGCGAAAACGGAGAGTCCAGATGAATATCCCCAATGTGTAAAATTTTCGGCATTAAAACCTCCGTTATTTGTTTTTTTAAAGGACTATCTTCATTAAGGAGTATTTGCACATAGCAAGGAAAAAGAAAGGCTCCCTTGTGTAAAGGGAGCTCCGCCGCGAGGCGGTGGGGGATTGTTTTTTTGCAAAAATTGCTTTTTTCACCCCCTCCGCCTCGTTCCTCGGCACCTCCCCTTGCACAGGGCAGGCTTTACGGCTATACCCATTTTTACTTATCGATAATATTTCATCACATCACAGCGTAATTCAAATCTTGCGATTTGAAGGGGTATTGCACAGGGCAGGCTTGTTTGTGCATTTTAAATTTAATAAGACAGCCTCTTGTATTTTATTGTTTTTAAAAATTCATTCTGCACTTGCTTAAGCATTTACCGTGTATTTGCCCGCAACAAATTCATATACGGCTTTGCCGTTTTCAACCTTCGCTTCGAGCACCGTGTCGCCGCATTTTGCCTTGCCCGCAAAGCGTTCTGGCAGATAGAGCGTGCCGTGCGCACCGAAAGGAACTTCTATGTTCACGCTGATGCTTTCGCCGTCTTTCGCCCAATCGCAGAGAACCGTGCCGAGCATACTTTCGTGGCTCGCTTTCGCGCTTGTAAGAGCGCTGTCGATTGCGGGGCGGAAAATAACGTGGCGGAAGCCGGGTTCAGCCTCGTCGGGGGAAATGCCCGCGATGTATTTGTACATAAACGAGGAAAGGTCGGAGAACATATGGTGGTTGTGCGAACCGCCGCCGTTCCAGCATTCCCAAAGCGTCGTAGCGCCGCGGTTAATCCATTCCGCAACGCCGGGGTACGTGCGCTGGAGCACCATTTTCGTGCCGATGTCGCCGTTGCCCGAGGAGCCGAGCGCGTTCATAACGAATTTGCAACCGAGCACGCCGAAATCGAGGTGGTCGTCTTTTTCCGCAATCTGTTCTTTGAGTTTTTCGAGCAAGCCCTGCTTTTCTTCTTCCGTGTCGTAGAGCTCGAAGAAGAGCATTGTGCCCGTCGCCGTCTGGCAATCGCCCTCAACCGTGAACGTTTCTTTATCGAAGAATTTGCTTCTGAACACCTGGCGGATTGTGAGCGCAAGGTTCCGGTAATAATCCTCGTCCTCTTTGTTGCCGAAGATGCGTGCGAGTTTTACGATAGTGTTTGCCGCGTTGTAGAGGTAGCCCGTGTCCGTAACCTCAACAGGGCACTTGTAAGAGCCCATATTAACGCCTATAGCGGGACCATCGAAGGGGGCGCACCAGTCACCCGTGCCGTAGTTCGGAACGTAATCCTCGCACATAGAGAGCGTGAAATCGATATTTTTCTTTATAGCCTCGTAGCTTGCACGAAGCACTTCTTTATCGTTGTTGTAAAGGTAGATGTACCACGGCACAGTGATAAGGGCGCTGGACCAGTCGGGGCCCATAAGGCCGGAGTAGCCCCAGCCCGGGGAGGGAACTATGCAGGGTATCTGACCTGCGGGGCGCTGGGAAACCACAAGGTCGCGGCTCCATTTTGAAAGGAACGCGCGCGTGCCGAAGTTTGTGAGCATCTGCTCGCAGGAAAGGGACGTGTCGCCCGTCCAGCCGTTCTTTTCTCTGTGCGGGTTGTCCGTGGGGAAGGATTCAAAGTTGGAAAGGCTCGACCAACGGCAAAGATGCTGGAGTCTGTTGAGCATTTCGTCGGAGCAGGAAAACTCGCCTATATCGCCAACGTCATTGCAGATAGCAACACCCACAACCTCGTCGAGCTCGGGAATATTATCTTTATCTTCTATACCGAGCACTTCGATATACTGGAAGCCGTGGTAAACGAACGTGGGGTGCCATTTTTCGGGCTTGTAGCTCTTCTTCGTGTATCTGTCTGTCTGGAACAAGCCTGATTTTACAAAGCAACCGAGCGCTTTGAAATCGAGTTCCACGCCGTCTTCCGCGAGAACGTCGGAATAGCGGAAAGTAACTTTATCGCCCGCACGGCCCTTTATGAGGAATTCGCCGTAGCCCGCAATGTTCTGGCCGATATCGTATACCCAGCCCTCTTTACTCTTCCATTTGCGAACGGCGGGGAATTTTTTGTAAACACGAATGGGTTCCATTTCCTGTGCGTGCATAACGCCGCCGGGGCATTTGCCGAGCTTTGTTTTGTCCCAGCCGTCGTCGTCGTAACCGGGCTCTGTCCATTTGCCGAGCTCCAGGCGCGCATCGTAAAATTCGCCGTTGCGGATACCCGTCATTTTAATGGGACCGTGTGCAAAGCTCTTCCAGGAAGTGTCGGAAACGATTGTTTCCGTTTTTCCGTCTTTATACGTGATTTTGAGCTCGCAAATCATTTTCGGGAAGTTGCGCCACGTTGCGGAATCGTAGTTCCAGTTGTCTTCCGTGAAGTGGTTGTAGAAACCGTTGCCGAGCGCCACGCCTATAACGTTTTCGCCCTTGCGGAGCAAGTGTTCAACGTCATATTGCATATAAAGCGTTTCTTTATCGTACGCCGTAAAAGCGGGGGAAAGGAGGTCGTCGCCCGTTTTCTCGCCGTTTATATAGCTTTCAAAATAGCCAAGACCGCAAATCGTGAGATACGCTCTTTTAACGTCTTTATATATATCGAATGTTTTGCGGAGGTAGTTTGCACCCTCCGTTCTTTTGTTTGCGCCCCTTGCGGCTATCCATTTGGCTGTGAAGCGTTCGCCGAGCTTGCCCGTAACGAAAGTAGCGCCGTAGCAGCCCGCTTTTTCGCCGCTTGCGGTTTCTATTTCAACGGACCAATAATATCTCGTAACAGGAGAAAGCTCGCCTCCGCCATAGGGAATGAGAACGTTTTCTTCATCTTCTACCCAACCGCTATCCCAAACGTCGGGGTCTACTTCTGCGAGTATTTCGCTCGCGGAATAAACGCGAATGCGGCGTTTTGTCTGCTTATCGCCAAAAGAATCGGAACTTACCTTATAGGAAAATCTGGGCAGGCTGTCTATGCCGCACGGATTTTTGAGGTAGTTCACCGTAAGGTCGTAAATTTTAAGACTCATTTTGATTTTTCCTTTGATTTTTCAGATTTGGGAATATAAAAATATACTTTCCCAATTTTGGATTATATCATTTTATCTATGATATTACAAGTCTTTTTTTATTTTTCTGTGTATTTTTGACAGTTTTTTTGTACGTATCCGTTTCAACACGGTTTAAAAATTAAAATTATATTGACAAATTTTCAAAAAAGAAGTATAATAAAGACAGAAAAAGGCTACCCGTAGACGGTTGCCCTTAAAGAATATCGATTAAAAGAATTTAACCGCGTGTTTTCTCAGGACAGGGCGGTTATTTCTTTTTTATCAATGTGATTATTAACTGTACGATGCCGATTATCACCAATGTGTATTGGAATAAATCGGACAATGTTATGTAGTTCATAAGCATCGCCCTCCTTGCGGAACTCGGAGGGAAAAGAACCCTCCTGCTGTGGAGGGCAACCGCCTACCGTTTGTGGTAGCCTTTTAGCGCGTTTTCGCGCTATTTTTAATTTTAGCACATTTTTTTGCAAAATTCAACACGTTTTCACCCGCAAAAATTATTTTTCCTTGCGTTTTGCAATATAATGTAGTATAATATTTATAATAGGCTTATTACACGGAGGTAATTTTGAAAGAAATTAAACTTCTCGCCCTCGGCGACGTTGTGCGCACGGTTTCCTGCGGCTATATTTCCAAAAAACTTTGGGCTTTCCGCAAGGAGCACGGCATAGACATTGTCGTGGCGAACGGCGAAAACTCAGCCGAAAACAGCGGCATAGACAGGCAGAGTGCCGACACGCTATTTTCCTACGGCGTGGACGTTATCACGACGGGCAACCACGTTTTTAAAACGTACGAAGCAAAATCCTTGCTTGATGAAAACAAATATATAATCCGCCCCGCAAACTACCCCGAGGCTCTGCCCGGCTACGGCTACACGCTTTTTGACGCGGCGGGCAAAACGTTTCTTATAATCAACGTAATGGGCATCGTTATGATGGAACCCCTCGCCGACCCTTTTTCCGCCGTAGAAAAAATTTTGGAGCGGAACAAAGGAAAATATGATATTTCCGTGCTGGATATCCACGCGGAGGCAACGAGCGAAAAACGCGCGCTCGGGCTTTATTTCGACGGCAAAATAGATATTATTTTCGGCACGCACACGCACGTTCAGACGGCGGACGAGCATATATTGCCGCGCGGCACGGGGTATATAACCGACCTTGGTATGTGCGGGCCCGACGACAGCGTGCTCGGCGTAGACGCAAAATGTATAATAGAAAAACTGCGTATGCATACACCCGTAAAATT